>JAFAOU010000164.1 GCA_019247495.1 Acidobacteriota bacterium
TTCACGATCACGAACGTGAGCCGCTTATCGCAGATCGCTCATGTGACGGTCTGGACCGACTGGTCTTTCCCGGTCCTCGACTTCAACATCTTCCTGACCGGTTATGACGTTCAGGGCATCTCGCTGAGGCAGGTACTCGTGCAAGGCATCGTTGCGCAGAACAACGGCACAGGCCCGACCACGGCGCAGTCGCCGCTCGGCTCGCTGTCTGCTGGCTTCACTGCCAACCCGAACTTCGCGGGTGGCGGCGCTTCCATTAATTGCGCGAAACAGCCGGGCCAGATCAACCTGACCCTGCTCGCGGCAGTTCGTTCGGCGCTCACCACGGGCATTTACAACACGGGCGGCTCGCTTACGTGCGCCACCCCTGTTGGCGGCGTCCATGCGAATGCAATCGGCTATGTCACGATCGATGTGGCGTCGAACTGCTCGCTCCTTATGCCCACCGACCCGACGTATTACACCTCGTCGATTCTTTTCGACAATGTCCTGATCGGTGATTACCAGCAACTCGGACCGCAGCCGGCCGAAACTTCCGCGCCGGGCCCGTTCGATGCCGCGGGAAATCCGATGGTGCACATCCGCGCAGTACCGGAAGGAGGTCCTGCCGGCGGCGACCTGGTGGCGACAGGGCTGCCGTACACCTTCTACGACCGCTACACCCCTGCGACGAATCGGACGGCAGATCGCCGGCAACCGCTGCCGTCGACCTTTGCGGCCCGTTTTATTGAGGGAGGAACTTCAAGCTTCGCGACAAATCTGACAATCTGGCGCGAATCTCTCGGCGTCGGTTCATGCGCCGACGTGCAATCGAATCGAGTCATGAATGTAGCTGAGATTCTTCGCTTCGATGAGCACGAGAACGTCTATACACTCGCCCCCTGCACTAGCCTCTGTATCAGTCCTCAACCCACCCTTCTGCCCGCCGCGTCGTCAACCGATACGAGCAGCGGCATCGGGGGATTTTTGTCCAGTGCTGACGTCGGCGGCTGGCTGTACATGAATCTCAATAACGGCGGCAGCACGGCCTACTCGGTTACCCATGATCTTGGTGGCGTTCGGACCGTCATCACAGGACTTGGCAGCAAGAGCGACCTCGCGCCGCTGGGATCCGGCACGATCGGTCCCCGTCCGAGCCAGAACTGGGTAACGGCAACGATCTTTGGAAGCCTGGGTGCGAATCGCCTGTCGACCGAGTTTGACGCCGCTTCGCTCGGCAACGGTTGCTCGCCGGCCGTCGCCTCAGGCGCCGCGATCGGACCGGCTGGCGGTATGCCGGTCTGCCCGTCAGGCGACCTGGGTTGCGTGCCAGGCGTTGCGCCATTCACCGGCACGAACGTAAATCCGCCGCCCTGATCAACCGCGGCCGAGCAATGCCGTGTAGAGGTACGACGCCACGCCGCGAAGGATGTAGATCGCCAGCAGGAGCAGCAGCGGGGACCAATCGATCCCGCCCGTTTTGTACGGCGGGACGAGCCGGCGGAACGGACGCAGGAACGGGCTGGTCATCCGCGTGAAGATGTCGTTGAGCTGATTGAGGATCACGTACGCCTGCTTGTAGCGCCAGCGGAACGAGGTCTGCGAAGCGAAAAAAAGCAGCCAGGAGATGATCACCCAGACCAGGACGATCCACTGGATCACCTGCAGGACGATCAAAAACGCGTTGAAGAACGGCGTGATGATTCCCATCTATCCTCTGGTGCCGAAAATCGCGCGGCCGACGCGGACGATCGTCGATCCTTCCTCGATCGCTGTTTCGAAATCTTCGCTCATGCCCATCGACAAGTGCTTGAGGCCGAGCGCATCGCGCATCGACCGCAACTCGCGGAAGTATGGACGCGACTCTTCCGGAGTGCCAATCGGGGGGATAGCCATCAGTCCGATGACGTCGAGCGACGCAAGCGCCGCGGCCTGTTTCGCGACCGCATCGACCTCGCCACGTGCGATGCCGCTTTTCTGCGGCTCGTCGCCGATGTTGACCTGCAACATGATTTCGAGACGTTTGCCCTGATTCCCGGCGGCGCGGGCGAGCTTCTCCGCGAGCTCGAGCGAATCGACAGCCTGGATGACGTCAAAAAGCTTCACGGCATCCTTCGACTTATTCGTCTGCAGATGTCCGATGAGGTGCCAGCGCGCGCTGCCGCGCACGAGCGGCTTCTTGTCGCGCGCTTCCTGCACACGGTTCTCACCGACTTCGGTAATGCCTGCCTCGATCGCTTCGTCGATGAACTCCGCCGGAAACGTTTTCGAGACAGCGACGAGCGTTACTTCGCTCCGTGAACGCCCCGCGCGTTCGCACGCGCGCGCGATGCGCGCCTCGACCTCGGCGGCATTCTCACGAATCGACACGGTGCCGCTCGATCCATCGGTCATTCGGAGTGCGCCCGGGGCGGTCGAGCGCGGCGTTAGCGAGACGGTCCGCGTCTTTGTTGCCGACGCGCAGCGTGTGGCTGATCTTGAATTTCGGAAAATGGAGCGACATCGATTTCGCGCGCCGGAACAGCGGCACGAGGTTCGGATGCTTGACTCGATACGTGCCAAGCATCTGCTGCACGAGCAGCAGCGAATCGGAAACGATCTCGACTTCCGTCGCCCCTTCCGACTTCGCCGTCGCCAGCGCTTCGAGCAGGCCGGCGTACTCGGCGACATTGTTCGTGGTTGTGCCGAGGAAGCCGGAGATCTCGAGGATCTCACCGTCGTCCTTGCGCATGTAGACGCCGTACGACGCCGGTCCGGGATTGCCGCGGCAGGCGCCGTCGACGTGGGCAGTGATCTTCAGGATGGGGGCATCTCCAGATAGAGGATGCGGCTGCAGCCTTCGCAGTGAACGAGATCGCCGCGCTTGAGCTGCTGCATGACCGCCGGCCGCACACGCGTGCGGCAGCCGTTGCACGAATCAGCCACGACCTTCGCCATCGCCACATTCTGACGCTGCTTGAAGATGCGATGGAACTCGCGGCGCAGCCGTTCGGGAAGCGACGCTTCGATCATCGCTGCCTTCGCCTTCAGCTGTTCGACCTCGGTGCGCAGATCGCCGAGCGAGTGCTGCCACGCTTCGTGCTCCGTGTCCCAGCGCGACTTCAGATCGACGTTGCCGGCTTCGAGATCGTCGTGCTGTTTCTGCAGCCCCTCGACGTCTGTCATCGTCTTGAGCGTCGAGTCCTCGAGCTCCTTGACGTGCTTGCGGGTGGAGTCGATTTCTTTCCACGCCGCGGCGTACTGCTGCTGATTCTTCACCTGCATGAGCTGGCCCTGATATTTCTTCAGAAGCTCCTGCTGGTCCGACAACTCACCGTCGACGCGTCGCCGTTCTTTGGAGTGCTGCTCGATCTGCTCGCGCAGCCGCTCCATGCTGGAGTTCACGTTCTGCCATTCGCGGTCGACGGCAGCGAACGACTCCGGCTTGTTGGTCAGTTGTTTTTCACGATCACCGAGCTGCGACAGGACTGTTTGCAACTCCCAAAGCTTTTCAACGTCCTGATTCAACAATTGCCTCCAAAGACAGAAAAGGCGTTCCAGTGCTGGAACGCCTGTGCGGGATGAGAATGCCGGTCCGGTCGATCGAGCGTCGATCCGGCGGCGAACGATCGTCCGCCCGGTCCGCGCCGGCAGGCGAGCAAATCGTTCGTGATGTTTGAGGTGACGCGCATCGTTGCCCTGGTGGGTCCACCAGGATTCGAACCTGGGACCTGCCGGTTATGAGCCGGTAGCTCTAACCGCTGAGCTATGGACCCGGACGCGCGATTCTAGCAAAAGGAACGACGGTGTCGATGGAAACTTGGGGGGTCGGAGACCCGGGGGGGTCTTCGAAGAGATCGGGGTCCTCGCAAGGTTCTCGCAAGGTACTCGGGGGTTCCTCGCAAGGTACTCGGCGGTTCCTCGCGAAGTACTCGGGGGTTCCTCGCGAAGTACTCGGGGGTTCCTCGCAAGGTACTCGGCGGTTTCTCGCGAGGTACTCGGCGGTTCCTCGCGAGGTACTCGGGGGTCCCTCGCAAGGTACTCGGGGGTCCCTCGCGAAGTACTCGGGGGTTCCTCGCAAGATACTTGGGGTTGATTACGAAGGACTCAGATCTTACGCGTCTAGCTCGTTCGCTCCTGTTCAGCGACCACACCGCTTTGCCCCGCAGTTCTAGTTGACGCCGGACAAGGTGTCGGGAGTCGGGGATCGGCGACCTGTCTCGGCCGCTACGGTTCTCCGACTCCCAACTCCAGGCCCCCGACGCCCCTCTTACCGGATCTCTACGCGGTCGCCGATCTTCATCGAATAGCGCATCGCCACGATCTTGCCGGTCGCCGTGTGCGTATTCGTCGTCAGGATGCCGACTTCGCCGAGAACCTGGTGACGTTCGCCGGGGAGGACGTTATCGCGGTAGACGGTTAGAAAGTCTCCGGGCTGGAGTTGATCTGCCTGTCCGAGGTTGACCTGCACGAGCAGGCCCTCGCCGAGGGCTGTGTCCCAGCCGCCTTGTGCGCTGACGATGAAGCCGTTGCGCTTGCCGCTGGTCGGATCGCAGAACGCCGGCATGTCGGGGATCCGCGCCAACGGAATCGGAATCTGCGGCAGTGGCTTGAGGCGCGCGCCGATGTGAATGTCATTGCACGACTGCGTGATGATGCCGCGGGCATGGTGATCGTCAGCGCAGAGCACGCGAATTTGTCCCTGGTAGATGTACTCGCGTCCGACAACCTGCGTCTTCTTGTCCGGATGCGGAACCATCTCGCCGCTCTCGACGACGATGTAGGTATCGCCGGCCACGAGGCCGGTGGCCGTGCCTCCGTCGAGGATCACCAGATCGCCGGCCGCACCGGTGATGTCCTGGTGGACTTCGCCGGCCTGATAACGCATCTCCGCGTCTTCCCAGGCCTGAATCGAGTTCGGCATCGGCTCAGCCGGATCGCCGATGTAGCCGTAGCAATAGACGTCGAATTCGGTTCCGAGCGGAACGGGGCTGCGGCTGCCGCCGACGCCGTCCGCGGCGGTGATGAAGCCATCGCCGGTCATCGACGTCGAAGTGCCAGTGGTTGCGGCCGGTGCCGCGGCAGTGTCCGGCATCAGCGCGGGAGGGGTCGTCGCATCCGACGTCGTGGTGGCGTTTGAAATCTGCTGCGCAGTTTCGGAATCGATCAGCAGGACGTCGCCGGGATAGATCCAGTGCGCGTCGGTGATCCAGGTGTTCGACTCCCAGAGCTGCGGCCAGGTGTAGGCGTTCTTGAAAAACTGCTGCGCCAGCCCCCAGAGCGTGTCGCCCTGTTTGATCGTGTAGCTCTTCGAGCCGGCCGGCCAGGTCGCGGGATCAGGAGGGTTGTACGCCGTCCAGTGATCGCCGGCGCGATGAAGCTCGCGTGGCGGATGCGAAGAGGACTTCCGGGCCGCGCCGAATGCCGGGATGGCAGCCACAAGCAGGAGAACGGGAACCACCACCCTACGCACACTGACCATTTTCCCCTCCCAGAGTTGTCGAGGTCGGAAAACGTTATCCCAAGCAACGTTCGCGGTCAAGTTCCGGAAGGGACGGGAGTTGCGGCTGACCTCACGTCCGCGTCGCGTTCAACCGCCCTTCATGATGATCGGCGGCTGCGACTTCTTGAGGTCGCGCACGAGCCGGTCGAAGGCGGCGGTGTAGTCGTCGTGCGATTTCCATTTGCGGAAGTCGCCGATGTGGCGTTTGCGGCGGATGTCCGCCGCCCACGGCTGCGTTGAGGTGAAGCCTTCTTCGTCGATGGCGATGGGAAAGAGGACGTCCTTCCCTTCTTTCTGCTCGCGCTCGAGCGCCGACTCCACCTCCGTCGCCACCCAATCGCTGTTGACTGAGTTCTCAGAGAGGATGATCACGAGCTTGTCGTGGAAGCGGATGGATTCGTCGATACGCGAGCGAAAGCGGTCGCCGGTCTTCAGATCCTCCGGCGCGAACCAGGTACGGACGTTCTTTCCTTGGAGGTCGTTGTAGAGACGTCGCGCGAATTCGTCGTCTTTCGATGAGTAGCTTAGGAAGCACGAGTAGTACTCGATCGCTTTGCCGACGAGCGAAGACGCGTATTCGATGAACTCCTCCGGCACTCCGGAGCCGCGTAGAAAGGACTCGGGGAGGCCGCCCGATTGGAAGAACGTGTCTATTCCGATCGAGTTCCGGTACAAATCACCTAGTGTGCCAAGGCCGCGCACAGATCGGAACGAAGTATTAGCGAACGCGGTCCAGCTAAGTAATGCACCAGTTAGGTCACTCTCAGCGAGGCTGCACGAATCAAAGGTGCTGTAACGAATGGACACGTCTACAAAGTTGCAATTGATCAACTCGGAGATGATGAACGCACAACTATAGAGGCGTGCTCCTTCGAAAGAAGTATCGTGACAAATCGTCTTATAAAAACTTAGCCGATCTAGAAACGCACCTGAGAAGTCGGCGTACGATAGTTGGTAGTAATCAAGAGCTTTCGATACCAGGTTGACTCCGGAAAGGTCAGGCGTCTCATCACTCGTCTCTCGCCAAGCGTTCCACGCCTCCCACCCCTCCTTCAACTTCGCCACATGCTCCGGATTCGCCATCCGCGAAGTCTACTGCCGTACGAAATTTGCCGTCGTTGGACGCGTTTCGAGTCCTAACCTTCGTAACTCTTCTCCGTCCAATACGTCGAATCGCATGAACGTGAAAGCCTGGATCTCGTGCGCTGTGGCCGTGATCGCGTCCGGATGCTTCTCGGGGTATCGCCCGGATGCGGACTCGAAATCGCTGCGGGTGCGGCGTGGGACGTTCGCCAGCGACGTCGTCATCACCGGCGAATTGCGAGCGGCGCGCGGCGAGGAGCTGGCAGTGCCGCGGCTGCCGCAGTGGCAGACCTCGATCAAGTGGATCGCGCAGGACGGCATCGAGACCAAGAAGGGCGATCGCATCGTCGAGCTCGACAACTCCACCTTCTCCACCAACCTCGACGCAAAACGTCAAGCTGTAGCCCAGGCCGAGCAGCAACTGCAGCAGAAAGAGTCGGAGTGGAAGGCCGACACGATCGACAAGCAGCTAGACGTCGAGCGGAAGCGCGCCGATTACGACAAGGCCAAGATGGACGCCGCGATGCCGAAAGAGATCGTGGCGGAGCGCGACTACAACGACCGGCAGATCAAGTTCAAACGCGCCGAGGTCGAGCTGGCCAAGGCCGTGGACGTACTGAAGTCGCAGCGCACCTCGGTGAAATCCGACCGCGACAACCTTCTGCTCAGTTTGCAGAAAGCGCAGCGCGAGCTGGGCATCGCCGAGCGCGCCATCGATGAGCTCATCCTGCGCGCACCGCACGACGGCATTGTGGTCATCCGCGATCATCCGTGGGAAGGGCGGCGCCTGCAGGAAGGCGACAGCGTTTTCATCGGCCTGCCGCTGGCGCAGTTTCCGGAGATGTCGTCGCTGCAGGTCGAGGCCGATCTTCCGGACGTCGACGACGGACGGATCGGCGCAGGGATGCCCGCCACGATCGTTCTCGATGCCTATCCGAACATGACGTTCCCCGGCCGCGTCCGCGCGATTTCCGCCGTGGCGCAGGAGAGCAGCCGCACGTCGCTGCGTCGCGCCTTCCGCGTGATCGTGGCGCTCGACCGACTCGACGGCGCACGCATGCGTCCCGGCCTTTCGGCACGCGTGGTCGTGCATGCGATGCGGCAGCCGAATGCGCTGCTCGTTTCGCGCGCGGCGATCGATTTCTCAGGCAAGAAGCCGCGCGTGTTTCGCGCGGACGGCAAGCTGGCCGACGTCGTCCTAGGCGCGTGCAACGCGCAGGATTGCGTGGTGAAAAGCGGATTGAACGAAGGGGAGACGCTGGGGCATGCGTAGCGTTTCTCCAACTGCGAACCACCAGCCGGCCCCGCGCGAAGGCGCGCTCCACAATCTTAGCCCGGCGCTCGGCGCGGGGATTGGAAGCGGCGTGAATGCGCGGCCGCGGAGGCGGCCGCTACAAAATCTCGCGCTGCTGAATCACTTTGTAGTGGGCGCCTCCGCGGCCACGAAACTCGACCACATCCGTTTTCCCCGCGCCAAGCGCGGGGCTGAGTTTGTCGAGCGCGCCTTCGCGCGCGACCGCCGCTTCCGCGCTTCGCGCTCCACGGCTCCGGCGGCTCAGGATGACAGGCATGCGTAACAAATCTCTCCTCGCCATTGGTATCGCCATCGCCGCCGTGCTCGCGGGCGCGGGGTGGACGCGCAACAAACTCGCGGCCGATCGTCAAGGCGACTGGGTTCGCGTCACGCGTGGCGATCTCGTCACCGGCATCGACGTTACCGGCACGCTGGCCGCCGTCGATTCGGGCAGCTTCGGACCGCCGCAGGTCAACGACGTTTGGGATTTCAAGATCTCGATGATTGCGCCCGAGGGGACTGACGTGAAAGCCGGCCGCCCGGTCCTCGGATTCGATACGACGGAGTTGCAGAAGCGGCTCGATGAGAAGAGCGCCGAGAGCGAGCAGTCACGCAAGGAAATCGAGAAGGCGCGTGCCGATCTCGCTTTACGACGAGAAGACGAGAAGCTCAAGCTCGCCGATGCCGAGGGACGGCTTCGCAAGGCCGAGTTGAAGCTGCAAGGGCCGGCGGAAATCACCAACAACAAAGAGCGCAAACAGATCGAGCTCGATTTCGGATTGGCGAAGCAGGAGACCGAGTCGATCCGGCAACGCATCGCATCGTTCGAAAAAGCGGCCGCGGCGCAGATCGCGCTGCTGACCAGCAAGCAGTCCACAGCCGCGGCAGTCGTCACCGACATGCAGAACGCGATCAAGGCCATGACCATCCTCGCGCCGCGCAACGGCACGATCGTCTACGTGACCAACTGGCGCGGCGACAAGAAAAAGGTGGGCGACAACTGCTGGCGCATGGAGCGCGTACTGGAGATTCCGGACTTGGCGCGCATGATGGCCAAGGGCGAAGTCGATGAAGCCGATGCGGGCAAAATCGCGGTCGGACAGCGCGTGATCTTCAACCTCGACGCGCACCCTGACGAAGAGTTCGGCGGCACGATCAAGGAAGCGTCGCGCACGGTCGCGCAGCAGCAGGGGACGAAGGATCCGATCAAGGTGCTCAAGGTCAACATCGTCCTCGACCGGACCGATCCCGCCAAGATGCGTCCGGGCATGCGCTTCCACGGGACGGTGGAACTAGGCCGCGCGAAGAGCGCGCTGCTGATTCCGCGCAACGCGGTCTTTGTGACCGAGCGCGGTCCGGTCGCCTATCGCCGCGGCACGTTCTCCGTCACCGCGATTCCGCTGAAGCTCGGACGCGAGAATGAGAAATCGGTGGAAGTGCTCGGCGGACTCTCCGCAAGCGATCGCGTGCTCGTCCCGAAGAGCGCCGACAAGGATCAGACGAAATCGTGAGACGGCACGGCGACGGAGCGCTGGCGTCCTCGCCGGCTGGCCCGGCGGCGTCTCGCCGCCGAACCGGCAAACCCTCGACCTTCGCTGGTAACAAGACGCCGCTGCAAGCCTCCCATTCGGCGGCGGGGACGCCGCCGGGCCAGCCGGCGAGACGCCAGCGTTCCGGGCTGTGGTCGTGCGCGATCGTGTTGCTGGCTGCCGGTTGTCATCAAGCCAGCGACGTCCCCACTTTTCGCGTCGAAGCGGTCCGGTTCGCGCGCCGCGTCACCGCTGACGGCAATCTGAAATCGACGAAAGCCACGACTCTCGCCGCGCCGCACGATGCCCCCGGCCAGCTCAAGATCGCCTGGATCGTTCCCGACGGAGCGCTGCTGAAGAAAGATGACGTCGTGGTCCGTTTCGATCCGACCGATTACGAGACGCAGTTGCAGGCCGGACGCGAGGATCACGACACGGCCGGCAACAAGTTGTTCAAGACCGACAGCGAGTCGTCGACGACGCGCACAAATCTTCGCCGCGATGCGCGTCAGGCCACCGACGAGTTGCTCGCCGCGCGGCAATTCAAGTTCGACGACGCGGAAGTCTTCTCCCGTTTTCAGCGCGTCGAGTCGCAGATCGACGAGACGCTCGCCGGCCGCAGGAAGGAACACGCCGAAGGCGTCCTCGGCGTGCGTGCGAAGCTTTCCGCCGCCGACCGCGATCTCGTCAACATCGAGCAGCGCAAGGCCGATCTCAAGATCCGCAACGCCGAGCAAGGCTTGCACGCCCTCGAGATGCGCGCGCCGTACGACGGCATCCTCGTGTTGCAACACGACTGGCGCGGCGACGTGGTCCGCGTCGGCGACACGCTCTGGCCGGGCAGTCCGATCGGCGAGATCCCCGATCTCAATTCGATGAAAGCCGAGGTCTTCGTGCTCGAGGCGGATGCAGCGGGACTCGCGGTCGGCGAGAAGGCCACGCTGACGATCGAAGGGAAGCCGGGCACGCTCATCACCGGAAAAATCTCGCAGGTCGACAAGCTTGCCCGTCCGCGATTTCCGCGCGTGCCGGTGCAGTACTTCGGCGCCACCATCACGCTCGATCGCACCAACCCCGCGCTGATGAAACCCGGCGCCCGCGTCCACGCGGTGCTCGACGTCGAGAACCGCGAGGGGGCGTTTTCGATCCCACGCCAGGCCATTTTCGAAAAGCAGGGGAAGAAGCTCGTCTACTGCAAGCACGGCGATAAATTCGATGCGGTCGTGATCGAGGTCGGCTCGTCGTCGGCGGGCCGAGTCGTGGTGACGAAAGGTCTCGCGAAAGGCGACGAGATCGCGCTGCGCGATCCCACCGAGGAAAAGGATGCGTAGCCGCGTCGTAGTGCTGCCGGGTGTCGGTTGTCGGGTGTCGGGTGTCGGAGCCATGTCACTACGACCCCCGACACCCGACACCCGACGCCCCAAAGCCGCCAGCGCTACGGCCGGACGCCAATCATGACCACGCCCGAAACGTTCACGATCGCGCTGCAGAATCTGGCCACGCACAAGCTGCGCACGGCGCTGACGATGCTCGGGATGATCTTCGGAGTCGGCGCGGTCATCGCCATGCTTTCGATCGGCGCCGGCGGCGAGAAGAGAGCGCTTGAAGCGATCGGACGCCTCGGCCTTCGCAACGTCATCGTCCGTGCGAAGACCGTGAAACCGGAGGAGCGCGCTGAGTTGCGCAAGAAATCACTCGGCGTTTCGCTGCGCGACGGTGAAGCGATCAGCGAAGCCGTTCCGCGCGTGGAGATGGTCCTTCCGCGCGTCGAAGTGAAGCCATACAAGATCATCGCTCCCGGCGCAAAAGCCAAAGCAAAAGTTCTCGGCGTTTCCTGGCGCTATCCGCGCGTGGCCACGGTGTCACTCGCCGACGGCCGCATGTTCGACCAGCGCGACGAGCAGGAGTACGCGCAAGTCTGCGTCATCGGACAGGAAGTGCGGCGCAGCCTGTTCGGCTACGGCCCCGCCATCGGCAAGCATCTCAAGGTCAACGACGTCTGGCTCGAAGTGATTGGACTCTTCGCGGGCGAAGAGCCGGGCACCACGTCATCGAAGGATGTTCCGGTCGCGTCGAATGCGCAGGAGATCTGGATTCCGGTGTCGACGGCGATGCGCAAGTTCGACCGCGATCCGCTCGATGCGCCAGTCGACGAACTGCTCGTGCAGGTGCAGGACGGCGTCTCCACGCGCGACGCCGCAACGCTGATCCGCCCGCTGCTGGAACGCCTTCACGGCGGCGCCGACGATTACGAAATCGTCGTCCCCGAGGCGCTGCTCGAACAGAGCCGGCAAACGCAGAGGATCTTTTCGATCGTGATGGGATCGATCGCCGGCATCTCACTCCTCGTCGGCGGCATTGGCATCATGAACATCATGCTGGCCTCGGTGCTCGAACGAACGCGCGAGATCGGCATCCGCCGCGCCATCGGCGCGCGCAAGCAGGACATCAAAGCGCAATTCGTAATCGAGTCCTTCACCATCAGCCTGATCGGCGGCGTGTCGGGAATCATCATCGGCGTGATCCTGGCCAAGCTCGTAGCCGCATACGCCGGATGGCCGACGGTGATCACGATCGGATCACTCCTGCTGTCGTGCGGCGTCTCGATCACGGTGGGGCTGGTGTCGGGGATCTATCCGGCTGCGAGGGCGTCGGAGCTGAATCCGATCGAGGCGCTTCGGTACGAGTAAGCGTCACGCCCTCAAACCGGACAACAGCGTATCGATCAGAAGGTAAACGTCGAACCGGCTCACAATGAGCAGGACACGTTTCTCGCCTAGTGCAATGTCGGCATCAGAGGCGATCGACCGCCACAATGTCTCGATCGCGTCCTGCGTCACAGTGTCACGGATGTCCGCGTCACTGATCAGCCCTTTTTGAATACTTGCCAGGAGAATTTGACCGATCAGATCTTCCGCGCGGTGAAGCGTGTCCGTAACTTCCAGCAGATCGGCGCGCAACTGCGACTCGAGTGCCTGCATGATCCTGAACGCGGTCGAGCTCTGCATCTCATGACGCCGAACTGCAGACTTCTCCAATGTTGTGGGGTTAATGCCTCGAAGAGCGGTGGTGAATTCTGCCCTCAGAGACGCGCAGAAACTTTCCCGTTCGGACCGGCCGTGCTCCTTGAATGTGGCGCCGGCAAGATCCAGGAGGGCGAGCAGCGAGTCATGCAGTTCCGGCTTTCGTTCGTCATAAAGCTGAAATGTACCGGTGAGCGTTCGCAGGAGCTCCGCGAATTGCTGCTCGTCTTTATGAAGAAGCCGCTGCACGTTGATTACTCGAATTCCACAACGGGCGACACTGCGCCGGTCTTGTCGTCTTTCAGGGATTTGACAATTACGCCTTCTTCGATCAATTCCGCTTTGATCGTAAACACGGATGTGTCAGTGCTTCCGTCCTTGACGACATTCGTCTGTGGATTGATTTGCAGCCTGTCGATCGTGTTCTTCGGCACGCTTAGGTTGGCTTTGATCATCTCGATGACAGGCGGCAGCGTGCGAGCAATGAGGTCGCTTACGGGCTTCGTTTTCGCCGATTCGATCGGTATGTCATTGATCGCGAGCATTTTTGTGCTGATCTCATTCCAGTTGCTGGCGATGAGCTCTTCGGGCCGAGAAAGATCGCGAAGCGCCACGAGCCGGTCAAAAAAGGCGTCGATCGACGGCTCGATACCGTCACTGCGAATAGGCCGCGGTCCGTCTGCGCCTTTTACAGGATCGGGATTGCCGCCGGGTTTAGCGGCTCGCACTAATGTTACGAAGTCGGTCAACTTATTGAGGATGGAGATCCGAAAAGCATCCCGCGGCATCTGGAACTTTATGAGCGATGAGACCTCAACGGCTGACACCAGGACCGGCATGTCGAGTTCCAGCTTCGAAAGCTTGAATCGGGGAACGGAGAAATGCCGGAGCACGTCGTCCTTTGCGTAGACCAGCGCGATTTCCTTCGAATACCGGTCGGCCATGTCTCTGGCTCTGGATATTTCGGAAAAGACAAACGCTAAATAGTCGGAGAGCGCAATTTCAGACATAGTCGGTCTCAGAGCTTCAACAGGGCTTCCGCGGAATGCGACGGGCGCAGTGTCCTCGGAAGCCCTTGCATAGCCAGATGGTGTCGTGGCGTTCCGTCATGCCGCGAGCATGTTGAGGATTTTTTCCAGGCCGCCGGGGATCTCGTCCTGAACCGCCTTGACATTGACATTGAGTGCGTATTCTTTTTTTACTTCGACACCGGTCGTCGCTTTGCGTTGGAAGGATGCGGAGACCTTGAAGTTCACCGGCCCCCAGCCGCCGCTGACGGATGCGTCCACGCCGAGGCTGGTGGACACGGTCGACGTTTCGACGGAATTCAGCTTGACGTTGAAGTCGATGATGACGTGCTCGATGCGCAGGCTGGGAATCGGAAGCATCGCCAGCAGCGGCACTTTGAGAGTGATGGCCTTGATAACCGGTTGTCCGTTCGCGTCGAGGGTGCCCTCGTTGCGCGTGTGGGAGAAGTCGACCATCACCAGCTCGCGCGGGCCGTTGGCGGGGTCGGTGAATCCCACGGCGTTGATGAAGTTGACGGTGGCGAGCGACGACGCGACCTGCGCGTCAACCGCTGCCTGGAGCGGGCCGCCAATCATCTTCTTGAAGTCGATGTTGTTGAGCTCTGAGACCAGGTTCGTCGAAATTGCGGCCGGCGCGAACAGGCCCGAACCAAGCGCTGAGGCGGCCGATGTGACGAGCCCCCTCGCCGCACGGCGGGCGACCGCGGCATCGGCTGCTGTGCTGCGGCGGGCGGAGGGCGTGTTCAGTGTGGCGCGCCGTTCGGACGTTCGCGCGCGGGCTTTTCGAGCAGTCTTCGTGGGTTTGGCGGCGGGTGCTGGCGTTTCCATTTCGTTTTGTCCTTTCATGACGATTCAATGGGTAATGCGGGGCCGATGTGCTTGATAGTGATGGAAGTGCAGAAAGCGTTTCATGCGGCGAGCTCGTAACTTCGCTTTCGTCGCGCCCGTCGTCGGAAACATCGCGCCCACGGTCGCGTAACTAACTTCTCGAACCGGCAGGCGTCCAAGTCGCCGAGGAGGAGTTATGAAGGTTCTACGCGTAGTTGCCGTCCTCGCTGTTGCCGCGATTTCGCTGGCGGTGCTTCCGAGCGTGCAGGCGCTCCCCTACTTTGGTATCGATTGGCCGGACGCTCCGCCGGCGCCGCCCACACCGCCCTCCCCTCCCGCCGCCCCCGCCCCGCCCGCTCCTCCGGCGCCGGCGATGGCCTCGATGTACGTCGTCGCGCCCGCGCCGCCCGCACCTCCTGCTCCTCCTGCGCCGCCCGAGGCGTGGACGTATGAACGCGATGACGACGGCGACAAGTACGTCCTCTCCGCCGGCGACATGAACGTCGTCAATGGCGACGGCGACACGGACATGGACGACATGCGCCGCGCGTATGGACGTCGCTTCTTCTGGTTCCGTCACGACGGTCACGCGTACGTCGTTCGCGACGCGGCTTCGCTGCAAACCCTCGTCGATCTGTATCGTCCGCAAAGCGACCTCGGACGCGAACAAGGCGCACTCGGACGGAAGCAGGGCGCCCTCGGACGCCGCCAGGGCGAACTCGGACGCCGTCAAGGTGAGCTCGGCCGCGAGCAAGCCCGCCTCGGCGTCGAAGAAGCGCGCCTTGCCATGCGCTTTCACGATGACGACGATCCCGCCATTCAATCGCGCCGCCGCGAGCTCGAACGGCGCCAGCGCGAACTCTCGCGCAAGCAGGACGACCTCGGGCAGCAGCAGTCGGTACTCGGCCGCGAGCAGTCCAGGCTCGGCGAAGAACAATCGCGCCTCGGCGATCGCCAGTCCGACCTGGCCCGCGAGATCGAACACAAGCTCCAGCCAATGCTCGATGACATGATCCGCAAAGGCATCGCCGAAAGAGTGCGTTGATATAGTCGGTGGATTAGTGATCAGTGGATTCGTAATCCACTAATCTACTAATCCACTAATCCACTGTCTCTCCGAGGTGCTCACGAATGCTCGTTCGCCGCGTCACGATTGCCGTTCTCTTCATCGCCGCGTCTGCGGCGGCCGCTGGGTTCCCTCCGATCAACTATCGACATCGCACGCTGCCGAACGGGCTCGAGGTCTACTTGATCGAGGACCACGCCACGCCGACCGTCGCGATCAATGTCTGGTATCGCGTCGGGTCGAAGAACGATCCCGAGGGGCGCAGCGGGTTCGCGCATCTCTTCGAACACATCATGTTCAAAGCTACCGCGCACATGAAGTCGGAGATGATGGACCGGCTCACCGAGGACGTTGGCGGGATGAACAACGCCTACACGCATCCCGATCGGACCGTCTACTACGAAGTCATCCCGTCGAATTATCTGCAGACGCTGCTGTGGGCCGAGGGTGACCGGATGGGCGCGCTCACGGTCGACGACGCCAACTTCAAGTCTGAGCGCGACGTCGTCAAAGAGGAGTACCGCTTCCGCGTTCTCGCGCCGTCGTACGGACGCTTCAACAACGCGCTGTCGAAGGACTCGTACGCGGTGCATCCGTACAAACGGCCGGGCATCGGATCCATCGAGAATCTGGATGCATCGACACTCGCCGACGTGCAGGCCTTTCATTCGACGTACTACCGTCCCGACAACGCGGTGCTGATCGTCGCGGGCGATCTCGATCCGAAGCAGTTCGATGCGTGGGTCGACCGTTACCTCGGCGCGGTGCCGAAGCCATCGACGGCGATTCCTCGCGTCACGGTCAAGGAGCCTGCGCGCACCGAGGAGAAGCATTTCGACGAACACGGTGCGAACGTGCCGCTGCCTGCAGTCGGCCTGACGTGGCTGATTCCGCAGGCGCAGAGCGACGACACCGAGGCGCTGCAGGTCGCTTCGACGATTCTGTCGGACGGCGATTCGTCGCGGCTTTACCAGTCGCTCGTCTACAAGAAGCAGCTTGCCCAAAGTGCGAATGCGAACGCCGACACGCGCGAAGACACCGGCCTCTTCACCGTCACCGCGGTGATGGCCGGCGGCAAGAAACCAGAGGACGGCATCGCCGCGCTGCGCCAGGAGATCGACGCGCTCGGCGCGAAACCGGTCACCTCGGCGGAGCTGGACAAGGCGAAGAACCTGATCATCACCGGCGCGTTGCGCGAGCGCGAAACGAATGATGGCAAAGCCGGAGCGCTCGGCGAAGCGATCACGCAATTTCACGACGCCGCGTATGTGAATCGAGGGCTGGAGCGATTGCAGGCGGTTAGTTCTGCCGACGTCCAGCGCGTCGTGAAGAAGTACTTGATCGATGCGAAAGCTGTCGTCATCACCTACACGCAGGAGGCGAAATGAAGACGACGCTGCTCACCGCCGCCGCGCTTACGCTCGCGCTGAATCCTGCATTTGCGCAGGTTGAAACGACTCCGCCCCCTCCCGCCGCGCCGCGGCAGTTGCAGATTCCGAAGCCTGTCGAAAAGACGCTCGCAAACGGCTTGCGCGTCATCGTCATCGAGAAGAAAGGCGTGCCACTCGTCGCGGCGCGGCTGCTGATCAAGAATGGCGGCGAAGCGGATCCTGCCAATCTGCCTGGCCTCGCCGACACGACCGCGTCGCTGCTGACAAAAGGCACCACCACCAAATCCGCGGAGGAGATCGCGCGAGGCATCGAAGCACTCGGCGCAACGCTCGACACCGGCGCCGGATGGGACGAATCGTCGGCCGACGTCAGCGTGATGTCGTCCAAACTTCCGCAAGCGCTCGGATTTCTCGCGGACGTCGTGCGCCATCCGACGTTCAAGCAGGAAGAGATCGATCGCCTGCGCCAACAGAACGTCGACGCGCTTTCGGTTGCGATGAAGCAGCCGGGCCGCCTAGCCAGCTTCGTGATGGCGCACGCAATATTTGGCGCCACGCCGTACGGCCATTACCTCGGCGGCACGCCAGAGTCGCTGAAGCGGATCAAGCGCGACGACATCGTCACCTTCCATCGCAACTACTACCGCCCCGATAACGCCATCCTGGTCCTCGGCGGCGACATCGCGCCGGCCAAAGCGTTCGCGACAGCACAGGAGTTGTTCGGCGGATGGAAGCCAGCAGCGAATTCGCACCTTGAGGAGCCTGCGGCGGTGAAAGAGTTTCCGTCGTCACATGTGATCGTGGTCGACATGCCGTCCGCGGGACAGGCCGCGGTCGTGGCCGGCCGTCCCGGACTGCGCCGCGCCGATCCCGCCTATCACCTGTCGCTCGTGACCAATTCAATCCTCGGCGGCGGCTATTCGTCGCGGCTGAACGAAGAGATTCGCATCAAGCGCGGACTCAGTTACGGCGCGAACAGCTCGTTCGATCTCCGCCGCGACGTCGGTCCGTTCACGGCGACTGTCCAGACGAAAAACGAATCGGCCGGCGAAGTGGCGGGACTCGTCGTCGATGAATTGAACAAGCTCGGAACGACGCCAGTTGCCGACGACGAGCTCGGACCGCGCAAGGCCGTCCTCATCGGCGGCTTCGGACGCCAGCTCGAAACGAACTCCGGCCTCGTCGGCCGCATCGGGACACTCGCGCTGTACGGGTTGAGCCTTGACGAGATCAATCGCTACATCAGCGGCGTCCAGGCGATCAGTGCCGCCGACATCCAGAAGTTCGCCGCAGCACACCTCGGCGGCAACGACGCGAGCATCGTCATCGTCGGCGACGCAAAGAAGTTTCTGCCCAAACTGCAGGAGCGCTTCAAGAATGTCGAAGTAATTCCGATCGACGAGCTGGATGTGAATTCGCCGACGTTGCGGAAGGCGAAGTAACGGTCGTAGCGCCGCCGGCTCGGCGGCTGGACCGCCAGCGGCTCGCTGGCGTTGTTGGCCTTGCCGCCGAGCCGGCGGCGGTCCAGCCGGCGGGCCGCCGGCGCTACGTTCTACTTTCCGAGTCCTCTTCCGGTCGTGAGGTAGACCGCGAACGATCCTAGCCAGTGGCCGCCTTCGCAGTGCGCGCCGGTGACCGAGGCGAGGCCAGCGTCGCGATGCGCTGACGCGATCCTGCGGAGCGAGGCGATTCGCGGATCGCTCTTCGGCAATCCCGAGACGATTCCCTCCAGCATCCACGCCCGGCTGAGATTCAATCCATCGAGATGGGCGAGCTTCGGATCGCTCGGATCGACGACGACCTCCGGATGCAACGAGCCGAAGCGCGGCAGGAAGCCGATCAGCCACGCCCCGTATTGCGGCGGCGGCAGCACGCGCCGCATCACATCCGCCTCGGCGAGGCACGGCGAGAGGAAGTCTTCACCGGACGGTTCATACGTCAATGGGCACGACTTGTCGTCCCTGTAGAAACGCTTCGCGGCATCGCGCGCGAGCTGCTTCAGCGACGCATCGTTCGTCGAATCGATGATGAGTCCGAGCGCAAACGCCGTCTGACTGTGCTCTCCCGATCGGACCGGATGCGACAACTTCGGCAGCCACGTCGCCAACCGTTCGTTAGCGGCCTGCTCGAGCGGACGAAGGTTCGCCGACAACTCGCGCGCGAGCGGATCGTCCCATTCGCGAAGTTCGGCAGCGAGCTGCAACAGCCACGCGAGTCCGTACGGCCGCTCGAAACTAGCCCGCCCATCGCCTCGCAGATACGCCGCTTCTTCCGCGACGTTGTCCGCGGTCAGACTCTGCGCCAATGCTGCGCGCGCAGCCGAAGCGAACGATGCATCCGGAAACGTCCGCGCCAACCGCGCCAGCAACCAGTGTCCATGCACCGAGGAATGCCAGTCATAACACCCGTAAAACGCCGGCGTCAGCGCCCGAGGCGCCGCGACATCCGCATCGCTGTTCAAGTTGTGCGCAATCTTGTTCGGATACTCCCTGTGCACGCACGCGAGCGCGAGGTTCGCAAACCGCTCGGCGGCGTGCGCATCAAATTCGGCAGCGTGGATTGAGGTAGAAAATAACAGGGTGGCGACGAGCGCAAAGCGATTCATGCGCGCAACTCTACAGCGCCGCGCGACCCCGCCGGCGAAAGCCGGCGTGAGAACCGTAGCCCAAGCCTTCAGGCGTGGGAAAGAAAACGAGCCCAGTCATGGGAGCCCGCGTGAGCGGGCGAAAGAACGTCTTCTGCGATCGTCGCCGAACCCGTTCTTTCGCGCGCTGAAGCGCGCTCCGGAGTCTGCGTGCGTCGTTCGTCCCCCGCCTGAAGGCGGGGGCTACGGTTCTTACGCCGCCTACGGCGACGATGCGAATCACGTCATCCGCAACCGCTACTTGTGCATGTGCATCAGGATGTAGCCGACCAGCGCAAGCGCGAGGACGACGATCACGATGATCGTGATCATCGCTGAGTGTGAGGAGCCGCTTGTGGCGGTGTGTTCGTAGACGACTTTGCGCGAGACGCGTTCGTCGTCTTCAGGCGGAAGTTCTGACATGCTCGGGTTCGGCAGCAAGTGAAGTGCCACCGAGCCTCGCGGATGTCACGGCGAAGATCGGGATCGCGAAACAGCTCAGCGCCGCCGCGATCAGAAACGCATTTCCTAGACCATAGCGCTGGCCGATTGCGCCGATGCCGAAGGAGCCGAGGCCGATGCCGGTATCGAAGGCCCAGACGATCGATCCGAACGTTCGCGCGCGGCGGGCGGGATCGGTGCTGCCGAGGATGATCGTCACGAAGGCGGGATAGACGGCGCCGAAGCCGACGCCGAAGATGGTGGCCGACGCGATCATCTCCCAGCGCGTGTGTGCGATGCCGAGCCAGCCGAACGCCAACGGAACCAGCACCAGGCCGGGATAGAGCATCCACTTCGGTCCGATCCTGTCGCCGAGGTGCGAGAAGCAGACCCGGAAGAGGACCAGCGAGATCGCGTAGGTCGTCAGGTAAATCGCCACCGGCGTGATGTGGCGTTCGATGGCGATGATGGCCGCGTAGCTGGTCATGCCGCCGTAGCCGAACGACGCCACGGCCAGCGACGACGCGGCGGCGATGACGCGCCAGTCCCAGGCGTCGGAAACGACGAGCCGGCGTTTGGCGGGACCTTGTTCGTCGGCGCGCAGGATCAGCGCGCCGAACACCATCATCACAGAGATGATCGTCAACTCCGTGCAGAGCGTCGTCCAGCCGAAGTGGAAGACCCACAATCCGACCGCCGGCGCGATGGCGATGGCGCTGCTGCTCGCCAAACCCCAGTAGGCCATCCCCTGCGTCCGCCGCGATTCGGGGATGTACTCGCTCATGAGCGCCGACGCCGAGGCCATGAGGCCGGACCAGACCGCGCCGTGAATCGCCCCGATGATGAACAGCAGCGGAAGGTGCCGCACCACGCCGTACGCCGCCGAGAACCCGACGAAGAGGATCGATGCGGTGATCAGGAACCGGCGCCGTCCGAAGTGGTCGGCCAGACTTCCCATCACCGGCGCTGAGAACGCGCTCGCGAATGTGTACACCGAGAGGAACCACCCCGCCTCCGCCTTCGAACCGCCGAGGTCGAGAATGCGAAACGGGATGGCCGGCAGCAGCTGGAACGCCGAGAAGAAGGTGACGAACGCGTACACCCAAAGCATCGCGAAGCGGGGCGTAAACAGTGGATCGCGAACCGGCGGCATGCGCCGCGATTGTACGTGGAGGTCCTAGTTCGCTGGCTCGTCGTCAGCGCAGGCAGTGGCCTCGGCGAGGAGCGCGTTGAGATCGAACGGCTTCTCGATGAACCGCACGGCGGGCGGGATCTTTTCGAGCGCTTTGGAACCGAATGCCGTCACGACGATAACGTTGGCCAGCATCTCAGGCCGATGTTCGTTCAGGTACTTCACGACCGCGAAGCCGTCGATGCGCGGCATCATCAGATCGAGCGTGATGACCTTGTAGTCGTGTTGCAGCACCTTCTCGATTGCCTCGGCACCATCGCGCGCGCTTTCGACGATGAAGCCGTTGCGTGTGAGTATCCGCGTGACAAGAACACGAATGCCCGGATCGTCGTCGACGACCAAGGCGCGCCGCTCACCGGTCACGGCCTCCTCCACAAACCAGCACAGTCACAGCAGCGGGAGGTAGCAACGCAAGCGCCAACGTGCACACGCAGCGTTGCAATCGCGTTACGGCGTCATCGCGGCGGGCCGAGCCGTACGCGTCGGAAACGCCTTTTCCGCGAGTGCGACCAGCATCTGCAGATCGAACGGTTTCCCCAGCACGCCGACGACCCTATCCGAAGGGACTTTGTCGACGAGGCCGGGGACGGCTGCGGTCATGACGATAATCTTCGGGCGCTTGCCGTCGAGCGTTTCGAGGAACGCGAGGACGCCGAAACCGTCGGTGCGCGGCATCATCAGATCGAGTACGACCAGGTCGAACGACTGGACCTTCAGGCACTCGATCGCGGCCTCGCCATCGATCGCGCTCTGGACCTTGTCGCCGCGCCGCGTGAAGACGCGTGTCACCAGCGTTCGGATTGCTACGTCATCATCAACTACCAGGACGTTCATCGTGATCAGTTCCGCTTGAGCGCCTCGATTGCGCGAGCCAGCTCCACCGGTTCCACCGGCTTCTGAATGTATTTTTGAAAACCCGACGCGAGGATGCGGCTGCGATCCTCGGGGCGGCCATACGCGGTCAGCGCCATCGTCGGGATGTGCCGCCCGATTTCCGGCTCGATCTCGCGCAGGCGGCGCATCATCGCGTAACCGTCCTCGCCGGGCATGGCGATATCGCTGACGACGATGTCGGCGGGAAAACTACGAAGCATCTTCACCGCCGCTGCGACGGATGTGACCGCGCGAGCTTCGGCGCCCAGCTGGCAGAGGACGAGCGCGACCAGCTTTCCTGCTTCATCGTCATCGTCCACCACGAGAACGCGGGTTCCGTTCAGCTTCGGCATCTCTGCCTTCGTCCCCAGCTGCTCCAACTCCGACGGATCGACACGCACGGCCAGCAGCGGCAACGTAATGGTGAAGGTCGTCCCGCTGCCGATGCCATCGCTCGCGACGGAGACTTGTCCGCCGTGGAGCGTAACGAGATGCCGCACGATGGCCAGACCGAGGCCGAGGCCGGCTTGCTGGCGCACGGTGGTGTTGTCGAACTGACGGAATCGCTCGAAAACGTACGGCAGAAACTCGGGGCTGATGCCCTGCCCGCTGTCGGATACGCGCAGGATCGCTTTGCTATCGGAACAGTGCAGCGTCACGGACACGCGTCCGCCCTCGGGCGTGAACTTGATGGCGTTCGAAAGCAGATTCCAGATGACCTGATGGAGCCGCGTCTCGTCGCCGTAGACGCTGAGCGGCCGTTCATCGATGTCGGTCTCGACGCTGATGTGGCGTTCCTCGGCCCGAGCGTGAAACATCTCCACGACCGCTTCCACGACCGGCCGAAGTTCGACTGGCGCGAGGTCGACGCGAAGTTTGCCGGCGATGATGCGCGAGACGTCGAGCAGATCCTCGACCAGCCGCGCCTGCACGCGCGTACTGCTCTCGATCATCTCGATTGCCGCCGCGACGTCGCCCTGCTCCATCCCGTCGGACTTGAGCATCTGCACCCATCCCAGGATGCCGGTCATCGGCGTGCGGAGCTCATGCGCGAGCGTCGCGAGGAAATCGTCTTTGGCGCGGTTGGCGTCCTGCGCTTCGCGATACAGCCGCGCGTTCTGCACGGCCACGGACGCCATCTGCGCGAGTTGCGTGAGCACCGTTTCGTCCTCGCTCGTGAAAGCCGCGTTCGGTTTCTCGGCGAGCATCAGCAGACCGGCCGGCTCTCCTTCGCGTTCCAGCAGCGGCGCCGCCAGCACAGCGCGCAGCTCTTCGAATCGTGGCGTGCCGCCGAATTGCTTCAACTGCTCGCCAGTCAGCTTGACGGAGCCGCGGATCTGATGCGCGATCGCGTCGAGCAGCTCCTCCGAGCGCTGGTCGATCCCGTGCCGCGTTCCGCTCGCATCCGCGGACATCGCCACGATCGTTCGCCGCGTGGCGTTCTCACTCACTTTCAGCCAGATCAACGCAAACGCGGAATTGATCACCTTCGCCGCCTGATCGGTAATCATTTTCAGGACGTCGTCGAGCGATAACGCCGAGGCGATTGCGAGCGAGGCCTCCGCGAGCCCGGACAACCGCAGTGCCGAGGCGCGCTCGTTCTCCAGCAGCGTCTGTTGCTCGGCCAGCAGGTCGCGGATGTCGTACTGGCGAAGCCGGCTACGCAACGACGTCCGGACCGAGCTGAGTAACGTCTTGACGTGAATGGGACGATCGACGAGCGTCACATGCGCATGCGGCCCAAGTGCCTCGAATGAACGCGCGGCGCGATCCATCTCCGGCTGCGCCACGAAAATCATCAGCGGGATTTCCGACCACGGCGGTTGGTCAGCGAACATGGCGGCCAGCCGCCGCATCGCACGTGGCGTCAAGGCCTCGGCTGTGACGATGGCCAGCCCGGCACCCAGTTCGATGCCGCGACACAGCTCTTCCGCATCCGAACAGGCCTCGGACGCGAAGCCTGCCCGCGACAGAATCTGCACGGTCGTCTCCGCGTCCCGCCCCGTCGGTGCGAGGAGCAGAATGCGGAGCGGCCGGCCGTCGGCCTCAACCTCCTGTTCGATCAGTGCTGTCATCGCTCTTCGACGATTGGAATCCCGGAAAGAATGCCGCGGAAGTGTTTGAGCGGCGGCCCGACGGTGAGGCCACCTTCGCCCACCGTGAACTCGCGGATGGCCTTTTCATGGTCGCCGCTGCGCTTCTTCATGACGGAGATGGCCTTATGCAATTCGCCTTCAGCCTCGTAGTAGCGAAGGAGAACCACGCAGTCGGCCAGATAGCTGACCTCGACCGCCGAGCTCATGTTCGAGCCGATCAGTCCGTGCTGCGCCATGACCAGAATCGTGGCTACGCCGTGATCGCCGAGGTACGTCAACATCTCGTGCAGATGCAGCGTAAGGAACCGCTCCTCGGGCATCGCGTTGAGGTAGCCGTTGAGACTATCGATGACGATCGTTCGTGCCCCGTGTTTTTCGACGGCCTCGCGCACGAGGTTGGCGAACTCGCCCGGCGCAAGCTCGGCAGGATCGACTTGCTGCGCGGTGATGAGATTGTTCTTCACCGCTCCGGCCAGGTCCATCCCTACCGCCGCGGCACGTTTCATCAGACTGCGCCGGCTTTCGTCAAAGATGAAGAGCGCCGCCCGCTCGCCGCGTCTTGCTGCCGCGACGGCGTACTGCGTGGCCAGCGTTGACTTGCCGACGCCGGCCGGACCCATGATCAGGGTGCTCGATCCGATCTCCAATCCGCCGCCAAGAAGTGCGTCGATCTCCTCGATCCCGCTGGCGAGACGGCCTTCTCCGCCCTCGCCGCCTTCCCGCGCGGCGACCAGCCTCGGATAGAGCTCGATGCCGCCGCGGCGGATGGTGAAGTCGTGATAGCCGCCGCGGAAGTCGACGCCGCGCAGCTTGATGATTTCCAGCCTCCGCCGAGGCGATCCATACAGCGGCGCGCGCCGTTCCAGCACGAGCACACCGTGCGGCACGCTGTGGAGTTGGAGATCATTTCCTTCCGAGGTTCGATCATCGAGGAAAAGCGACGTCGCACCGCGGTTCGTGAAGTACTGCTTCAGCGCGAGAATCTGTTTGCGATACCGAAGATCGCTCTGCGACAACAGCCGGATCTCGGAGAGCGAATCGAGCACGACCCGCTGCGGATTGACGCGTTCCACCTGTTCCAGCAAACGCGCGACGGTTTGTCCGAGCTCGATTTCCGCGGGATGGAAAATCGTCGTGTCTTCTTCTTCGCTGATCGTCTCCTCGCGCACGAGGTGTTCGTGAATCTCGATGCCGTCGAGCGACCATCCATGCGACTTCGCCACAGCATGCAGCTCGCGCCGCGTTTCGGAAAGCGTGATGTAGAGCGCTCTCTCCCCCAGCTTGACGCCTTCGAGCAGGAACTGCAGCGAAAGCGTGGTCTTGCCAGCGCCGGGGTCGCCCTGAATCAGATAAACGTGATCTTTCGGAAAACCGCCGCCGAGAATCGCATCGAGTCCGTCGATTCCCGTCGAGGCCACCGGCTCCGTTGAAACCTGCATTACTACCCTCCCAGCCAACTTTGGCTGGGAGGGACATTGCAATTGCTGAACCTGTTTTTGCCGCCGCTTACCGGCTTTGAATCAGTAAGTTAGCGACATAGCAGGCCGAACTAGATCGCCGCCAGTACGACCGTCATCGCGCCATAGCCAATCTCGCCGTAGCCGATCGTCTTTGCAGGCGGTACCGGCCGCGCGAGTGTCCATACCGCGCGTGTGAACAGGACGATCATGGCCACCACCGCGAGCTTCGTCGCACAAAGCGCGACGAGCAGAATTGCGATCGCGTGCAACGAAACCGCCGGCCACGACGCGGCGGACCGTCCGTGCGCACACCGCAGGAGCGTGCGCACGAAGACGATGGACGGAATCGCACGCGCCGCGATGACGGCCGATAACGCGAGCGCCGGCACGATGCGCAGGCCGCCCGCGATCGCGATCGCAGCCGCGCTCGAGGTCATCGCCAACGCGCCGCCGAGCTCCGGCAGTAACGCGCGTCCGCGCTTGTGCGCGTCGTAGAAGATCTGCATGACGCCGAGCGGCACGACCAGTCCAATCGGAATGATCGCCACCCAGCCGCTGCGGATCACGGCCGTTGCAAGCGCACCACATGCAGCGAACGCGTACAAGAGCGCGAACGTCCAACACCAACGAGTGCGTGGATACGACCTGCCGCGCAACAAGTCCTGCAGTGCGAGCCGCAGCGGTTGCCGCGTCAGAAATCCGAACGCGAATGCGATCGCGATCAACGCACCGCCCCACGACGGACGCACGGCCAAACCGAGAGCGATCGGCTCGAGGAGGAATCCCCATCCGCCGTGTTCCGCAGGCAGCGCGATCGGCCTCAGCGAGACGCGAGGATCGATGATTGGGAGGGTCGTGGCCATGGGCTGCGACGGGTGTGCTTCGCCTCTCAGCGAAACAGAAGCGACCGCATCTTAGCGTTTCGCGATTTCACAGCCCGCAGCAAACCAATGCCGTTGCCGATACGCCGTCAGTGTCTTACTGCCCGGTGTTTCGGCGGCGGAGGAGCTCCTATCGAGACTGTCGCCGTGGCGGTTGCCGTCCCCGCGATATTCGTCGCCGTGAGGTGGTAGATGGTGGTCGCCTGCGTGGGCGACACGCCCCGGGTTCCTGTCGCGAAGACGGTGCCGATGCCCTGATCGATCGTCACGAAATCGACGCCGGTCACGGACCATGAGAGCGTGCTCGATCCTCCGGTGGAAATCACGGTCGGACTTGCCGTGAACGTAATCACCGGCGCCACGACAATCGTCACCATCGCGGCGGCGGTCGACGTGCCCCCCGGGCCGGTCGCGGTGAGCGTGTACGTCGTGGTCTGCGACGGCGAGACGCTCATGGAGCCGCTGGCCGCCTGCGCGCCGATGCCGTTGTCGATCGAGACGGAGGTGGCGTTCGTGACCAGCCATGTCAGCGTCGACGAGGAGCCGTTGACGATTGAGGCCGGCGAGGCGACAAAGGTGATGCTCGGCCGGTTGCTGACGGTGACGGTGGCCTGGCTGGTCAGCGTGCCGCCCGGGCCGGTCGCGGTCAGCGTGTAGGTAGTGGTCGCAACCGGGTGAACGGTGACCGCACCCGAGAGCGCCTGCGCTCCGACGCCGTTGTCGATCGACACGGAGGTCGCGTTGCTCGTGTTCCAAACCAGCGACGACCCCTGACCCGCGGCAATGTTGGAGGGCGTTGCCGAGAAGGAGATCGTCGGCGCGGGCTGAGCGACCGTGACGGTTGCCGTCTTCGTGATCGTGCCTCCGGGCCCGGTCGCCGTCAGCGTGTAGGTCGTGGTCGAAGTCGGACTGACGCTCGCAGTGCCCGATGCGGGCTTGCTTCCGACACCGTTGTCGATCGAGATCGACGTCGCGTTGGTGCTGGACCACGTCAGCGTCGACGATTGACCGGCATTGATCGAAGTCGGTGAGGCCGAGAAGGTCGCGGTAGGCGCCGGCTGCGTGACCGTGACCGTGGCGGTCTTCGTGATCGTGCCGCCGGGTCCGCTAGCGGTGAGCGTGTATGTCGTGGTCGAGGCCGGACTGACGCTTGTGGATCCATTGAGCGCCTGACTGCCGACGCCGTTGTCGATCGACAGCGAAGTGGCGTTGGCGCTCGTCCAGGTGAGCGTGGACGACTGGCCGGCTGTGATCGAGGTTGGTGCCGCGGAGAAGGTTGCCGTGGGTGCGGGCGAGCCACCGACGGTCACGGTCACCTGCGCTGTCGGCGGCGATGCGTTGGCGGTCGTGAACGCGCTCAACGTGTAGGTCGTGGTGCTGGCCGGACTGACGTTGGCAGAACCATTCGCAGGCTTCGAACCGACACCGTTGTCGATGCTGACGCTGGTGACGGAGCCGCCGCCGGTGGTCCAGGAAAGCGTCGACGGCGATCCGGACGGCACGGTGGTCGGACTGGCGGTGAACGACGTGACGCAGCCGTTGCCGATGTCGAACTTCAACGAGAAGTTGCCGAAATCGCGCTCCGTCCACGTGCCGCTGACGTTCTCTTCGAGTACCAGCGCGACGTTGTAGCAGCCAGTGGGAGGTATCGTGATCGGGACGCCCGTATTGCCGCCATTCACCGGCGAGATCGACGAGCCGCCTGCCAGCGACGGCGTGATGTCATACGTCGCCATGATGTATCCCGCGGAGGGATATGGCGTCGGCGTGAACCACAACGCGAAACGCAACGGCCCGCTGGCGGCGCCATTCGGATTCGTGACGTTGTCAGCCTTCAGCACAGCCTGTCCGCCGCCGAGCGCGTAGCTGAAACTGCCGCTGAAGAAGATGCCGGCCGCCTCGGTGTGCACAAACTTCGATCCGACGATCGTTCCGCGGGAAGAGGCCCGCGGCCGGAGGGTTGTTGCAAATGAGGGAAACGCGAGAAGCGTGGATAGAGATAGGACAACCAGCACAACGCCGCGACGTGCGTAGGACATATTTCTCTCTCCTGTTCTGTGACCTTGCCGGGTCGGGCAAACGAGGTGTCTGCCTTGCAGGAGTCAAGACGGACCGTGGCCGCGGTTTCCCAAAAGATGCGTTTCTACGCGCTACAATCCCTCCCCTTTCGCGATGAGCAAGTTCTACATCACCACCGCCATTCACTACGTCAACGACGATCCGCACATCGGACACATGTACGAGAACGTCGTCGCCGACGTCATCGCGCGGCATCGCCGGCGGATGGGTGACGACGTCTGGTTCCTGACCGGCGCCGACGAGCATGGCCAGAAAATCGAGCGCGCCGCGGCGAAGGAAGGAATCCTGCCGATCGAGCTGGCCGACCGCGTCGTGGCCAAGCATCACGAGATGTGGCGCAAGCTCGATATCAGTCACGACGATTTCATCCGCACCACCGAACAGCGCCACCGCCTCGGCGTGTACGAGCTGATCCGCCTCATTCAGGAGCGGATGCCGGACAACATCTACCTCGGCGAGCACGCCGGCTGGTATTGCCAGAGTGAGGAAACGTTCATCCCCGACAACCAGGTCCGCGACGGCAAAGACGAAAGCGGACATCCCGTCGAGATGACCGCGGAGCGCAATTTCTTTTTCAAACTCTCGCGCTTCACCGAGCCGCTGCTCGAGCACTACCGCAAGAATCCGAACTTCGTCTATCCGCCGACCCGCATGAACGAGATCGTTTCGTTCGTCGAGCAGGGCCTCAAGGATCTGTCGATTTCACGCACCGCCATCACGTGGGGCATTCCGTTCCCAGGCTACCCCGATCACGTCATCTACGTCTGGATGGACGCGCTGACGAACTACATCTCGGCCCTCGGCTTCGGCAGCGCGGAGCACGCCCGCTTCGATCACGACTGGCCCGCCGACATTCACCTGGTCGGCAAGGACATCACCCGGTTCCACGCCGTCTACTGGCCCGCGTTCCTGCTGGCCGCGGGACTGCCGTTGCCGAAGCAGGTCGTAGGCCACGGCTGGTGGCTTCGCGACAATCAGAAGATCTCAAAATCGCTCGGCAACGTGGTGCGGCCGTACAACATCATCGACGAATTCGGCGCCGATCCGCTGCGCTACTTTCTTCTGCGCGAGATGGTCTTCGGCCAGGATCAGAACTATTCGGACGAGGCCTTCCTCGCTCGGTACAACGCCGATCTCGCCAATGACCTCGGCAACACGCTTTCCCGCTCCACGAAGATGACCGATACGTACTTCGGCGGAAAGACGCCGCCGGTGTCGTGTCCCGCGAACGAGTTGCTGCGCATGTCCGAGCAGGTCGTACCCGAATATTTGAAAGCGATGGACGAACTCGCCTTCGGACGCGCGCTCGACGCCGCATGGAAGCTGCTCGTGTCGGTGAACAGCTACATCGTCAATCGCGAACCCTGGAAGAAGTTCAAGGAAACCGGCGCCGACGAATCGCTCTCGCGCATCCTCTGGAACACGCTCGAAGCGCAGCGCATCGTCTGGGTGATGATGGCCCCCTTCATGCCCGCCACCACGCGCGAAGCGCTCACCCGCCTCGGCGCCGATCCCAATTTCATCAGTCGCGACGCGCTGCAATGGGGCAGCCTCCCCACCGGCGCGCCCATCCGCGCCACCGACGCGATCTTTCCGCGCATCGATGCCGCCGCGTACATCCAAGGAGGAGCAATGGAAGAGAAAACCGAAACGCCGGAAGCGCCCGCAAACGCCGGCCCGCCGATCGAGACCACTCAGGCCGCGCCGCCGGACATCGCGAAAGTCACCATCGATCAATTCTTCGAGATCGACCTGCGCGTCGCCGAAGTCCGCGCCGCTGAACGCGTCCCGAAATCGAAAAAGCTGATGAAGATGACCGTCTTCACCGGCGACGAAGAGCGCACCATCGTGGCCGGCATCGCTACGAAGTACACGCCGGAGGAGCTGGTCGGACGCAAAATCGTCATCGTGGCAAACCTCCAACCCGCCAAACTGATGGGCATCGAATCCAACGGCATGATCCTCGCCGCCTCCCTCGACGGCGAACCGTCACTACTCAGCGTCGACGCCGGAGTCCCCGCGGGGACAAAGGTTAAGTAAGCCGTCCTGATTTCAAACACTACTCCGAAATCCGAACGCGCGCGTGAGCCACAGAACACCCAGTTTTCTTTGTAAATCAATGAGTTAGGCGAGCTGCACCCCATGGCAGCGCCCTTGGACTAATGGCACCCCGAGTCCATGAGCGAAAGGGGTAGCAATATGAGCCTTGCGGAGATTGCAGTTCCTCGGGTGCCGTATCTCGAAGTGACGACGGCACTGCCGGCAGTGCTGGTTGTTGAGGACGAGCGGAAACTGCGCTGGTCGCTCATCGAACAGTTCCGGGCGATGGGGATTGAAGCGCTGACGGCCAGCAGCGGATATGAGGCCATCCGAGTCGCCGGGGAGAGCCGGCCGGACCTCATCCTGCTCGACGGCCTGCTGCCGGAGATGCACGGATTCGAGATCGCGCGGTTCATCCGCCGCATCGACGTCGAGTACCGGCCGCACATCGCCATCATGACGGCGATCTACAAACACACGCGCTACCAGAACGAAGCCCGGCTGAAGTACGGGATCGATGACTACCTCATCAAACCCGTACTCCCTCAGTCGCTGGCGGGACTGGTGCGGCGCGTTCAGGCGGCGGCACGATGAGCGCCGGCCCGACACCGCGCGGCCGCGTTCTCTTCGTCGACGATGAGCCTGATCTGCTCGCAGGAATGAAGGCTCTGCTCGAGCTCGAAGGAATAGACGTGATCCTGCACGACTCGATGATCACGCTCCCGCTGATTCTCCGCGAGGCCGATCCCGACGTCGTCCTGCTCGACATCAGCCTTCCTGCACTCTCCGGTACGGCGGCCATGCGCAACGGCCTGCGCAAAATGTTGCGGACGGACGGAGCGCTCCTGCTGTTCTCCGGGCGCTCGCTGAACGAGCTGTCGCCGATCGCGCACGAGCTGGGTGCCGACGGCTTCATCAGCAAATCAGAGAACGCGATGGAAATCGTCAGACGAATTCAAACCTGGATCGACCGGCGCCGGCTGAAACGCGCCAACGACAGACGCGAGGGAGCCAATGGCACGAACCACACCGCACTTGCTACTGCTCGCTGACCGCGAGGCGCCGCGAACGGCGACATTACTGCGCGCCGCCGGCTACGCCGTCAGCGCGATCAACCACCCCGCAATGGTGGAACCGCTCGATGACGGCGTCGTCGTCGAACTGCCGGCGCTGGCGGCGATCAGCATCGTCCGGCGGATCGAAGCTCGCAGGGGCGATGTGCCGATTGTCGTCATCGCAGCCGAGGCCGAATCGTTGAAACGCGCGCTGCCTTCGGTCCGGGTGATCAGGCCGGATGACATCGACGACGATCTCGTTTCGACGATGGATCTCGCTCTGGCTGGGCAGCAACTGAGGCGCACCGGATAAAAAAAATGCCCGTTGCGCGGCCGTCGCAACGGGCTGGCGCGCTAGAGTGCGCCAACTGGGTCGCCGCAGTTTTCGGATCAGCGACGGCGACCAACTTACAGCCGCCGCGACGGAACGTCTCTACAGTTTTGGAAGGCTCAGCGGCTACATCCCGATCGGGTGCCACACCGTCTTCATTTCCTGAAAATCGAAGATGGCGTACGGCGATTGCGAGCGCGTGGCATCGTCCCAACCGATCTTGCCGGCGTTGAAGTGCACGACGCGTTTGACATTCTCGGCGGCGGTCTTCTGCACGGCGGAGATGGCAACGTCGGGAACGCCGGTCGTATCGATGGCGTTGACGTCCATGTGCGCCGCGAGCCACGGCACCAGCTCAGTCTTGAGGCCGGAGATGAGATTGACGACGCCTGCGGGCACATCGCTGGTCTCGAAGATCTCGCCGAGGGTGATGGCGGCGAGAGGGCGCGACTCCGACGTGATGGCGACGACGGTGTTTCCTCCGACGATCGCCGGTGCGATGCGGCTGACCAGACCGAGAAGAGAAGGTTCCTCAGGCGCGACCACGCCTACGACGCCGGTCGGCTCGGGGACGGTGAAGTTGTAATACGGACCGGCTACCGGATTGACCGAGCCGAAGACCTGCGGGTATTTGTCGCTCCAGCCCGCGTAGTAAACCCAGCGGTCTGTCAGCGCGGCCACTTCGCGGCGGGCCTCGGCGGCGGTTGAGCCCTGGCGTCGAAGTTCGTCGACGAGCTCCGCGGCGCGCGATTCACAGACCTCCGCGAGGCGATACAGAATCTGGCCGCGATTGAAGGCTGTTTTCCCGCTCCATCCGGAAAATGCTTTACGGGCTGCCTGCACGGCATTGCGCAGGTCTTTTCTCGATCCGCGGCAGGCGTTGGCGAGCAACTCTCCCCCTTTGCCTTTGACGGCATAGAAGCGGCCGGATTCCGTACGCGGGAACTCGCCGTTGATATAAAGCTTGTACGTCTTGCGAACGTTCAACCTCATGTCAGCACCACGTACGGCGACAGCCCGTGCAATCCACCTTCGCGGCCGAATCCGGATTCCTTGTAGCCGCCAAAAGGCGATGCTGGATCGAATTTGTTGTACGTGTTCGCCCAGATCACGCCGGCGCGAAGTTTCTGCGCCATTTTGAGAATGCGCGATCCTTTTTCGGTCCAGACGCCGGCTGATAATCCGTACGGCGTGTTGTTGGCCTTTTCTATGGCTTCTTCCGGCGTGCGGAACGTCAATACCGACAATACCGGCCCGAAAATCTCTTCCTGGGCGATGCGGCTCGACGCGGCGACGCCTGTGAAGAACGTCGGCCGGAACCAGAAACCGCGGTCGGGTACGCTACACGACGACTGGAAAATCTCCGCTCCCTCCTCGGTGCCGCTTTCAACGAGCTCCTGAATTTTCTCCAGTTGCGCGCGCGAGTTGATCGCGCCGACGTCGGTGTTCTTATCGAGCGGATTGCCGACGCGCAGCGTGCCGATACGTTCCCGGAGCTTGCGCACCACCGGCTCAAGGATCGACTCCTGCAGAAAGAGCCGCGAGCCCGCGCAACAGACATGTCCCTGATTGAAGTAAATGCCGTTGATGATGCCTTCGACCGCTTGATCGATCGGAGCGTCTTCAAAGACGATGTTCGGCGCTTTGCCGCCCAATTCCAGCGTCAGCTTCTTATGTGTACCGGCCAGTGAGCGCTGAATCCGCTTGCCGACTTCCGTCGAGCCGGTGAATGCGATCTTGTCGACGCCGGCGTGATTGACCAGCGCCGCGCCGGTCGCGCCGGCGCCAGTGATGATATTGACGACGCCGGGCGGCAGATCGGCCTCTTGAATGATCTCGGCGAGCATCAGCGAGGTGATCGACGTCGTCTCGGCCGGCTTGAGCACCACAGTGTTTCCAGCCGCCAGCGCGGGCGCCAGTTTCCAGGCGGCCATCAGCAGCGGGAAGTTCCAGGGGATGATCTGGCCTGCGACACCGACCGGAGAGACAGTGCGGTTCGGAAAGGCATATTCGAGTTTGTCGGCCCAGCCCGCGTAATAAAAGAAATGGGCAGCCGCGAGCGGGATATCGACATCGCGCGATTCCTTGATCGGCTTGCCGCCGTTCATCGTTTCGGCAACGGCCAGGCCGCGCGACTTTTCCTGAATCAGCCGTGCGATGCGATAAATGTATTTAGCGCGTTCGGATGGCGCGATTTTCCGCCACGTTTTCTCATACGCGCGGCGCGCTTCTTTTACGGCGCGATCGACGTCTTCGGCGTCCGCTTCCGCCATTTCCGAAAGCGTCTCTTCGGTCGCCGGATTGATGGTCTCGAACCAGCGCTTCGAATGCGGTTCGACAAATTTGCCGCCGATGAAGAGGTTGTAGCGCGGCTGGATCTTTACGTGATCCGTTGCCTCCAGCGAGGGCGAATAATGCCACTCCGCCAGAGCGCTGGAGGCGGCGCCGGGGGTCAGACGGTCTCTTGTTTCAAGTTGTGAGGTCATTCGTGATCTCTCGAACATTTTCACCACAGAGGCATAGAGAACACAGAGGATTTCCTCTGCGCCCTCGGTGTCTCTGTGGTTAATCCAGCGTGAAGTAATCCCCCGACTGATACGCGCCCGTCTTTTCTTTGCGCAATTGCATCAGCACGTCATTGAGAAGCGACGACGCACCGAAACGGAAAAGGTCGGGTGTCATCCACTCGCCACCCATGGTCTCGTACAAAAGCACGAGGTACGCGAGCGCGAGTTTGGCGGTAGCAATGCCGCCGGCCGGCTTCATGCCGATTTTCTTGCCGGTGACGTGCAGGAAATCGCGGATTGCTTCGAGCATCACCAGCGTCACCGGCAACGTCGCATTCGTCGTCACTTTGCCGGTGGACGTCTTGATGAAATCGGCACCGGCGAACATGGCGATCAGCGACGCCTTGCGGACCTGGTCATAATTGGCCAGCTCGCCCGTCTCCAGAATCACTTTCAAATGCGCCGGGCCGCACGCTTCCTTTACCTCGGCGATCTCATCGAACACCTTCTGATAGTTGCCGGACAGAAACGCGCCGCGGTCGATGACCATATCGATTTCGTCGGCACCGGCGGCGACTGCCTGCCGCGTCTCGGAGACTTTGACGTCGATGTAGGTCTGCCCGCTCGGAAATCCGGTGGCGACCGAGGCGATGTGAATCCCCGTACCAGCCACGGCCTGCTTTACGAAGGGCACCATGGCCGGATAGACGCAGACGGCGGCAACGTGCGGGATGTCGCGGTCAGAGGGGTCGGGGCGGATGGCCTTCTGGCAGAGCGCCCACACCTTCCCCTGCGTGTCTTTTCCCTCAAGGGTGGTGAGGTCCATCATGCTGATGATCAGCTTCAGGCCCCACACCTTCGACTCTTTCTTCAGCGATCGTTTCGCCAGCGACGCGGCCCGCTCCTCGGCTGCGATGGCGTCGACGCCATGCGCCATCTCGAGGGCGTCGGCGATGCTGCGGCGGAAGAGCGCGGGAGGAAACGCAGGCTGCTGCGTGATGAGGGATTCGCTCATGGACTGTCAAAAATAGCACGAGGACGGCCGCGGTGGCCGTCCTCGCAGAGAGTGAAGCGCAGTTGCGTCAGTGCGCGGCGCGGCGCCGGTTCAGAACCTCGGTGATCTGCGACCACTGGCCGTTCGCGTAGGTCCACAGGTCTGACAGATAGAAGCCGCTGTAGCCGCCGAACATCACCAGCTGATTCCGAATCGGATCGAGGGCGAAGCCGGCGTTCTCGCGCGGGGGCGGCGTGAGAGCCGAGGTGATTTTCGTCCAGGTCGTCCCATCCCAGTCCCACGTGTCGCTGGCGTAGACCTGCACCTGATTGTTGGCCGCATCGGTGTCGACGCGGATACCGCCGAACAGGATTGTGTGGTTCGTCTTCGGATCGAGCGCAATCCTCGCACCGTAGCGCATGCCGGGCGTGGTGCTCGGTGTGAGTTGCGTCCAGCCGGCGCCATCGAACGACCACATGTCGCTGAAGCGCGTCAGGCGAGCGTCGGAGGTGAGGCGCCCGAGGCCGCCGTAGAGGACGGTCTTCTTCAGGATCGGGTCGTACCACATCGAGGTCAGCGATCGCGATGGCGCCGGATTCTTCTTCACCTGCGTCCAAAGAGCTCCGTCGTAGGTCCAGGTCTGATTGAGATAGATGTTGTTGCCGTCCAAGCCGCCGAAGTACACGGTCTTCTTCAGATTCTGGTCATAGACGAGGCTTGCGAACCGATGTGCGGGCGGCGCGTTTTTCGTGGCGTCGAACTGCGTCCACGTCGTGCCGTCGAACTCCCATGTGGCGCTGCTGGCGCAGACGAGGACTAACTTGGACCGATCGGTATCGTACGAGGCGATCGGCGAAGCACAGTCGGTGGGCTGGTTGGTCGTGGTCAACGGACGGAACACGCCATTCTGATACGTCCAGAGGTCGAAGAAGGAGAGCGCGTCGTTTACGCCGCCGAACATGTAGACGACTTTGTTGACGGGATCGGTGGTGAAGGTGAAGAGCGAACGCGGCGCCGGATAGGCGGCATCGCCGGCAACGCTCCACGCCTTATTCGCGTAGGTGAACGTAGCCGTGACCAGAGTTCCCACGACCGGCTCGCCGCCGAAGAGCACCGCGTTCTGGTGATCCGGATCGAACGTCAGCGCCGAGCCGACATAGGCACCGGCGAATTGCGTCAGATCGACCTTAGTCCAGTTCGTACCGTCCCACTCGTACGACTCCTCCGTGCTGTTCGTCGACGCGCAGACGCCGCCGGTGTAGAGGATGGTGTTGTTCGAGCTTTGCCACGTCATCGCGCCTTCGTTGGCGCACGTGGGCAACACGGTCGGAGTGAGTTGGTTCCACTTTGCCGCAGCCGGATCCCACGCGTACATGACCGTGGCCGTGCCGTTGAGGGCAAGCATGATGGTCTGTTTGCGGACCGGGTCGTATTCGAGCATGGCCTTGGTCACTGCGGGACCGTCGGCGAGGACCTGCGTCCAGTTGGTTCCGTTGAACTCCCACGTGTCATGCAGCGGCGTTTCCGTCAGAGTTTTGCCGTCGGTGCTGTAGGTCTGATGGAAGCCGCCGAAGAGCACGATGCGGTCGCGCACGGAGTCATACGCGGCGCCGGCGAGCTCGCGGACCGGAGGCGCGGTGGTGGTGTTGATCGGGGTCCAGTCGTTGCCGTCGAAGCTCCAGGTATCGTTGAGATTGATCTTGCCCTGGCGGCCACCGAAGATGACGACGCGATTTCTTGCGGAGTCGAAGACCATCGACTCGGCTGCGCGCGCCGAGGGGCTATGCGGGGGGAAAACCTGAAGCCAGCGGGTTCCGGTCCACTCCCAGGTGTCGGCCAGCTCGTATTGAACCTTCGTCCCGGCGTCGAGCGCGGTCAGGCCACCGAAGAGAACGGCGCGGTGGATGGCGGGATCCCACACCATCCTGCTTTCGAAGCGGCCCGACGGCGAGGCCGCGAATGCGCTGCCTGCGGCGAGAAGGAGAATGATGCAGAGGGAAAAACCACGCTTCAGCGAGTGATCGCTCATCAGTATTTGTTTGCCCCTGAAAGGTATGAGACCTGGAAATTTGCTCCCGATTCGAACCGGTCGGCCGGAACACAAATTTCTCCTGTATGACGGGTCAGGGGACAAAAGGAAACGGCCGGCGCGCGGCCGGCCGTGACCCTGCTACGGCCTCGGATTCAGGCCGTAGTGTTCCGCAATCGTGACGAGTTGCTGCTCGGCATCATCCTGCCCGAGCTTCGTCCGGATGTTCTCGATTTCGGCGAGGTCGCTGTTTTCCAGCACGAATCCGTGGGAGCTGAGTGCCTCCTGCGGATTCTCGACGAGCCGCTGCCGGAACTCCGGGTGTTCGATGGCGCGCCGCACGACGGCGCCAATCATCTCGTTTCGCATTGATGTCCTCCGCGGTACGGAAGAGCAAAGGCCGGGCCTGCCGTGATGGCCGTCTTGAGCGACGGAGCGCTGGCGTCCTCGCCGGCTGGCCCGGCTGCGTCCTCGCTGCCGAACCGCCAAACCCTCAAATTTCGCTGGTAACACGACGGCTGCGCACACCTCCTATTCGGCGGCGAGGACGCACGCCGAGCCAGCCGGCGTGACGCCAGCGTTCCGGCCGCGAGCATCGCGGATCGCTTATGGGTCTCGCTAGATTCGGATGCGCACCGTTGCCAGCGTCTCGTCGGGATGGATCTTCTTCGGCGCACCGATGTTGTTTCGCGCCCGCTCAATGGTCAGATCGACGTGTTTTGCGAAGGCGATGCGGATGCCTGCGTCGATCTTGGTCCAGTTCCACCAGATGCTCGGCGCCGGATATTGCGTGCCGTTTCCCTTGAATCCGTAGTGCAGCTCGCTCCAACGCACGGCCGGCTGGATGCTCTGCAGGAGACTCTCGCCGCCGACGGATGGACCGGCAGCCCAGTCGAACTTGTATCCGAACTCTCCCTCCGCTCCGCTGCGGTGCATGCCCGCAACGGTTTGGTTGGTGAACTGGATCGTCGAAGTCAAGCCCTTCCACTCGGTGTAGATACGCGCGCCCGTCTCTTCCTTTTTGTTGCCGCGGATCGGCAGGCCTTTGTCGAGCGGTCCTTCGAGCAGGTCGAGATCCACGCCGTAGAACGTGCCGGTCAACGGCGCGTTCTCGTCGTCACGGAGGTTGCGGCGATAGTGAAACGCGACGGCGTCGAAGCCGAAGGTCTGCGCGTCGTTCTGCCAGCGGTAGCCGAGGCCTTGGCCGAAGGACATGTTCTTCGTGTCGAGGGCCAGGTCCTCGACGCGCGTGTCGTAGAGGATCGGGAAGCCGGACTTTAACTTCGGATCAGGATTCGGCTGCAGGAGTTGCTTGATGCCGTTGTCGCCCGCGAGCGCGTTCGGATCGCGGAAGTAGAGCGGATTGCCGCTCGTGCCGGTCAGCCGCCAGTACAGATTGCGGCCGATCGAGCCGCCGGTCATGACGCCGACGTCCTCGAAGCGGTTGAACGACGTCGCCACGAGTCCATAGCTTTCGAGCACGCGAATCGGCTGGCGTTCCATCTTCACGAACTTGCCGAGTTGAACGAAGAACGACGTCCGGTCCGGACGCGCCAGGAACTCGGGGCGCGGTCCGAACTGGATCCACAGCTCGTCCGCGTCGACCTTTTTGTCAGCGCTGGTTGGATTGCGGCGGTATTTATCCTGCCCGTGCAGCTGCGTGTGCGCGAGGAACCAGGTGCTGTAGCCGAGGTCGAGCTTGATCTGCGCAACGCTCAACTCCGCGTGCGAACCGGCATCGACCGTCTCCTCGAATCCGACTGTCTGCCCGACCGGCAGAAAGCTGGGCGGAAACGGGAACTTGAGCGCGAACTTCTCTTCCTTGCTGTCGCGATAATTGGCGCGCAGCTCGATGCGCGACTTGAACGTCCAGTCGCTGGTTGTCTGCGCGAAGAGAGGGATGGAGGTGAGTAAACCGATTGCCGCCGCGGCGATTCGTCGCATGTTGTCTCCATGTACGTCGGCGGGGAGCCGATTGGATTGTAGCGTAGGGACGCGGAGGTCGGGGGTCGGGTGTCGTAGAGATGGCTATGCGCTTCCTACTCGGCTCTAACTCCGCTTTTGCGGTCCAGTGTGGAGTGACCGAGGCGCTAGATTCTCCGACACCCGACACCCGAAGACACTACGCTCGGAAACACATTCGACACGCGTCATATCCCGCGCCGCTGGCGTCGACTGCGCTCATGAACACGATGCGGGTCTCGTCGGCGAAACGTTTCGCGGCGGCGCAACTGGCGCGATGGAAACGCCTGGTCTTGCCGGAGGCGTTCGCGACCAGGATCTCGGCGTCCGAGGTGATCGCTTCGATGTTGTGCGTGATCTCGTCGGCGGCCGAGGAGATGTCGTCGATGACGAGGTCGGTGACCGCCTCGTAGACGATGCCTGCGACGTCGATGGCCTCGGGCACGTCATCGCGCGCCTGAAGCTGATGCACGATCAACTCGGCCACATCGATGCGTAACGGGACGAGTTGCAATGTCGGGATCTCTTCCTCGACGAAGACGTACTTTGCGTCGGTCCACGCCGACAACTCGCGGATTTCGTCCTCTGCTTTCGCTCGCATGGCATCGTGAAGCTGGTTTTCGGTCAGCGCGCCGAGGATGACCAGGATGCGGCCGAGTGCGAGTTGCGTCTCGCGCTGGATGTCGAGCGCCTTCTGCCGCTGTTCCTCGGTGATCATCCCGAACGCGATGAGCCGTTGCGCCAGGAAGCGCGCCGGATCATTCGACGAGCAGGAGATGATTTTCCCCTTGTCGATGAAGAGCTCTTTCTCCTGCTTCCCTTTGGCGAGGACGAGGCGGCCGGTGCGCAGGTTGGAGGCATGTTTCACGAGGAGTTCCGCGGGCGTGGCGCTGCCCATCGGCTTCCACTTCCGCTGCGGCGGCATTGAGGTCGAGACGATCTCCGACTCCGCCGGCGCCTTCGGCGGCACGACCGCTTTGGCGACGCGCTCGTGAATCGCGCGCAGCTCTTCCTCGGCGCGTTTGCGGCGCTCGAGCTCTTTGCGCAACGCGTCGGTCATGATCTTCAGCTCGCCCATGGTCTGTTCGCCATTGACGCGCAGTTCGTCGATCGCCGATCGCAGCGTCTCCTCGGTCTGCTGCCGTTTCTGCAGTTCCGCGCGCAACGCATCGAGCTGTTTCGTTTTTTCGTGTGAGTCTGCGGGAGCGTCCGGCGCGCGGATGATTTCGACGAAGCCCTTGATCGCTCCGTTGATGCGCACCGGAGTGAGGCTGGTGCGGACCCATAGATGCCGGCCGTCCTTGCCGACGCGCCAGTCTTCGAGATCGATGCGGCCGGACTCGCGCGCCTCCTGCAGTTGCGCCGTCGACTTCCCGCCCCAGTGCTCGTGATCGCGATACAGCATCCGGCGCGGACGACCAATCACCTCTTCGCGCGTGTATCCGAGGATTCGTTCCGCGCCGGCGTTCCATGCGGCGATCAGACCGTTGTCGTCGGTGCGGATGATGGCGAAGTCGGTGAGCTGATCGACGACCGCAATCAGCAGCTGCTCGCTGCTCTGCGCGGCGGGACGGATCTGGCCTTGCACCGTGCGCGCGCGTTCGTCGACGATGTAGACGAGGAAGTGCGCGCCGTCGTCGCTGCCGGCGATCGCGCAGAGCACTTCGACGTCGCGATACTTCCCCTTCTTCTCGATGATCCGCTTCTCGATGCGATAGCCGCCGGCGTCGCCGCTGAGCATCCGGCGCATCAGCGTGACCTCGCGCCGCGCGTCATCGGGGTGCGTGAGATCGGTGAACGTCAACCGGCTCAACTGCTCGCGCGAGTAGCCGGCGATTTCGCGGAAGCGCTCGTTGAACTGCAGCCACGCGCCATCCATCGCCGCGAGGGCGATTCCGATGGGTGCATGGTCGAACGCATCGCGCAGCCGTGCCTCGCGTGGCGCGCCGGGAAGCGGCGGCGCACCAGGCTTGCGCACGAGCGAGATCATTTGATCGACGATCGGCAGCTTCACCATAAATTGTGGAGGGAGTGACTTTAACATGGGGGCGTAGTGCGGGCGTCTCGCCTGCATCCGCTGGGCGTCCTCGCCCGGCGGTGGTTTCGATGATGCTTGCGCAGCCCTCGGTTCATCGCAGAAACCCCCGTCGGGCGAGACGCCACGCCGGATGCAGGCGGGACGCCCGCACTACGTCACCGCCGCATTTTCGTCAGCGTTCCGGCGCGGAAGACGTCCTGCCGGCGCTCGCGGCGATCGACGAATACTTCCTCGAACGCGACCTGCAGAATTGCGGCGACCGGGATCGCCATCAGCGCGCCGACGATGCCGAGAAGTGAGGCGCCGATCATGAACGCGATGAATGCGGTCAGAGGCGAGATCGAAACTTTGCGCGACATCACCCGCGGCGCGATCACCAGGTTCTCCACCTTCTGCATCACCACCGCGATGATCAACACCGTCCAGAACTGCCACCGCGAATGGAGGATGGCGATGGCCAGCGCCGGCGTGAAACCGACGATCGGTCCGATCACCGGCACCATCTCGCCGAGCGTGGCCAGGAGCGCCAGCGGCAGCGCGTACGGAATGCGCAGCAGCAACATGGCCACGAACATCACCACGCCCATGATTCCGGAGAGGATCAGCTGCGCCGAGAGCCACGAACTCATGCGCCGGGCCATCCGGTTCATCGTGTCGCGCCGGTCGCCGCGCACGTTTTCGGGGTAGAGCAACAGGAACATGTTCCGCAGCCGGTGCGCGTCGATGAGCATGTAGACGACCATGAACAGCACCGCCACGAACGAGCCGATCACGGTGGCCGCGCCGCGCACGTAGCCGAAAACATGACCGCGCGGCAGCGTCACACCGTCCTTCAGATAGTCGCGGACGGCAGACATGGGGAAGTAGTGCTGCAGCGGCGTCAGGACGTTCTGGTCGATCAGCGCCGGAAGCTGCTCGCTCAATGCGCTCGTCTCCCCGATCAGCCGCGGCACCATCAACACTGCCAGCAGAATCACCAGCAGAAGGAACGGAAAGTAGACGATGACCGCTGCTGTGCCGCGGCTGATGTTGCGCCGCAGCCGGTAACGGCCGATGACGCGCACGCGATGCACGGCCGGCGAGATTCCGGCAGCGAGCACAGCGGCGATGAAGACAAGGATCAGCACGTCGCGCACGGCCCACAGAAGCATCAGCACGAGCGCAATGGCGACGACCACGCCGGCTTTTTTCGCGAAGAGGTAGAGATCGCGTTCGCTGTTCTGGTCCCTGGGATAGAAGGCCACGATGTCCTAGCCGAGGTATTGACGGATGGCCGCTTCGATCTGAGTGCGCGGAACGGCGCCGACCACGCGTCCCTTCTCGACACCGTCTTTGAACAGCACGAGCAGCGGGATGCTCATCGCGCGATACGCCTGCGCGCTGCGCGGATTCTGATCGACGTTCAACTTCGCAAAGCGGACGTCCGTGCGCGAGGCCGCCATCTCCTCGATGACCGGCGCGATCATCCGGCACGGCCCGCACCAAGCCGCCCAGAAGTCGACGAGAAAGGCGCCGCTGCGGATCGTCTCCGCGAAATTCGCATCAGTCAGCTCGATCGGATGCCCGCCCCCCGTCAGCGGCGTCTTGCACTTGCCGCAGACGGCCTTCTTGCCGGGATCCGAAGGCAACCGGTTGGCCTGTCCACAATTTGGGCAACGAACGATGTCGTTCATGGGTGGCGACATTGCGAAAGATGCGCCGAAGACGTTGAAACGCCTTTACTCAGGCAAACTCGGCGGCGGCGATCCGCGATGGAACGCCACATCCGCTGCGTGCTGCGACGCGTGTACCGGCTTGCCGTCCTTGAAGTCCTGATACGCCTGCGCCGCTTCGCGCAAACAGATCCCGCACTCCTCGGCGTGATTGGTCTGAAAGCAGGTCAGCAAACTCACGTGCCCTTCCTGCTCATGGCACTGGCAGTAGCAATACATCTTCGCCAGCCGGTCGGTGATCTGCGCCGCCTCGGCATAGACCGTCGCGGCGGCGGGATTGGTGAGCTGCGCGGCGGTGAGTACAGGCGCGTTGCGGTCCGGCACCGGCTGCGTTGATGGCGACATCTGCATCGCCGGCATTGCCGGCGGAGTCCCGATGACTTCCGGCACCGCCGTTTCGTGCTTGCGGCAAGCGGCCGCGATGAGAACGAGAAGGATGAGCACGCGCTTCATGCGAAGCCGCAACGAAACCACCCCGTGATGTAATCCTTCGCCGTGATCCGCATCGCTACGCGCGCCGATCTTCCGCGCATCATCGAGCTGCTTGGTGAATCCAATGATGCGCCGTACGACCTTGGTGTCGTCGCTGAGGAGAAGTGTTTCGGTTTGGGAGTGAGCGGCGAGACGAACGTCAGCGTCTTCGGCGATTTCGCCGGCGTCGCGGTGACTTGCGGAAAATCGCTCCGCATCCTCGCCGTCGATCGCAACCAGCGCTGGCGCGGCATCGGAAGCGCGCTGCTTCGCGATGCGGTATCGCGCGGCGCGCGCGTCGTGGCCGCGGAAGCGGGCAACTACTTCACGCCCGGCGTCGTCACGACCGATACGCCGGCGATCGACTTCTTCACCAAACGCGGCTTTCACGAGACGGCGGATACGTACAACCTCGTCGCAACCAATCTGCCGGCGGAAACGCCGCAGGACGTTAGCCGCGTCACGACGCAAACCCGCGACCGCGTCCTGGCCTTCATCGAAAAAGAATTCGGCCGCATCTGGCGATTCGAAGCGTCGAACGCGGGCGACAACCTTTTCTACGTTGAGGTCGAAGGAGAAGTCGCCGGCTTCGCTGCGCACGACGCGAACAACCGCGGCCTCGGCTTCTTCGGTCCCACCGGCGTCGCGCGCACACATCGCGGACGCGGCCTCGGCGCCGCCCTGCTGCGAGCCTCCCTCGCCGACCTGCGCCGCCTCGGCTACGAACGCGCCATCATCCCCTGGACCGACGCCCTCGATTTCTACCGCAAAGCCTGCGGCGCGACGGAGGCGGCACGCTTTGTGACTCTGGCCCGTGATGTAGACTCCGCGCCGTGAAGAAAGAGCCGCAGAAAACGCCGAAACGGCGGCATCGTTTCCTGCCGCTGGCCATCGGCACGAGCGGCAGCGTGGCGTTGGCCGGCATCGCGTTCTGGTTCTTCAAAAAGCAGGCGGAGCAGGTCGTAGCCGGCCGCGCTGACCGCTATGACGACATCATCATGGACGTCGTCCACCGCATCGACAATCCGCCGATGCACGCGGCCATGGACGCCATCACCCAGCTCGGCTCGCACATCGCTATCGGCAGTGCGGCCGGCGTCACCGCGATTGCGATGTGGCGGCAGGGACGGCGCGAAGATGCCTGGACGGTGATCGTCTCGACCGGCGGCGCGATGGCCATCAACACCCTGCTCAAGAACATTTTCCAGCGCCAGCGTCCGATCGAGCGCGCCCGCCAGATCACGCTTCCCAACTCGCACAGTTTCCCGAGTGGACATTCGCTGCTGTCGGCAGCCACGTATCCGATCGTCGCGCATCACTTCGTGCAGCACCGCTCCGTGGCAACGCAGGCGGTCGTGCACACGTTGTCCACGCTGACCATCCTCACCGTCGGTTTTTCGCGCGTCTACTTCGGCGTCCACTTCCCATCCGACGTCTTCGGCGGATTCGCGGCGGGCTTCGGCTGGCTCGGCCTCACGTCGCTGTCGCATACGCTGATGCAGGGCGATGAGGCAGGGACGAGGGGATAAAACAGGGGACGAGGCGGGCGATGGCGTTAACTTTGGCGGACGGAACGCTGGCGTCCTCGCCGGCTGGCCCGGCGGCGTCTCGCCGCCGAACCGCCAAGCCCTCAAGATTTGCTGGTAACAAGACGGTGGCGCAAGCCTCCCATTCGGCGGCGAGGACGCCGCCCGGCCAGCCGGCGAGACGCCAGCGCTCCGTCCGCCAAACGCGTCCGCGCTTCATCTCCCTGCTTCCTTCGAAATCCGAAGAAGTCAGTTGCGGTTAGGAAAACCCTATGTCATCCGTCACGCAGACCTACGGCGCCAACACGGCATTCATCGAAGAGCTTTACGAGCGCTACCGCGCCAATCCCGAATCGGTGAGCACGAGTTGGCAGGAGTTCTTTCACGATTACGAACCTCGCTTCGAGGAAGAGTTCGAAGAAGAGGCGGAAATGCCAGTTGCCGCTGCCGGCGGAATGCAATCGGTCGCCGCGTCCGCGCCGCAACCGGCCGCTCCGCAACCAGCGCCCGCTCCCCGCCCGACTCCTGTTCCGTCCGATCACACCACCGTCCCGCTTCGCGGTGCGGCCGGCAAGATCGCCCAGAACATGGAGACCTCGCTGACCATCCCGACGGCGACCTCCATCCGCAACATCCCCGTCAAAGTCCTCGAAGAAAACCGGCGCGTCATCAACAACCACCTCGCTCTGACCGGCCAGCCGAAGGCGTCGTTCACGCACATCATCGCGTGGGCGCTCGTCAGCGCCATCAAGCAGTACCCGCGGATGAACGCCGCGTTCGCGATGCAGGACACGCCGGCGCGCATCGACCGCGAAGACGTCAACCTCGGCATCGCCATCGACGTCGAGCGCAAGGACGGCTCGCGCTCGCTGGTCGTCCCGAATGTGAAGCGTTCGCAGACGATGGATTTCGCGCAATTCCTCAAGGCCTACAACGAAGTCGTCCGCAAAGCGCGCAACTCCACGCTCGAAATCGCCGACTTCGAAGGCACCACGATCTCGCTCACGAATCCCGGCACAATCGGCACAATCGCCTCGGTGCCGCGGCTGATGCAGTCGCAGGGCACGATCATCGCCACCGGCCAGATCGACTATCCCGCCGAATACTCCGCCGCAGATCCCTCGGTCCTAGCCGACCTCGGCATCTCGAAAGTGATGACGATGACGTCCACCTACGACCATCGCATCATTCAGGGCGCGGAGTCGGGCGCATTCCTGGCGCGCGTTCACGAGCTGCTCCTCGGCGCCGACGGTTTCTACGAAGCGATCTACCGCGACCTGCGCATCCCGTACGAGCCTGCGGTGTGGGGCCGCGATCGTCATCGCCTCAACGGCAGCGAGGACGAAAAAGTCGCGCGCGAGGCGGCTGTGCTGCAGATGATCAACGCCTATCGCGTGCGCGGACATCTGCTCGCCGATCTCGATCCGCTCGAATACGAGGTCAAGCGCCATCCCGAGCTTGATCCCGCCTTCTACGGCCTCACGATCTGGGATCTCGATCGCGAATTCGTCTGCGGCGGCTTGTGCGGCAAGCTCACCGCGAAGCTGCGCGACATCCTCGACACCTTGCGTGAAACGTACTGCGGAAAGATCGGTCCGGAGTACATGCACATCAGCGAAACCGTGCAGAAGAAATGGCTGCAGGATCGGATGGAGCCGTCGCGCAACCACCAGCCGCTCGACCTGGCCACGAAGCGTCGCATCCTGATGAAGCTCAATGACGCCGAGTCGTTCGAAAAGTTTCTGCACACGAAGTACGTCGGGCACAAACGCTTCTCGCTCGAAGGCGCCGAGACCACCATTCCGATGCTCGACTACGTCTTCAACGAAGCCACGCAGGATGGCGTCACCGAGGCCGTGATCGGCATGGCGCATCGCGGACGGCTCAACGTGCTCGCGAACATCCTCGGCAAGTCATACGAAAAAATCTTCCACGAATTTGAAGGCGACGTCGATCCGAACACCACGCAAGGGTCCGGCGACGTGAAGTACCACCTCGGCGCGGACGGCATTCACCAGACGCCTGACGGCTCGCATATGAAGCTAACGCTGGCGTCGAATCCAAGCCATCTCGAAGCGGTCGATCCGATCGTCGAAGGCATGGTCCGCGCGAAGCAACTGCTCATCGGCGACAACAAACGCGCCTGGGTTCTGCCCGTGCTCATTCACGGTGACGCCGCGTTCGCCGGACAGGGCGTCGTCGCGGAGACGTTGAACTTCTCGCAGCTCCCCGGTTACCGCACCGGCGGCACGATCCACCTCGTCATCAACAATCAGATCGGTTTCACCACCGGGCCGGAGTCGGCGCGGTCGACCATGTACGCCACCGACGTCGCCAAGATGGTGCAGGCACCGATTTTCCACGTGAACGGCGACGACCCCGAGGCGTGTATTCGCGCGGCCAAACTCGCGTACGACTTCCGGCAGCAGTTTCACAAAGACGTCGTCATCGACATGCTCTGCTACCGCCGCCACGGCCACAACGAAGGCGACGAACCGTCGCTCACGCAGCCGAAGATGTACAAGTCGATCAAGGAGCACCGTTCGGTGCGGAAGATTTATACCGAGACGCTGCTGCGCAAAGGCGACATCGATCCGAAGGAAGCGGAGTCGTGGCTTGATCAGTTCCAGGGCAAGTTGCAGGAGGCATTCGACCGCACGCGCGAGGACGACACGCCGCCGCCGTCCAACGAGCGCGGCGCGCTCTGGACCGATGAAGAGCTGACCGGATTTCAAAACCAGCCGTCGCCCGATACCTCGGTGCCGCGCAACGAGCTCGACATCGTCGGCAATGCGCTGACGACGGTCCCCGACGACGTCGCCCTCCATCCGAAACTCAAACCGATCATCGCCAAGCGCAAAGCGATGGCCGAGGGACGCGACCCGATCGACTGGGCCTTTGCCGAGTTGCTCGCGTTCGGGACGCTGATGACGGACGGCTATCGCGTGCGCTTGTCGGGACAGGACTCCGGCCGCGGCACGTTCTCCTCACGCCACGCCATCCTCTTCGACTACCTCACCGGCAAAGGCTACGTACCGCTGAACGCGTTGAGCTCCGCACCGAAGACCGAAGCCCCGGTCATCGCCGAAAACGCCCTCGGCGAACAGACCGCGACGGAGCCGCGCGCCGACGTCAACTTCGCCGTCTACGACTCGCTGCTCAGCGAATACGGCGTCCTCGGATTCGAGTACGGCTACTCCGTCGCCGATCCCGGCGCACTCGTGTTGTGGGAAGCGCAGTTCGGCGACTTCGTCAACGGCGCGCAGATCGTCATCGATCAATTCATCTCGTCCGCCGAGGAAAAGTGGGGTCAGCACAGCGGCCTCGTTCTCCTCCTGCCGCACGGTTACGAAGGTCAGGGCCCGGAGCATTCGTCCGCGCGCCTCGAACGCTTCCTGACGCTGTGCGCCGAGGGAAACATGCAGGTCGTCTATCCAACGACGCCGGCGCAGCACTTCCACGCGCTGCGCCGCCAGATGAAAAACGAACCGCGCAAGCCGCTCATCGTGATGACGCCGAAGTCGCTGCTCCGTCATCCGCAGGCCACGTCGCCGATCGACGCTCTCACCAACGGTCGCTTCGAGCCGGTGCTGATCGACGCCGCCTCCGATTCCGCGGCCGCGAAGCGCATCGTCCTCACCAGCGGCAAGGTCTACTACGACCTCCGCACCGCCCGCGAAAAAGCGAACGCGAATATCCCGCTGATCCGCCTCGAACAGTTCTACCCGTTCCCGCAGTCGATCCTCGCCGACGCAATCGCGCAACACCCCAACGCCACCGAAATCGTCTGGGTCCAGGACGAACCGCGCAACATGGGCGCCTGGCCATTCCTCCACGAACGCCTCGCCTCGCTCACCGGCACCCGCACGCTGCGCTACATCGGCCGCCCGATCAGCGCATCACCCGCGACCGGATCGCATCATCGCCACGAGGATCAGCAACAGGCGCTGGTGCAGGCGGCGGTAGAATGAGCGGTATGAGTGAGCCCGAAAGCGTGATTCATATCGATCCCGAGACCCTCGGCGGCGCGCCGGTCTTCGTCGGGACTCGCGTTCCGCTTCAAGCCCTCATCGATTACATCCGAGGTGGACATCCTCTCAGCGATTTTCTCGATGATTTCCCGACCGTTTCGCACTCGCAAGCGGTAGCCGCTTTGGACGAGGCGAAGGAACTGCTGGTTGCGCATTCTCATCGATGAGTGCGTACCCCGCGCGCTGAAGCGCCATCTTCGAGCGCATGACGCTGTAACCGTCGCGGAAGCTGGCTTTGCCGGACTAAAGAATGGTCACCTGCTTCGACGAGCCGAAGGCAACTTCGACGCCTTGGTGACAACGGACAAGAGCCTGCAACATCAACAGAATCTCCCGGCATGGACGATGGCGTTCGTGTTGCTGCGTGCGGTGAGCAACGATATCGACGACATCGAGCGATTGGTTCCAGCGCTTCTGAAACGCCTGCCGAAAGTAGCGCCGGGAACTTTGACGATTATCGGTGACTAACCCAGCGCCGCTTCGATCCGCTCCTCCAACTGGTGGATTGCGGATTCCAGCTCGGGCAGCAACTCCTCGGCGGTCGCGAAATCGGCGGCTTTGCCGGCGCGCTCCAGGCGCGCGGTGGCTTCGATGGCGTGGGGGACGTCGAAGTTGCTGATGGCGCCTTTTAACGTATGCGCGGTTTGGAAAAGCGCTTCGCCGTCGCGGGCGGTGATGGCTTCGCGGAGGGAGGCGAGCAAGCGCGGGGTCTGTGTGGCGAAAGCGTCGCGGACGCGAGCCAGGAGGCGGACGTTGCCGCCGACGGCGTCGAGGATCGCGTCCGCGGGACCGGCGGGAATCGCCGGCGATGTCGCGGTGCCGGTGACTTCGCGAATCATCGCGCCAAGCGTTGACTGCGTGGCCGGTTTGGTCAGGACCGCGTCGAAACCGGCGGCGGTGCAGCGTTCGCGGTCTTCGACGGTTGTGTGCGCGGTGACGGCGACAAGCGGCGTCCGCGTGCCGCGTTGCATCGCGCGAAAACGGCGCGCCACTTCGAGACCGTCCAGTCCCGGCATCTGGATATCGAGCAGGATGACGTCGAACGTTCGTTTCGCGAGCATGTCCAGCGCCTCAGCGCCGCTCTCCAACGTCGTCACGACGTGCCCGAGCCGCCGCACGGCCTCGGCGGCGAACTCCTGGTTGACGACGTTGTCATCGACCACGAGAACGCGCAGCGGACGCGCGACCTCGGGGCGCCGCTCGAGTGTGTACGTCACTGTTTGCTGGGTGACGCCGAGTGCCACCCCGATCGCGTCGAGCAACTCGCGCTCGCCGACCGGGCGAGTCACCAGCACGCCGCCGTGATACGCGGATGCGAGCGGCGACGTGATGCGAACGACCGGCACCGGTGGAATCCACGGCGTCGCGGCCAGGATGTTCGCGTCGGCGACCACGCACGAGTACGCGGCACGGATCGACGGCTGCAGCGCTACGTCGAGCGTCGCGTACGACTCCGGCACCATGCCGTGCACGTGCAGCGTCTCCGCGAGGATCGCGCGCGACGCCGCATTCGGTTCGATCAGCAGCACGCGCATTCCGGCCAGCGCGTTCTCCCAATCCGGCGGCGGCGCCGCGCCGACCGGCTCGCACGGCATCGGCAGCACGAAACGGAACGTGCTGCCCTTCCCCTGTTCGCTTTCGAACGTCACCATGCCGCCCATCTCCTCCAGCAACCGCGCGACGATCGCCAGCCCGAGGCCGGAGCCGCCGTAGCGGCGCGAGTGGGAGGAATCGGCTTGCGCGAACGGATCGAAAATCAGATGGCGCCGCGCCGGATCGATGCCGACGCCGGTGTCGCGCACTTCGAATCCGATGGTGACGCGATCGGCCGACATCACTTCGCATGAGACGCGAACGACGACGTCCCCTTGATTCGTGAATTTCAACGCGTTGCCGACAAGGTTCACGACGATCTGCCGGATCCGCAGCGGGTCGCCCCACAGCCGGTCCGGAACCTCGGGTGATACCGCGAACGCGAGCGTGAGTCCTTTCTCCGCCGCGGTGATGCCGAGCGTTTTCAGCGTGTCGGTGATGAGTTGGCGAATCGAAAAATAGACCGGCTCCAACTCCATGCGCCGCGCTTCGATCTTCGAAAAATCGAGGATGTCGCCGATGGTGGCCAGCAGCGTCTCGGCGGAGCGGCGAGCCATGTCGAGCTGGCGGGCGCGATCGGCCGAGGTTTCCGTGTCGATCGCCAGCTGCAGCATGCCGATGATGCCGTGGAGTGGCGTGCGCATCTCGTGCGACATGTTCGCGAGGAACTCGCTCTTCGCCGCGCTGGCCTCTTCCGCACGATGCCGCGCCGCCGCCAGCTCGGTCGATTGCACTTCCAGTTTGCGGATGAGATCGCGCGATTTGCGGATCGCATTCGCGAGGTAGCCGCGCTTCAGTTCAACGCCGCGCGTCGTCAGTGCGACGTACAGACCGCCCGCGAACACGAACGCGATCTTCGCCAGCGCGACCGCATCGGGGATTACGCGGCCATCGACGCTGACGACCCAGATCAGCATCGATGCGTAGCAGAACGTGCCGAACATCACGAAGCCGAGCGAGCGGCGAAAACCACTCTGGGCCTGATCGGCCACGCGGAGGAAGAGGATGAAAAACAGCCAGCTGCGCTCCGCGCCGGAGTAGTAGATCGCCAGCGTCCAGATGGGGATGTCGAGAATCAGAAAGAGCAAGCTGAGATTGGTCTTGACGCGCTCGTGCAGCAGTGCGATCAGCAGCCACGACACGGCGGAAAAAACGCCGAGGACCATCGTGATGCTCTCCCAGTCCGCGTTCGAATCGAGATGCAGCAGGAAGCGATTGTTGAGGTAGACGCCAAGAGAGAGAAGTGCGGAACCGATCAGTCGGAAGGTCGGAATCTCGACGACCGCGACTTCGCGGGCGCGCTGCCGTTTCCGGCGCTCGCCCTCTTCCGCCCGCATGATGAAATCGCCGCTCACCGCAGAGACTGTACGCGCTCCCGGCGTTGAAGGATGGCCCGCACGCGCGGCAGCAGGTTTTCTTTGCGGATCGGTTTGCGCAGAAATCCGGCTGCGCCGAGCTCCAGGCTTCGTGCTTCGACTTCCGCACCGGCGACTCCGGTGATGAAAATCGCCGGCGTCCCGATGCCCTTCTTCATCATGATTTCGAAGAGTTGCAGGCCATCGAGCGTGGGCACGTTGACGTCGAGGACGATGAGATCGAACTCGCGCCGCGCCAGTTCGACGAGCGCGTCGCCACCGTCGGCGGTCGTAACGACCTCATAGCCGGCCTCGGTCAGGAATCCTTCCACGAGCGCCGAGGAGATCGCGTCATCTTCGACGAGGAGGATGAGCACGGGACCGTCGAGCGCCTTGTGAAACGCGTCGCGCGGCGCCGGCGTTTTTTCGAGCGCGGCCAGAATCTCCTCGCGAAGCCGTTCGGTCTCGGCACTCGGCTGGCGATCGAACTCCCGCTCGAGGATGTCCGCGCATTCCTGATATCGCCGCAACGCGGAGTCGGGACGTCCCTGTTCGAGTTGCAGCCGCATCAGCGCGCGATGAACGACTTCCTGCGTCGGATCGAGGGCGAGCAGACGGCTGGCCGTGTCGGTGGCGTTCTCCCACCAGCCGGCTTTGATCTGCGCGGCCAGGAGCTTGCCGAGAACGGCGAGCGCGGCGTGCCAGTAATGGAGGCGGCGTTCCGCGAGCCATTCGTCGAATCCGGGAACATCGCTGTTGAAGTGCTCGAGAAGATTGCCGCGATAAATCTCGGCGGCGGCGCGGACCGCGTTCAGCGAATCGTTCGCGGCGAGATCATCGAAGCGCGTGACGTCGACCTCGACGCTGCGCGAATTGAAGCGCAACGTGTCGCCCGATCCGATCAGCACATCGGGCGCGGCGAAACGGAGCGCGTAGCGGAGATCGCGACCGAGGGCGCCGGCGTTGTCGCCGCCGAAGAGCGACGCGAAATCGCGAAGCGGCGCGGGCGCATCGAGGTGCAGTGCGAGCCACGCCAGCGCGGCATGCGTGCGCTTGCTGCCAAGCGCGAGCGTGTTTCCTCGGTGATCGATCGCCGAGAATTCGCCGAACAGACGAACCTTGAATGACGACATGGGTTCCGGACCGCGGGGAGAGTATCACACGCGAGTTTATTAAGGAAAGATGGCGTTCGGTTCGCGGGCGAGCTCGGCAGCAACTCACCAATGCTGGAACACTCATTGCTCTCTACCGCCTCGGAGGTAGACGTAAATGAAGAAGGTATTTGGATCACTGGTACTGTCCGCTGCTCTTGTCTCTGCCATCGGTTGTTCGAACTGGAACCGGGCCACACCGGCCCCGCTCGACAACACGGCCATCGAGAGCGAGATCCGCAAGAATCTGGCTGGCGACCACATCACCGGCCTGCAGATCGAAGTTCACGAGGGCATGGTCACGCTGAACGGACACGGAAGCGCTGCCGATCGTCAGAAGGCCTACGACGACGCCGCGAAGGTCAACGGCGTGAAGAGCGTCACGAACAACATCACGGTGCAGTAGCGGACAACGGCAACGTAGCGCCGGCCTCGCCGGCGCTACGCTTGCGAGTTACTTCACGTCGAATGCGCCCTTCGGCGTCTCCGGCAGGATCTGCAGATCGTCGAAGCGGACGGTCTGATTCTTCCCCTTCACTTCGCGCCGCATCGCCATCGAAACTCCTGCTACGCGCTTGAAGTCGTGGAAGAACACCTCCACCGGCTGGTCCGTCACCAAAGCGGTGGGCGCCCTCATGTCCCATTCGTCGACGAGGCCGCTCTCGCGATTGATCCAGGCCCAGACGATGTACGTGATCTCGAGACTCGGATCGAACGACAGGCGGACGACATCCCACTTGTGTCCCGCTGCATCGGTGCGCTCTCCCTGACTGCTTCGGTGAACGCCGGCATCCAGCATCATCAACGGCATCAGCAGCCAGTACGTGTCGTTGTTGTAGCGCCGATAACCGAGCGCAAGCAGCTCCTTCAGCGCCGGCAGGTCCTTTACTTCGGCCCCCTTCTGCCACGCACGGCCGGTCTTCGTCTTCGTGTTGAGGACGACGGTGAACGGAACGCCCTTCGGATCGGCGCCGCTCACGCGATAGTCGCCGCTCACACGATCCCACTGCTGCGGGAACGACGCGACCGCCTGTCCGTTGCGCTCAACGACGAACGTGAACGAAAGGAAGCGCGCCTTCGCCCACGCCGCTCCGCCCTGCACTTCAATGGTCCGCTTCGCCAACGCGTCAGCAGCAGGATCGGCCTTCGTTTCAACCGGCGCGACGGCGGGCGGCGGCGCGATCGTGACCTGCGGCGCGGTCTGGCCGAGGATGGGAACTGCGAGAAGAACGAGAACTACCGCGGGCAACGATCGCAAAGAGCCTCCGGAGAAATTCAATCTGCTCGGAAAAGCCGCGGGCGGGCGGAAGCATTCCTCGATGACAAGCGAGCCCTTCACTTGCCACGCATTCTGCAATCTTTCTCTTGGCCAGCACGTTGACGCGCCGACATGCCCAACCAGCGAATTGTCATCACCGGCATCGGCGCACTCAGTCCGAACGGCGCCGGCCGCGAAAATTACTTTGCTGCGTTGAAAGCGGGCCGTTCCGGAATCCGCACCATCACGCAGTTCGACGCGTCCAAGCTTCCCGCACGCGTCGCCGGCGAAGTCGATTTCGATCCGACGCTTTGGGTCGACTCAAAAAACATGAAGCACGTTTCGCGCGTCGTCCCGATGGTCATCGCCGCGACGGATGAAGCGTTGAAAGACGCCAGGCTCGATCCCGCTGCCGTCGATCTCGAGACGCGCCGCAACATCGGCGTCATGCTCGGCTCCGGCGGCGGCGCCATCGAGTTCAGCGAACGGATGTACGAGCTCTGGTTCGACGACCACGAGAAACAGGCGTCGATCTACTCCATCCCCTCGGGCACGATCGGCACGATCGCTTCCGAGATTTCGATGGCGTACGACTTCCACGGCTTCTCGCACCTGATCTCGACCGGCTGCACCTCATCCACGGACGCCATCGGATACGCCTATCGCAATCTGAAACTCGGCGTCTGCGACTACATCATCTGCGGCGGCGCGGACGCCACCATCACCGAGGCCGTGATGACCGGCTTCTGCATCATGCGCATCATTTCGAACTCGCAGAACGACGCGCCGGAGAAAGCCTCGCGTCCGTTCTCGAAGGACCGCGACGGCTTCGTGCTCGCCGAGGGCGCGTGGATGTTCGTGATGGAGCGCGAGGAAACGGCGCGGGCGCGCGGCGCGCATATTTATGCGGAAGTGGCGGGATACGGCTCGACGTGCGATGCATATCACCGCGTGCGGCTCGACGAGTCAGGCGAAGAGCCGGCGCGCGCGATGACGCTGGCCATGAAGGATGCCGGCGTCGATCCATCCGAGGTCGGCTACCTCAACTACCACGGCACGTCGACCGATTTGAACGATCGTGTCGAAACGCGCGCGGTAAAACTGGCGTTCGGAGAGCACGCAAAGAATCTCCCGGGCTCCGCGACGAAGTCGATGATCGGTCATCCGCAAGGCGCGTGCGGCGCGGCCGGCGTCGCGGCGACGCTGATGGCGTTTCGCGACGGCATCCTCCCGCCGACGATCAACCTCGACACACCCGACCCCGATTGCGATCTCGACTACATCCCCGACCTCGGCCGCCGCGCCACGATCAACACCGCCGTCTGCAACACGATCGCATTCGGCTCGAAGAACTCGGCGCTGGTGTTGAAGAGAGTGGATTAGTGGATCAGTAGATTAGTGGATCAGTAGATCAGGAAGCCGGCGGCGGCGATTCTCCTAATCCACTAATCTACTGATCCACGAATCTACTAATCTACTGCCCCCATGCGTACGCTCACCGTTCGCTTTTTTGCCGCCGAGGATGGTTCTCCGATCGATGGAAGCGCGACGTTGCTGGCTGGGCGGTGGCGCACCGCCGTCGGCGTGAAGCAGAAGCCGCTGCACGGCGGTCCCGAAGTCCGCTTCGAAGTTGACGACACGACCGTCGTGAACGAAGTCCTGGTCAGCAGCCCGCGGCGTTTTTCGCACCACGAACCGTGGCCGAAGTCGGATGTGCTCGAAGTGCGGCTGGAGAAATCGGCGGAGCTGATCATCGCAGTCAACCATGACGACGAACGATCGATCACGTTGCACGCCGCGGCCGGCCAGCATCTCGACGATTTCGTGCGCGCGCTCGGCAAGGAGCCGCACGTGTTGCGCTGCGGACGTTCGTTGGATTGCACGCAACTGTTGCCCGGCCCCTACGTCATCGAGGTGTTCGACCGCGCGAAGCAATCGGTCGCGAAACTACCGGTCGATCTCGTCGCCTGGCGAACGACATTCGTCGAGGTTCCATGAAACGCGTCGTCACCGAGGAGTTGCTCGACGAGCACGACGCGCCGCGCGAGGATATGGAGCGCTCGCTGCGCGACCTGCGGCGCTTCAATCGCTGGGCCGGCGGAACGCGAACGTATCTCCGCCTCCTTCGCCGCTTCGCGCCGAACGCGAAGATCGTCGTCGACCTCGGCGCAGGCACCGCGGACCTGCTCGATGCGCTGCCGCCGTATGTGATGACGATCGGCGTCGATCTGAACATCAAGCATCTGCTCTACGAACGAAATCGATCGCGCGCGATGCGCGTCGTTGCGGACGCGAATCACCTTCCGTTTCGCGATGACTCCGTCGATGTCGTGACGTCGTCGCATTTCTTTCATCACTTCGAGCCGGAGGAGAACGCATCCATCCTCCGCGGCGCGTTGCGGATCGCGCGCATCGGCGCGATGGCCAGCGACACGCGGCGGCATCGTCTGCCGTTTCTGTTTGTGAAACTGCTCGGCGTTTTCCACCTCGTCGGCCGCATCACGGCCTTCGACGCGCCGGCCTCCGTCGCGCGCGGATACACGGCCGCCGAAGCGCGCGCTGTTGGCGAGATGACCGGTGCGGCGCGCGTCGAGGTGGTGACGATGATGCCGTTCCGGTTTGGACTGGTTATCCGCAGATGACGCAGATGGACGCAGACGTCGCCATCGTCGGAGCAGGTCCCGGCGGGTCGACGCTGGCCGCGTTGCTCGCGCGGCGCGGACTCTCGGTCGCGCTCATCGATCGCGATGCCTTTCCTCGCGACAAACTCTGCGGCGAGTTTCTTTCGTACGATGCGCTGCCGATCATCGA
>JAFAOU010000167.1 GCA_019247495.1 Acidobacteriota bacterium
CGTACTCCGTCGAAATGGCGTGACGGTCATGCCTGTTGCAGCGAGCTACTCTGAAATGACGACGCAGCCTCTACCGCGGCACCACACGTTCGAGAAGGTCGCCGCACTGCAGGCGAACGTGGAGCGCGTCATCCGCGGCAAGAGCGAGGTGGTGCAGTTCTGCATCGCGGCGTTGCTGGCGCGCGGACACATCCTGCTCGAAGACGTCCCCGGCGTCGGTAAGACGACGCTGGCGCACGCGCTGGCGAGGTCACTGTCGCTGTCGTTTCAACGCATCCAATTCACGAGCGATCTGCTACCGGCGGACATCGTCGGTGTGACGATTTACAACCAGGACGCGCAGGAGTTCGAGTTCGTCTCCGGTCCGGTCTTCACGAACATCCTCCTCGCCGACGAGATCAATCGCGCCACGCCGAAATCGCAGTCGGCACTTCTCGAAGCGATGAGCGAGGGAATGATCTCGGTGGAGAAGAAGCGCCTGCCTCTGCCCGAACCGTTCCTCGTCCTGGCGACGCAGAATCCGATCGAGCACGTGGGGACCTATCCGCTGCCGGAGTCGCAACTCGACCGCTTCCTGATGAAGCTGACCATCGGCTATCCGAACACGATCGATGAGAAGAAGCTGCTCCGTTCCGGCGGCGCGCACGATGCGCTCGAGCATCTGGAGCCGGTGCTGGAGGCACAGGAAGTCCGCGATCTGCAGGAGCAGGTGTCAGCGATCCACATGAACGAGTCGCTGGTCGATTACCTGATGTCGATTGTCCACACGACGCGTACACACGCGGAGGCCGCGCTCGGAGTCTCGACCCGCGGCGCCCTGACGTACTTCAAAGCGTGTCAGGCGCTGGCCATGGTGAACGGCCGCGATTTCGTGATTCCGGAGGATGTGAAGCGCCTGGCCGGCCCGGTCCTCTCGCACCGCATCGTGATGAAGGACCGTCGCCTGCTCCGCGGCGACGTGACGCCGGAACAGCGTTTCATTCAGCGGATCGTGAGCGAGATTCCGGTCCCGAGGTAACGAAGCCGATCGGGCGCTTTTGGGATTCTTTCCTGCGGATCGCGCGGGTGGTCCACAACCCGAGAACGACGAGAAAGCTCCCGAAGACGGAAACTGCACGATCCAAAGGTGATGATTCATCTCATTCAACGGATCGTGAACGAGATTCAGGAGCTGAGCTCGTGAAGCCGATCTCGCGCTTCCGCTTGTCTTTCTTCAGGCCACGAATGGCCCAGAAGCCGATGCTGGCCAGCATGGCCGAGAACATGAGAAACCCCAAGGTTCCGTAATACATCGGATTAATCTCAGCAGAGTGGATCATCAGATTCATGCGAGCTCCTTCACGGCCACTTCAACGTAGATACCGAGGGTCCAAACTGCCATTGAGCCCCCAGAATTCGCGGTAAACCATCGTAGCGTGAAGCCGCCAGTGACTAGCGCATCGAGCGCAGAGAATACGAACCACAGCAGGGCGGCTTCGCGAAGACCTTCCGCGACTCGATCGCCAATGAGCCGGCGATTAGCATTCCACATTTTCTTCACACACCGAGGCTACCTCGGAAACAGACACATCGTGCAAACCTCTACTTATCGTGGATTTTTCGATAGCAGCGCGTGCACTTCCGCATCGGTCGTCTGCGTGAAATCGTCGTACCAGAGGCCGACGGCTTCGAACGGTTCGGGGGTGCGGAGGCAGACGATTTCGTCGGCGATTTCGCGGAGGTCTTCGCACGTTTGTGAGGCGCCGACGGGGACCGCGACGATGATGCGTTTCGGTTCCATTGCGCGCAGCGCCTGAACCGCGGCGCGCATCGTCGAGCCGGTGGCCAGGCCGTCGTCAACGATGATCACCGTCCGGCCGCGCACATCGAGCGGAGCGCGATTGCCGCGATACTCCGCTTCGCGGCGCGCCAGCTCGCGTTCCTCGCGCGCGGCGACGGCATCGAGCTGCTGCTGCGTGACGCGCGCATAGTCGAGAACGTCGCGGTTCAGCACACGCACGCCGCCGCTGGCGATGGCACCCATGGCCAATTCCTCATGACCGGGAACGCCGAGCTTGCGGACGATGAAGGCGTCGAGCGGGACGCCGAGGGTCTTGGCCACTTCCGCGCCGACGGGGACGCCACCGCGTGGCAGCGCGAGCACGATCGCATCATCGATCGCACCATCGATCACGCCCAGCCGCGCGGCGATCTCGCGGCCGAGGAGTTGGCCAGCCTCAATGCGGTCGCGGAAACGGAGGCCGAACACGCTATCCCGGAAATCCGCGCCGGCTACCGGTCCTGCGCGATTACCTGCTGCTTGTCGAAACCGCTGGTGTTCGACACGTCGTCGACCACGCCGACCGAGATCTTGTTGAGGCCGCGCTCGCACATCAGGTCGAGCGTGTACGTGTAGTACTTGCCTTTCGCTTTCGTGAAGTTGGTCACCGGGATCGTGATCTGGTGCGACTTGCGGGAGACGTCGGACATGTCGCCGTCCTTGTTGCCAACCACGACGTAGATCGAGAAGCCCCCCATGTACGCCTCGCCCTGCTGGAGGAGCGTGAGGTTGTCGATGGGGATGTGGATCTCGACCGGTACCCGGAAAAGATCGTTCGCCGGGACGGGTGCATCCACCTTCACGAGGATGCCGAGATCGTTCGCTTTGGTCTTGTAGAGCAGGTTGGCGATGACGCGGTCGCTCATCTCCTGGAACGTCGATTTTTCGACGAAGGTCTGGCGGTTGCGCACGCGCAGGTTGCGGTTCTTGACCCGGACTTCGAGCTCGCGCTGGCGATCGACGCGTTCCGTGCCGGCGCGGTAGCCGAGCGAGTAGTACGAGTCGAGATCGCGAATGATGTTCTTGAATGCGCCGGCGAAATTGTTGGTACGCGCGGTGACCAGGCCGCCGGTCATCTCGGCCATCAGTTGCAGCGATTCGGTCGTATTCGCAGCCGCCGCGGAGGTCACGTTGTACGAAGTGGCCTGCTGGTTGTCGGCGGTCATCCCTTCGTTGCCTGCGGCCAGACCGCCGGCGTGGATCGGATAGATGGTGATGCCGTTCGCGTTCGCCGTCCTGGCGATCGACTCGATCAGCGAGTTGGCGTTGAAGCCCATCGCTTCGAGCATGGAGCTGGACTGCCACCCTTTTTCGCGCGCCACTTCATCGATCAGGGTGAAAGCTTCGCGGCCGGGCTGGATCTGAAAACCTTCCGTGGTGAGAACGAGGATTTTCTTCCCTTCGACGCCGGCCAGCGTCGTCAGCAAGCCGCTGATCGATTCGACGCTCTGCCGCAGGTCGTGCTCCACCGATTGCGCATAGGCTCGGGCAATGGCCGTGGCGTCCTCGTACGATTGGGCGTCGTTGATGCGGCTGGTGACATCTTTGAACTCGCTGCGGTTGGCGGTGCCGAGCGCCGATTCGCCGGCGATGGCATCGAGGGTCTGCTGGATCTGGACGGCATCGCGGGTGAACGGTGCACGCACTTTCAGGCTGCGGTTGTACGTGGCCACCATGGCCTCGTCGCCCGGACGCATGGCGTCTTTGACGAAGTCTTTCATCTGTTTGAAGACGCGGTTGCGGTTGAACGGCGCCAGCGAAAGGTTGTCGATATAGAGAATGATGCGGCGGCGGAGCTGTTCGTTGATCTCTTCCTTCGGCGGAGCGGCCGGCGCGCCGGGAGTGGGAGTGACCACTGCCTGCGCCGCGGTCTTCCCTTCAATCTCGTAGAAGTTGGAGATCGGCTTCTCGACGCCGTTCTCAAAGACCTGGAAGTCGTCTTTGGTCAGGCCGGTCACCGGGTTGCCCTTCTTGTCGGTAACGACCACGTCGATACCGATGACGCGCACGTCGATGCTCTCGCTCAGCTTCGGCGTCTCCGCGGCCGGTGGGTTCTTCTGTTGTGCGGCGAGCGGACCGGCTGTGAGGGCTGCGATGAGGACAATCGAGATGACGCGGCTGAAGTGAAGTCGTTTCACGCAATCTGCTCCGATGAAGGTGAGATTCGGACGGTGCCGATGAAGAACGCCGCTCTCGCGCGCCGGCAGGTCTCCTGACGTCTAGACGAATCGGGAGAGCGCGCCGTTACATGCGAGAATAGGCCGCCGGTCTGAACCCGAGCCCGGCGCGAAAACTTCCGGCCGCCAACACGCGCGAGCTGCTCATGCAAATGCAGGCGTCTAAACAAGATCCGCTGACGTTCTCGAAGATGGCCGGCGGCGGCAATGACTTCGTGATCATCGACAACCGCTCCGGCCGGATCGGCGACGCGGAGTCGCTGACACGCCGCATCTGTACGCCTCATTTATCGGTCGGCGCTGACGGGCTGATCCTGATCGAGAACACCAACCGGGCTACGTTCCGGATGCGCTATCTGAACGCGGACGGATCGCCGGCCGACTTCTGCGCGAACGGAACGCGCTGCGCGGCGCGGTTCGCGTACGTAAACGTGATCGCGCCGAAACGGATGACCATCGAGACCGGCGCCGGGATCATCGGCGCCGAGGTGAGCGACGGGGGGCATGTGACGCTGTCGCTGCAGCCGCCGCATTCGTTCGTGGCCGATCGTCCGCTGCGCGTTGGCGAAACGGTTGTGCGCGGGAGCTCGATCATCGTCGGTGTGCCGCACTACATCCTGTTTCTTCGCGACGAGCTCTGGTCGCAGGACATCGTTCCCCTCGGCCGCGCGCTGCGCATGCATCCCGATCTGCAGCCGGCCGGCGCGAATATCAATTTCGTCGTCGTCCGCGACGCGAACGCGATCGAGGTGCGCACGTACGAGCGCGGCGTGGAGGCGGAGACGCTTTCGTGCGGCTCGGGCGTGGTGGCGTCGGCGGTGACGAGCGCGCTGTTCGGGAAGACAACGTCGCCGGTGAAGGTGCTGACGCGCAGCGGCATCACGCTGGAGGTTTCGTTCACGCTCGACGGCGGAACGCCGCGCGGCGTGCAGCTCCGCGGCGACGCGCGGGTCGTCTACCGCGCCACGATGACCCCGGAGACGGTGGAAGGCTTCGATCCGGAGTGGGTCCGCAATCCGGCCGAGAACGTGGTGTGCTGACGACGACGCCGATCGACGCGCATCTCCCGCTCGTGATCGCGCTGGTGCTGGCCTGCGCCTGGGCCGCGCGCGGCACGGGGTGGGCGGCGGCGATTCAGTGCGCGGTGCCGCTGCTGATCGCGGCGATGATGACGATCGCGGACGAGCGGCCGCGGCTGATGGCGTACGGGATCATCGTTGCGGCGGCGTTTGCGATGGCAGCGATTGCCCGGGAGCGCGGGCGTCCCGCCCGCATCGCGCCACAAGACGTAGTGCTGACAGTCGCGGGAATCGTGCTCCTGCGTTGGATTCCGCTTCGCGATGTTCATGTGGTGAAAGAGTTGATCGTGATCGGGGGGAGCGTTGCGCTTCTATTCGTTTTGGCTTCGGTCGGGAGACGAGCGGTTGCAACAGCGGGCGGGACGCCCGCGCTCCCAGGAGCAGCGCTCCTTTGCGTGCTCGTTCTCGCTGCCGTGACGCCGATCCCGCCCGGCAAGATGGCGCTGCTGCCTCTCACCGTTGCGGCGCTCGCGTTCGTCACGCGAGAAATCCCGCAGGTTGCGATCGCGGCGTTCTTTCTCATCTGCGCCTTCTTCGCACGCTACTCGCACGCAACGATCTACATCGCGGTGGCGATTGTGTTCCTGATGCCGCTGCTCGATCGCGTGAAACCGCTGACCTACGCCACCGCCGTCGCCATCTTCGCGCTCTGGCCGTGGAGCGGGATCATCGCGCGGGCGTTGCCGGTCGTTCGGAACTACGAGCCGGCGGCGGGTGGTGTACGTCCGGCCGGAGTCGCGCTGGCGCCGTCCGAAGCGACGACGATCGATGTCCCTCCGCACGTGCGGCATGCCGTGGTGACCATGAGCGGCGGACAGATGGCGCGGCTCAAACGGGGACGCGTCATCGGCACGATCGAAGCGACCGACACGCGCGGAAACAAGACCACACGCCCGGTCAGCATCGGCGACGTTGCCGATTTCGGGTTCATGCGCCGCGAGCAGTTCTTCGCCTCGCGCAATCCGCTGCCGCGGTTCTCGCCGGGGGAGATTCGTGACTACGGCGCGAATGCGTGGGTCTGGGGCGCGGGCCGCACCGCGATCGCTTCGGCCGCTGATATGAAAACCATCCGCGTCGTCGCCGCGCCCAACCTTCCGCACGACGCGCATCTGCAGATCGATTCGGTATGGTGGCCGAGCCTTGGGCAACCAACGCCGCCGGCCGTGCCGGCCGAGTTTCCGGCGCGATGACGGTGCTCTTCATCATCGCCGCCATCGGCATCCCGCTCGTCGCGCTGCGCGGACGCTCCCTGCGCCGCTGTTTTGAAACCGAACTGGCCGCGCTGATCGTCTTCGCTGGTCTGGCAGCGTTCGGACGCGTGCTGCGAATCGACGCCGATCCGTACCTGACGCTGGTCGCGGCCGGCGTGCTGTTCCTCGCCATCCCGCTTGGCTTCCTCGCGTTCGCGGACGAAATCCGTTGGAGCGCGAACCGCGCCTTCGTTATCGCGGCGATCGGCTACGCGCTCATGATCCCGCTCCAGCTTCGGACGCCGATCGATGGTGATGAGCCGTACTACCTGCTGATGACGGAGTCGCTCGTCCGCGATCACGATCTCGATTTGACGAATCAATATCGCGACATCGCACACTCGGATGCCGGCCGTCCCGATCTCCTGCCGCAACCAGGCGATCCGCGTGGAGCGCACGGCGAGCAGTACTCGCGGCACGAGCCGTTCCTGCCGATCCTGCTGACGCCGGGCTACGCCGCGGGCGGTCTGCCCGGCGCGCTCGCGATCATCGCGCTGTTCGGCGCGCTGCTGGCGCGTTCGACGATCCGTTTCCTGGAAGACGAAGGGATCAGCGACGCAACGACGCGCATCCTTTTTCCGCTGATCACGTTCGGACCACCAATTGTTTTTTATTCGACGAGAATCTGGCCCGAGGTCCCGGCAGCGTTCTGTTTTCTCGAGGCGGTGCGCGGGATCCGTCAGCGCAGACCTCCGCGATGGATTGCGGCCATCTTTGCGCTGGTGCTGCTGAAGATCCGATTCGGCTTGCTCGCCGTCGTGCTGCTGATTCGCGTCCTGCGCACGAAGCGACAACTCGCCATCGCCTCCGCGGTCGTTGCCGTGCCGCTCGTCATCGCGTGGCTCATCTCCGGCAACGCGATGAATACGCACTCGATCCGCGAGCTGCTTCCGAGCGGAGCGATCTTTTACTGGCTCGGACTCTTCGGCCTCGTCCTCGACGGCGCCGCCGGGATCGTCTTTCAGGCGCCGCTCTATGCGCTGGCGATCCTCGCCCTCCCGCTCTGGCGCTCCATGCCTCGCGGCTTCCGCCTCGGCATGTCCGCGTCGCTGCTCTACATCCTCTACCTCATCCCGCGTTCCGAGTGGCACGGCGGCTGGTCGCCCCCGCTCCGCTACATCGTCGTCCTGATGCCGATCCTTACCCTGGGCGTCGCGGTGATGTGGGAACGCATCGGTGCCGGCGCGCGCGCCGTGATCGCGCTCTGGACGCTCATGCTGATCATCCACGGCGCCGCGTTTCCATGGCGCCTCTTCCATCTCGCCACCGGCGAAAACTTCATCGGCGAGTCGCTGAGCACGATCTGGAAGAGCGACTTCTCGCGACTGATGCCGAGCTTCATCCGGCCGAATTTAGCGGCGGTTGTCGGGAGCGTGGTGCTGGTCGGCGCGATGTTGATCGTCGTCATCCTGAGCCGCCGAAGCCGAGAGTCGCGAAGCGACGGACCGGCGCAGGACGGTCGAAGGACCCCCCAATTGAAACCAGGGAGGGCGGCGGTTTTTCACGGGGCAAGCACTGAGGGGGTCCTTCGACCGTCCTCCGGCGCTTCGCCTGCGGCGCCGCGCCTGCGGCGGCTCAGGATGACAGTACCTGCACCTCTCCTGTTTGCGGCTCTCCTCCTTGCTGCCTTCACTTACGGACGCCGCCCCGCTGATCGCATCGAATTCGAAGACGGGCACGTCACTCACAGCGGTGGCGAGATTTTCCCCGCCGAGTGGACGGTGGCGCGTTTTCTCTATCAAGGAGGTTGGATCGTGCGCCGCGGCGATTCGCTCTCATTCCTCGCGAAGGCGGGGCGATCCACGGTCCGCTACCAATCGCAAACCGGCGCGACGATCGAAGTGAGGGGTCAGGCCTTCGTTTTTCCTGCGACCGGTTCGAACTACGGCTATCTTCCGGTCAACCTCGCCACGACCGGCCGCAACACACTCCGCTGCATCGACGGAAGCGCGAACCTCGACTGGATGCGCCATGAGTGATGTCTCCGTAATCGTCCTCGATATCGATGGCGGCGACATGCTGCGCGCCTGCCTCGACTCCATCGCCTCGCAAACGCTGCCCCCTCGCGAGGTGATCGTCTTCGACAATGGCTCGCGGACGCCGGTCGCCGAGCGCATCGCGTTCCGTCACGGTCTGCATATCTTTCGTTCCGACACCAACCTCGGATTCGCCGGCGGCAACAACGCCGCGTATCGGCACGCGACCGGCGACTACATCGCGCTCATCAATAATGATGTGATCCTTGATCGCGATTGGCTGGCCACGGTTGTCGCCGCGCTTGACGCCGATCCAAAACTCGCCGCTGTCCAAACCATTCTTCGCCGCGACGAAACCACTATCGACGGCGCCGGCATTGACATCAGCGATGGCACCTTCCGGCAGGCAAGCCATGGTGCGGTCCCGACAGCCGATAGCCGACAGCCGACACCCGTTTGGGGCGTCTCCGCAACCTCCGCCCTTTACCGCCGCGAGGCGCTCGGCGAGGCGATCTTCGACGAGGCGCTGTTCGCCTACTACGAGGACGTCGACCTCTGCGCGCGGCTTCACGAATCGGGATGGCGCACCGAGGTCCTACCGGTCATCAAGGCCACGCATCGAGGCTCGCAATCGGCATCGATCCTCGGCGGCGAGGCGCTGCGGCTGCGTACGCGCAATCGCTACCTCGTCGCGCGCCGGCACCGCGGTGTTGGACGGATCGGAGCGTTGATCCTTGAAGACGTGAAGCTCGCGTTGCGCGGCCGCACCTCGCTTCGCGGCATGTGGCAGGGACTCTTCACGCGGTAAAGTGCGCGGCCATGTTTGGGGTCGTGGTGCACACGCCGGACGTCGTCGGCGAGCGAATGGCCGGGCCGGGGATCCGCGCGTGGCACTTCGCCGGCGAGCTGGCCAAACACGCCACGACCACGCTGATCTGCAAGCGGGAAGGGGAGTTGCCGGGGCCGTGTGGTTTTCGTGTCGCCGCGCGAGGAAGCGCCGAGGCGCTCGTGGCGATGCGGGCGGCCAGCGTTGTGATCGGACAACCGGCGCGCGGATTTGGTCGACAACGTCGCGGGCAGCGCGTCGTCTACGATCTTTTCGATCCCGTTCTGCTCGAGTTGCGGGAGATGTACGGCCGTCATCCGTCGATGCGGCAGCGCATCCACCTCGGCGCGGAACGCTGGCGCGTGCATCGCGCGGTCTCCGAGGGCGATTTGCTGATCGTGGCGGCGGCGAAACAGCGGGAGCTGTATCGCGATGCGACGGCTCCGATCGTCGAAATCCCGTTCGGCATCGAAGACATCCCTGTCGCCTCGGGCGACGAGCGCGAGAACATCATCCTGTGGGGCGGCGGAACGTGGGAGTGGCTCGATCCCGCAATTGCCGCCGAGGCGGTGGTGGAGGCCAATCGGCGCGGCGTCGATTGCCGGCTGCTTTTCCTCGGACGCTCGCGGCCGAACCGGCACAGCGTCGACCGGCGCCGCGAGGACCGGCTCGACGCGATCATCGCCAACAGTGCACCGTTCGTGCAGTCCAACGATGCGTGGACTCCGTATCGCGATCGCCTGTCGTGGCTGCGCCGCAGCAAAGCCGCTATCATGCTGCATCGTCCGACGGCGGAGGCCGCGTACTCGATTCGCACGCGGCTGTTCGACGCCATCGCGGCGGCGGTTCCGGTGATCACGACGGAAAACGGATTCGCGGCGGAGCTGGTAGCGGCAGAGGGTTTGGGCGTGGTTGTGCCGGCGTCGGATGCGGCGGCGGTCGCGGACGGAATCGAAAAACTGATTCGAGACGACGATTTTTACGCGGCGTCCGTATCTAACCTGATCCGCATCCAGCCGAGGTTCGCGTGGGACGTGGTCACGCGGCCGCTGATTGAGGCAGTAAACGAATGGCAGAAGCAACCAGAACGCTGAACCACGACGAGCCGCGCATCCTTCGCGGCGTTTCCACGCGCCCGCTCGATCTCTCGATCGCGATCGTGACGTGGAACAGCGAGCGCTGGATTGCGCGCTGCCTGCAGTCGATCGCAGCGGCGTGTGGCAGTCTCGCGTACGAGGTCGTGATCTACGACAACGCCTCGGCGGATAAGACGTTGACGGTCATCGGCGATCACGTCGAAGTGATCCGCGGCACGGCCAACCTCGGCTTCGCCGCCGGTGTCAATCGCGTGGCCACGCGAACGAGCGGCCGCTATCTCTTTCTCTTGAATCCCGATTGCGAGCTCGAGCCGTGCGCGCTGGAAACGCTGGTCGAGTTTCTCGATGCGAACCCCGTCGTCGCCGCGGCGGCGCCGCTACTGTCCGACGAAGCGGGTGACTCGCAGCGCGAGTTTCAACTGCGCCGCCTGCCGACGCTGCGTACGCTGGTCAGCGAAGTCTTCGGCATCGACAAACTCTTTCCCGCGAACCGCACCACGGCGCGTTACCGATACCGCGAACTGGAGTTGACGCATCCGCAGCCGGTCGAGCAGCCGGCCGCTGCGGCGTTGCTGCTGCGCCGCGAGGTGTTCGCCGAGGTCGGAGCGTTTGACGAACAGTTCGCGCCGGCGTGGTTCGAGGATGTCGACTACTGCCGGCGTCTGGCGGAAGCGGGACACACGATCTTCGTCGTTCCGGCGGCGCGGGCGCGGCACTTCGGCGGGGCCAGCCTCGAACATGTCCCCTTCGCCGAATTCATCGCGCTCTGGTATCGCAACATGTGGCTCTACGCGCGCAAGTGGTTGTCGCCGGGTCGAGCCGAGGCGTTGCGATGGGCGATCGTGATCGGGATGCTGCTGCGGATTCCTCCCGCGCTCGCCGGCATCGCCTACCGGCGCCTCGGGCGCTGGACCGCGGCGCGCGCGTACGCGGGCGTGATGCGCAAGGCCTTCAACCGCTGGAGCGGCGCCTGACGAACGGCCTGGTCTCGGTCGTCATCGTCACCTGGAACAGCGCACCGTTTCTCCGCCGCTGCCTCGCCGCGCTCGCCGCGCAAACGTATCGACCGATTGAGCTGATCCACGTCGATAACGCGTCGTCCGACGACTCGGTGGCGATCGTCCGTGAGTGCGCGACGGCACAACACATCATTAATGATACGAACCGCGGTTTCAGCGCCGCGGTGAACCATGCGGTGAGGGTTGCAAACGGCGAATTCGTGCTGCTGCTGAATCCCGACGCGTACCTCGAACCCGATTACGTCTCCTCGCTCGTCTCCGCGATGGACGGCTTCGGAATGGCTACCGGCAAACTGCTGCAAGCCGACAGCGGATTCGTCGACAGCAAAGGCATCCGTATGACGCGGTCGGGGCGGCATTTCGACATCGGACAAGGGAGTCGGGAGTCGGGAGTCGGGAGTCGAAGACCGGAAAAGACCTCGGACTCCGACACCCGACACCCGACCCCCGACACCCAAGAAGTTTTCGGCGTCTCCGGCGCCGCCGCCATGTATCGCGCCACATTCATCACCGACGTCACCGTCGGCGGCGAATTTCTCGACGAAGATTTCTTCGCATTTCGCGAGGATGCCGACGTCGCCTGGCGCGGGCGGCTCTTCGGATGGAAGGCGATCTACGTGCCGGAGGCAGTTGCGCATCACGTCCGCACCGTCACGCCGGAAAAGCGGCGGGCGCTGTCAGCGGTGATCAACATGCACGGCGTCAAGAACCGCTTCCTGCTGCGGCTGAAAAACGAAGGGCTGTATCTCGCCTTACGTAACGCGCCGTTCGAGCTGACGCGCGATCTGATCGTGATCCTGGCGACACTCACGATCGAGCGGAGCTCCCTTCCGGCGCTGACATGGCTGTGGAAGAATCGCCGGCGGATCATGGAGAAACGCCGCGCAATCCAGAGCCGCAGACGCATTTCCGACCGCGATCTGGCCGGATGGTTCGTTTGAAAATCGCCATCGCCGGCACGCGCGGCATTCCGGCGCGCTACGGCGGCTTCGAGACATTCGCCGAGGAGCTGTCGGCGCGGCTGGTGGAGCGGGGACATGAGGTTTGGGTGTATTGCAGAGTCGGGAGTCGGGAGTCGGGGGTCGGGGGTCGGAGTACCAGCGAGTCGACAAACGCCCCGACACCCGAAACCCGAAACCCGACACCCGTCCACCGCATCGTCCTCCCCGCCATTCGCCACAAGTACTTTGAGACTGTCACCCACACGCTCCTCTCTTCGCTCGATGCACTACGACGAGACTTCGACGTGGTCCTCCTCTGCAACGCTGCGAACGCGTTCGTCCTCCCGTTGCTGCGCGCAGCGCGGATTCCCGTCGCCATCAATGTCGACGGCATCGAACGCCATCGCCGCAAGTGGAACGCCGCCGGGAGACTCGTCTACGCCATCGGCGAGTCGTTCTCGGCACTGTTCGCGAACAAGGTCGTAGCCGACGCGAACGTGATCGCCGAGTACTACCGAAGCCGCTACGGCATCGAGCCGGTCACGATCCCCTATGGCGCGGAGTTCCCGTCAGAGGAGGACAGCGACGTTCTCGATCGGCTCGGTGTGGAGGCGGGCAACTACATCCTCTACGTCAGCCGCTTCGAGCCGGAGAACAATCCGCTGGAGGTGGTCGAGGCGTACGAGCGGGTCGCGGGAGTCGGGAGCCGGGAGTCGGGCGTCGGAGGAGAACCTGGTACTGCTTTGCTCCGACACCCGAGGCCCGACACCCGACTCCCGCCCCTCGTCATGCTCGGTGCCGCCGCCTACGCCCGCGACCTCGACACGGCGTTGAAACGTCATGCCTCCGATCGCATCCTTTTTCCCGGCGCGCTCTACGGCCCCGACTACCGGACCCTGCAGCGCAACGCGCTCCTCTACATTCAGGCCACGGAAGTCGGCGGCACCCATCCCGCCATGATCGAGGCCATGGCCTCGGGCGGCTGCGTCCTCGCGCACGACACCCCCGAGAACCGGGAAGTGGGAGGGGATGCCGCCGGTTACTTCCGCCTGCGTCCGTCCGAAACCCTTTCAGGCACACTTCGAGAATTCCTCGCGTCGCCCGTGTTGCGCGAGCAGATGAGGATCGCTGCCCGAAGGCGAGCAGGCGAGCGGTACAGCTGGAGTGCGGTAACGGATGCGTACGAGCGGCTTTTTGCTGAAATCGTGGGGCACTAGACGGGCTCGGATTCATTTCCGTATACCGGACGGACGCCAGTGCAGTACATTCGAGGACGTACCGTGGCGAAGAGGTTGAATGCTTAAAGAAAAAGCGCGCATGATCGCGAGGGTCGTCTACGTTGCCGACCTGGCGCTCACGACGGCTGCCTTCTTTGCCGCGTTCTTCATCCGCGATCTCGTCCTGCCGAAGATCGCGCCCACGCAGTTTCCGACCGGCCTGTTCCCGCTGCGCGACTACATCAAGATCTATCCGGTCGTCCTGATCCTCTGGTCGATCCTGCTCTTCGGCTATCACAGCTACCACAGCCACCGCACGATCGCACTGCTGCGCGAGGTGCTGACGGCGATCCGCGTCGTCTTCGTCGGCAACGCCATCCTGGCCACGCTCGCCTACCTCCTGCCGCTGCGCCAGCTCTCGCGCGCCTGGTTCATTCTCTTCGGCGTCCTGGCCGCGCTGCTGCTGGTACTCGAAAAGGTCGTGGTGCGCGTCGTCGCCCGCTACGTCCGCAGAAAGGGTCTGAACTATCGAACGATCCTCATCGTCGGCACGGGCCGCCGCGCGATCGAGGTTGCCCGCACGGTCGAAGGACACAAGTACTGGGGCTACAAGATCCTCGGATTCGTCTCGGACGGCCATCGCCTCTCGAATGGTTGGGCGCGTTTCCGCGTCTACGGCAGCGTTCCCGACCTACGCCGGCTCCTCGAAGGCGGCCAGTTCGCGGAGCCGATCGACGAGATCGTTTTCGCCGTCACGCGCAAGAAGCTCGACGAAATGAAGCAGATTTTCCTGATGTGCGAAGAGCTCGGCATCCGCACCCGCGTGGCCATGAACTTCTTTCCCAACCGCGTGGCCCGCGTCGAGTTGGAGGAGCTGGAAGGGATTCCGTTCCTCACCTTCACCACGACGCCGTCAAACGAATCACAGCTCGCCCTCAAGCGGTTGCTCGACATCGCCGTCTCGATGCTGCTCCTGCTTCTCTCGCTTCCGATCATCGGCATCGCCGCGATCGCGATCAAGCTCTCCTCGCCAGGCTCGGTCTTTTTCAAACAGAAGCGGATGGGGTTGAACGGCCGCGTGTTCACACTCTTCAAGTTCCGGACGATGTACGAGGATGCGCTCGAACGCCGCGGCGAGGTCACGCATCTGAACGAAATGACGGGACCTGTGTTCAAAGCGAAATCGGATCCGCGCATCACCGCCTTCGGCCGCGTGCTGCGCAAGTTTTCGCTCGACGAACTGCCGCAGCTCTGGAACGTGCTGAAGGGCGACATGAGCCTGGTCGGCCCGCGCCCTCCGATCCCCGAGGAGGTCGCGGCATATCACCGGTGGCATCGGAGACGGCTGTCGATGAAGCCGGGTCTGACCTGCCTCTGGCAGGTGAGCGGACGGAACAACGTCGACTTCGATCGCTGGATGCAGCTCGACCTGCAGTACATCGACAACTGGTCGCCGTCGCTCGATTTCAAGATCCTGCTGCGCACGATTCCGGCGGTTCTCTCCGGACGCGGCGCGTCTTGATGCGACAATCGCGCGGTTGACTCTCCGCCAAACCTTCAGCCTTCTCTGTCTGGCCGCAATCGTGGTTCTCGGCGTTGCCTCGCGGCTGCTGGAGCTGCCCTTCATCGACCGAGCGCAATCCGTGCGGGCGATGGCGCGATATCCCGACCGCGCCTGGCCCGACTTCCCACTCTTCCTCCAGGGCGTTCGCGAACACACGAAGCCGGGCGACACGATCGCCGTGATCGTTCCGGCGATGAATTGGGATGGCGGCTATTCGTACGCCTACTACCGCGCCAGCTACTTTCTGACCGGGCGGGAGGTGCTGCCGCTCGTCACCGCCGACAACGCCCGAGTGCAGAAGAACTTCCTTGCGGCGAAGTACATCGCCGTGTTCGGCGTCGGCCTGCGAGTTCCTGCGGACATTGTGTGGCGTGAAGGGCGCGGCGCGCTGTTGAGGCTGCGGCAGCGATGACGGCAACTCTCGTCGCCATCCTAAGCCTCGCCGTACTCGGCATCCCGATCGCCCTCGCGGTGGATCGGCGCGCCCGAGGACCGCTGCTGATCGGGACGGCGTTCCTGTATGGCAGCGGGACGATGTACTTCGTGCTCCTGACGCTGTCGATCGCGCACATTCGCTGGACGTTGATCAGCGTCACGATCGCGTCGCTGATCGTCTTTTGCGTCGCTGCGTTGATCGCGCGACGGCAATCCGATGACGTTGCGAGCCAGCAGACAAAACTACATCTTCTCGACCTCGTCACCCTCTTCACGATCGTCTGCTACACGCTCTACGCCACGCTCGCGCCGCTGTGGGAGTGGGACTTCTGGGCGATCTGGGGATTGAAGGCGCGAACGTTCCTCGAGATCGACGGCATCGACTGGCGTTTTCTCGAAAGCCGCTGGAACACCTTCACCCATCCCGACTATCCGCTCCTTGTGCCGCTGAATTACGACTTCGTGGCGCTGCTCAACGGAGGATGGAGCGATCGCTGGATGGGATTGACCTGCGTGGCCTGGGCCGTCGCGCTGGCGCTCGTCGCGCGTTCGCTCGCGGCGCGGGAGACGACGCCGTTCTTCGCAGCGCTGCTTGCGATGCTGGTGGCGGCGCTCGGTTTCAGCCGCTACGTCGGCCTCGCGGAAGGAGCGCTCATCGCGTTCGGCGGCGCCGGCGTTCTCTTCGTCCGCGCGGCGCTTCTCGATGACGACGATGTTTCCTGGCGCCACGCCGCGCTGATGCTCGGCTTCGCCGCGAACTGCAAGAACGAAGGGTTGGCGCTGCTCGTGGCGGTGACGATCGCGGTCGTCGCGACGTCGTGGTCTCGCGCGCCGGTCCGACTTCGCAAACTCGCGCCCGCGTATCTGCTCGCCGCTCCGTGGCTCATCCTGCGAGCTGCTCACACGCTGCCGACGGACATCGTCGAAGGTTCGGCAATCTCACGCCTGCTCGTGCGCCTGCCGCATGCGCATCAGATTCTGATGTTTCTGGCGGAGGAGTTGACCAAGCCGTGGTTCTGGATCGCGATCCTGATCGGCATCCTTCTCGCGCCGGCGCGGCGTCGCGAGCGTTTCACCTATCTCGTCACCGCGATCCAGTGCGTCTTCTACGTCGCCGTCTACTTCATCACGCCGAACGGCCTGCGCTGGCATGTGCTGAGTTCGTGGCCGCGGCTCACCGCGCAGATCGCGGTCCCCATCACCTTCGCCGTGTTTCTGATGCTTGCGAATTCGTTGCTGGCCGAGGAAGATGCGCCGCATGCCGAAGCTGGATTCGACGAGTACTGAGTTTCGCGCCGCCGGCCACAAACTGATCGACTGGATCGCCGACTACCTCGACGGCGTCGATCAGTACGACGTCCTTTCGCGCGTGAAGCCGGGCGACATCGAGAAACAGTTCGCCGCGAAACCGAGCATCGGCGGACGTCCCTACGACGCGATCCTGGCTGAAGTCGGCGAGAAGATCATGCCCGGGATCACGCATTGGAACCACCCCGCGTTCTTCGCCTACTTTTCGATCACCGGCTCGCAAGCGGGCATCCTCGCCGAGCTGCTGACCGCCGCGCTGAACGTGAACGGGATGATCTGGCGCACGTCGCCGTCGCTGACCGAACTGGAAACCGTCACGCTCCGCTGGCTTCGCGAGGCCCTCGGGCTTCCGGACGATCTCTTCGGCATCATCAACGACACCGCGTCGATCAACTCCTTTCTCGCCCTCGCCGCTGCACGCCAACGCGCCGCACCGAACATGCGCACGCACGGTTTCGCCGGCGCGCCGATCCTGCGCGTGTACTGCTCCGAACACGCGCACTCCTCCATCGAGAAAGGCGCGCTGGCCCTCGGGCTCGGCATCGAAGGCGTGGTGAAGATCCCCGGCGACGACACGTTCGCGATGAGCGTCGACGCGCTCGAAGCCGCCATCGCCCACGATCGTGCCGCCGGATTCGTTCCCTGCGCGATCTCAGCGACCGTTGGTACGACATCGTCCGCCGCCATCGATCCAGTCCGCCGCATTGCCGCGATCGCGAAACGCGAGAACGCCTGGCTTCACGTCGATGCCGCCTACGCGGGCCCGGCCACGATCTGCCCCGAGTTTCGCTGGCTGTGGGACGGCGTCGAGGCCGCCGACTCGATCGTCGTCAATCCGCACAAGTGGCTCTTCACGCCGATCGATTGCAGCGTGCTCTACACGCGCCATCCCGAAGTGCTGCGCGAGACCTTCTCGCTCGTCCCCGAATACCTGAAGACGAGCGATACCGGCGAGTTGAGCTACATGGATTACGGTCTCCAACTCGGCCGCCGCTTCCGCGCACTCAAGCTGTGGTTCCTCTTCGAGCACTACGGCATCGCCAAGATGCAGTCGGTGATCAGGCAGCACGTCGCCGACGCCGCGCGACTCGCCGCCGAACTGCAGAAGCGCGACGACGTCGAACTG
>JAFAOU010000168.1 GCA_019247495.1 Acidobacteriota bacterium
CGCGATTCCGCGTTCGCCGACGCGCGTGTGGTTCCGTATCTCGATCCGATCGTCGATGAAATCGCGGCCGCCGACGTCGTCGTCTGCCGTTCCGGCGCGATGACGGTTGGCGAGCTTGCAGCGGTTGGACGGGCCTCGATCCTCATCCCGTTCGCTGCCGCCACCGACAACCACCAGGAGCTGAACGCGCGCGCCGTGGAGCTGGCCGGCGGCGCAGTCGTCATCACTGAAAAGGAACTGACGCCGGAGCGACTGGCCTTCGCGATCACCGAAATCGTCAACGATCCGGGCCGCACGGCGGCGATGGGGAGCGCGGTGAAGACGCTGGCATCGCCCGACGCGACAAAAAAGATCGTTGATTTACTCGAAAAAATTGAACGAAGCGAATAAAATCCTTTATTAGTAACCACCAATCCGAATGAATTTAAACAAGATTAAGAACATTCATTTCGTTGGCATCGGCGGAATCGGAATGAGTGGGATTGCAGAGATCCTGAAAGGGCGCGGAAAAACTGTCTCCGGATGCGATCTCAAACGCTCCTCTGCCACCTCTCTCCTGGCCGGTCGCGGAGTCGATGTTCACATCGGACACGACGCCGGGCATCTCAAGGGAGTCGACGCCGTCGTCGTCACGGCGGCCGTCAAAGGCGCGAACGCCGAGGTTGATGCGGGACGCGAGCAGGGGATCGAGATCATCCGGCGCAAGGATCTGCTGGCGGCGATCGTCAACGAGAAGCGCGGCGTCGGCGTCTCCGGCACGCACGGCAAGACTACGACTTCCGCGATGATCGCCACGGTGCTCGAAGATGCCGGCCTCGATCCGACCATCATCATCGGCGGCATCCTGCAGAACATCGCCTCGAATGCGAAGGACGGAAAGGGCGACGTCGTCGTCGTCGAAGCGGACGAGTACGACCGCACCTTTCACGAGCTGCGGCCCGAGATCGCCGTCATCACGAACATCGAAGCGGACCACCTCGAGTATTACGGCAGCTTCGAGAACATCGTCGAGGCGTTCCGCATCTTCACCGAGAACGTGCGGCCGGGCGGCGCGATCATCGGTTGTGTCGACGATCCCGCGGTCGCGGCACTGCTCGATCGCCGCGGTCGAGGCAAGGAACCGAAGATCATTCGCTACGGTCTCGGCCCTGGCGCCGACGTCACGGTGCGCGATCTAAAGTTCCATGACCGCGGCTCCTCGTTCGAAGTTGACGGCATCGGATTCTTCAAGCTGTTCGTGCCCGGCGAGCACAACGTGCGCAATGCGCTCGCCGCGATCACGGTCGCGCGTGAGCTGGGCGTCACTGCCGACGCCATCCGCGCCGGCATCGCGAAGTTCCTCGGCGTCGACCGCCGCTTCCAGATCCTCGGCGACTATAACGGCGCGCTGGTCGTCGATGACTACGCGCATCACCCGACCGAGATCAAGGCCACGCTCGACGCCGCGCGCGGCGGCTATCCGGAGCGCCGCATCGTCGCGCTCTTCCAACCGCATCTCTATTCGCGCACGCGCGATTTCGCGCCGGAGTTCGCCGAATCACTGCGCGGCGCCGACGTCGCATTCGTCGCGCCGGTTTACGCCGCACGCGAGAAACCGATCGAAGGGATCTCGTCGCGGATGATTGCCGAGCGTTCGGAGCGAATCGAATTTCTCGACCGCAGCCACATCGAGATCATCAACGAACTGCGGCGCCGCCTGCAGCCGAACGACGTCTTCATTGCCATGGGCGCGGGCGACGTTCACGAAATCGCCGAGGCGCTCGTGCGCGGCGCGGACGAGGGGATGGTCTGATGGCGGCAGGTTACGACAGCACCTCGCCGCGCTTCTTCCGTCCGACCGACGTGGCGCGTCTTCGTCGCAATCAGCGCCGCATTCAGCTTCAGCGATTCGCGTCGATCGCGGGAAAGATCGTCGTTGCTGGCGGCATCGTCATCGGATTGCTGCTCGCCTACCGCCACACGCAGGGCGACGCGCGCTTCGCTGTGAAGGCGATCGAGATCGCCGGCGCGACGCACACGCCGCGCGCTGCGATCGACGCCGTGACGAATCAGTACATCGGCGCGAATCTCTTCCGCATCGATATCGCGAGGCTGCAGGCCGATTTGCGGCGGCTCGGCTGGGTCAAACGGATCGAGGCCGAGAAGAAACTGCCGGACACGCTGCGCATCCGCATCGTTGAACGCGAGGCCGTGGCGCTCGCGGCAGCAGGCGATCGCATGACGTATGTCGATGAAGAAGGTGTCGCGTTCGCGGAGCTTTCGCCGTCGGTCGGCGACACCGATCTGCCGCTCATTACGAACGCCTCGGGTGCGGAGCTCGCGCGCTGCGTCGCACTGCTCCACGAGCTGCGCACACGTGATCCGCAGATTTACTCGCGCATCTCCGAGGTCAAGCCGGTCGCGCCGAGTGGGTTCGCGCTCTTCGATCGCGAGCTGGGCGCATTCGTCTATGCCGACGAGGGAAACCTCTCCGCGAAGTGGCGCGACCTCTATGCCGTCGCGCGCGCGGAGCACCTCGGCGCGCACGACATCGAATATGCCGACCTCCGTTTCGCCGGCCGCATCGTCGTCAAACCGGTCCACGTGGCAGCGCTCGCGCCCGTGGTCCCGCAGCAACCGATTGCAACGCAGATCACGAATTAGTCAGGAGACAGCGAATGCCGAAGACCGAAGAGAAATACATCGTCGCGCTCGACATCGGAACTTCCAAAGTGTGCGTGCTGGTGGGGGAAGTGACCGACCGCGGACAGATCGAAATCATCGGCAAGGGCACGTCGCCGATGAAAGGGACCCGGCGCGGAAACATCATCAACCTCGATCAGGCCATCGACGCGGTGAAGAAAGCCGTCGATGAAGCCGAGGTGATGGCGGGGCTGCAGATCGAATCGGTGTACGTCGGCGTGGCCGGCGACCACATTCGCTCGGTCAATTCGCGCGGCGTCGTCTCGGTCACTGGCAAGCACCGCGAGATTTCGCGCGAAGACATCGACCGCGTCATCGAAGCGTCGAAGTCGATCAACGTTCCGGCGGAGCTTGAGCTGCTGCATGTGATTCCGCGCGAGTTCGTCGTCGATGGACAGGACGGGATTCACGATCCGCTCGGAATGACGGCGGGACGACTCGAGGCGAACGTCCACATCGTCACCGGCGCGCGGACGCACAACCAGAATGTGCTGACCGCAGTGAACAAGGCGGGCATCGCCGTGCAGGAATTGGTGCTCGAGCAGCTCGCCGCCGCGGAGGCCGTGCTGACGCAGGACGAACGCGAGATGGGCGTGCTGCTGATGGACATCGGCGCGGGCACGACCGACTATGCAGTCTTTCTCGAAGGCAACGTCGTGCACACGAACGTGCTGCCGGTCGGCGCCGGACACTTCACGAGCGACATTTCGGTCGTGCTGCGGACGCCGATGGAGGACGCGGAGCGGATCAAGAAGCGCTACGGCTGCGCGCTCGGATCGCTAGTGACCGAGGACGATCCGATTGAAGTGCCGACGGTCGGCGGACGCGCGCCAAAGATTCTTTCCAAGCACGAGCTGACGAACATCCTCGAGCCGCGCGCAGCGGAGATCGCGAAGCTCGTCTACCGCGACATCGAGAAGGTCGGGCTGGACAAGGAAATCCGCAGCGGCGTTGTCGTCGTCGGCGGCGGCGCGGAGATGGATGGGATGGTGGAGATGGTCGAGCAGGTCTTCGATCAGCAGGCGCGCAAAGGCGTTCCGCGCGGACTGAGCGGACTCTCCGACACCGTCGCTGGACCGGAGTGGGCCGCGGCAGCCGGACTGCTGTTGTGGGGCTTCCGCGACCGGACCAAAGTACGCAAGCGTCCGCGCCGCGGGTTCGCGCGCATCGCCGATTCGTTCAAGTCGCTTTTCACGCAGACGTAGAAACTACAAATTTTGTTTGAATACGTCACAAATAATGGTTACTCTTCCTGGAGACGGTAAATGATCACATTTGATGAAAAACCTGGTGACGGCAGGCTGGCCGTGATGCTCGACGAAGAGCAGCTCGGCGCACGGATCAAAGTCATCGGCGTGGGTGGTGGTGGCGGGAATGCGGTCAACCGGATGATCCAGGCCGGGATCAAGGGCATCGAGTTCATGGTCGCGAACACCGATGTCCAGGCGATGCGCACCTCGCTCGCGCCGGTCAAACTTCAGATCGGCGGCAAGCTGACCAAAGGCCTCGGCGCTGGCGCGAATCCCGAGATCGGCAAGCAAGCGGCGCTCGAAGACACGGATCGAATTCTCGAAGCGCTCTCCGGCGCGGACATGATCTTCATCACGACCGGCATGGGCGGCGGCACCGGTACCGGTGCGGCGCCGATCATCGCCTCACTCGCGGCGGAGCTCGGCGCACTGACAGTGGCCGTGGTCACCAAGCCGTTCGGCTTCGAAGGCAAGCGCCGCCGCATTCAGGCGGAGCAGGGCATCCGTTCGCTGCGCGAGACGGTGGACACGCTCATCACGATTCCCAACGAACGTCTGCTGAATTTCGTTGAGCGCGCCACGTCATTGAACGAGGCGTTCACGATCGCGGACGACATCCTGCGCCAGGCGGTGCAGGGCATCTCCGATCTCATCACTGTTCCGGGCGAGATCAATCTCGACTTCGCCGACGTGAAGACGATCATGCACGGCATGGGTATGGCGCTCATGGGCACCGGCGTGAGTTCGGGTGAGCATCGCGCGGTCGAAGCTGCGCAGCGCGCGATCTCATCTCCCCTTTTGGAAGAAGCGTCCATCGAAGGCGCGAAGGGCGTGCTGATCAACATTACCGGCGGCCCGGACATGACGCTGTTCGAAGTTCACGAGGCTGCGTCGATCATTCAGGAAGCGGCGGACGAGGAAGCGAACATCATCTTCGGCACGGTCATCGACCCGAGGATGGGCGACGAGGTCAAGGTCACAGTCATCGCAACGGGATTCGACTCCGCGACGAAGGGATTCCTGAATACGCGCGGCGAGCAGCTTTCGTCAGGCCACGCGCGCGCGGCGTCGAGCGCAGCGCCCCACTCCGGATCGGTTCCGTTCCGGCCATTCGCGCCGAAAGAGATCGCCGCACAGCATGAGGTTGCGCCGGAAACGCCAGCGCCGCCGCAGGTGGGATCGGAGGGAGAGATTTACGATCCGCCCTTTTTTCGCAAAGGATTCAGCCGGCCCGACGGTTCCGGCGGCTTCGGGCCGATGGCGTCGAGCGATTTTGGCAATGACCTCGATATTCCGACGGTGATCCGAAATTTGAGCGATTAGCTTTCCCAAGCGGCGCGCCCCTCCTGCGCGCCGTACACGATCCAGGGGAGAGGGACCCGGGATCAACTGCTCTGACGGGGCGCGGTACTTCCACCGCGCCCCGTTTTTTGCGCGCAAACAAAACGGCCGCCGGTTGCCCGGCGGCCGTTCCGATTTCGCTGGATTGAAATTTACTGCTTCTTCTCGATCTGATCGAGGCGGGCCTTGAGGTCGTCGATCGTCTTCTGCTGCTCTTTGACGACGCTGGTCAGGACCGCGACGACGTCCATCGCGCTGAGCCCCTTACGGTCCTTGGTCGCGACGAGATCCGGCACATCCTCGGCGATGAAGCCGACATGGTGCTCGGTCGGGTCGATCTTGTAGGAGTAGGTGACTGGTTGGATGTCCTTCAACACGCTAAGCGCGTCTTTCGTATCGAGATCGCGGATGTCCTGTTTCAGCGCGCGGCTGGAAGCATTCGTCCAGACGCCGCCGGCGGAGAGCGTGGCTCCGTTCTGGTGCTGGATCGGGCTGCTCGGCGAGGTCACACCGCCGAGGCCGAGACGTGCAGAGGAGTCGAACGCCAATGCGGTCGTGCCGGTCGTGGAGTCTGAGCTCTTGAGAACCATCTGAAACGTGGCAGGTGTCCCCGCGCTCGCTCCGAAAACGACGATGCGTCCGCCGCCCGACAGGTAGTCGAGCGAGGTCGTGTTCGCTGTAACGGTGCTGGTCGTACCGTTGACTTTCACCGCTCCGATAACCGTCAGTGCTTCCGACGGGCTCGCGGTGCCAACGCCGACGAAGCCGCTGGCATTGATGTCGATCGAGCTGGTCGGCGCGCCGGGGCGAATGCGGAACGGCAGGCGCGAGCCGCCGGTGACATCGCGGACGAAGAAGTTCGCTTCGTTGCCGGCCACGTCCCAGGTCTGGGCCGTGAAGCCGCCGGTGTTGTTCTGCTCGAGGCGCATCGCCGGCGTGTTGCTGGTGTTGACGTGGAGGTCGAGGACGGGCGTCGAGGTGCGGAAGCCGACGCGGCCGGTGCTGTCGACGAAGATCGAGTTCGTCGAGGCGCCCGCCGTGATGGTGAACGGAACCTTCGAGCCGGTGATGTCTTCGATGGAGAACTTGTTCGAGCCGCCGCACGCGTCGTTGGCGGTGAGCTGCCAATCGTTGTTCGGGCAGCCCGCTGTGGTCGACGTATCGTCGAACTT
>JAFAOU010000042.1 GCA_019247495.1 Acidobacteriota bacterium
CGCGGCCGCGACGTTGTCGGGCGTGAGTCCGCCGGAAAGGAAGAACGGTTTCGAACGGTCATATGCAGCGAGCAGCGACCAATCGAATCGCCGCCCGGTCCCGCCGCTGCGCCGCTCGCCGAACGTGTCGAACAGCAGCCACGCGGCATGGGGTGTCGCGTGCGTGTCCGGCAGCGTGTCGCCGACGTGCAGCACTTTGATCGCTGGGATGTCGAGCACGCTGATGTCGTCGTCATGTTCGCTGCCGTGCAGTTGCGCGACGTCAAGGGAAACGACGCTGCGGATCGCGTTGATGTAGTCGGCCGATGCGTCCTGAAAAACGCCGACGATCTTCGGAGGGTTCGGGCTCTCGCGCAGCCGTCTTGCGATTTCGCCCGCGTTCTCCGGCTCGATATGACGCGGCGACGACGGAACAAAAATGAATCCGAGAAAGTCCGCTCCGGCCTCGGCGCAGAACAGCGCGTCCGCTTCGTTGGTGATGCCGCAGATTTTGATTTTGGTCATGATCCGAATACCAGTTGGTGCACCGCCGCGGCGCGGTCGCTCTGCCGCAGCAGCGATTCGCCGACGAGGAATGCGTCGAAGCCCGAGGCGCGAAGACGGTCGATGTCGGCGCGCGTCTTGATCCCGCTTTCGGCGACGCGGACTACGCCGTCGGGAATCTGTTGCGCCAAACGCTCCGATGCGCCGAGGTCGACGCTGAAATCGCGCAGGTTGCGATTGTTGACGCCGATGATTTTGGCACCGCCGTAGATGGCGCGGTCCAGCTCAGCCTCGTCATGAACTTCGACGAGCGCGTCGCACGAGTAGTCATTGAGGCAGTGAATGAAATCGCGAATCTGTTTCGCATCGAGCAGCGACGCCAGCAGCAGGATCGCGCTCGCACCCGCGGCGATACCGCGAATGAGTTGCGATTCTTCGATGATGAAGTCTTTCATCAGCACGGGAAGCTGTCCTGCCGCCCTTCCGATCCAGTCGCGCGAGCCGCGAAAAAACTCCGGCTCAGTGACGACGGAGATGGCAGCGGCGCCGCCCTGTTTGTAGGTGGCCGCGATCGACTCGACGTCAGGGTTCTCAACGATGGATCCCGCTGAGGGGGATGCGGATTTGATTTCGGCGATGACGTTGATGCGGTCTTGGCGCAGTGCCGCTTTCAACGCAAACGGCGCGCGGTTTTGCACGGCGGTCTTCGCAGCCTCGAGGTCCGGCGGAGGTTCGCTGCCGAGGCGCGCGCGCGTGCGGGCGACGATGTCGTCGAGGATGGTCATCGGGTACCTTCGGCGGAAAGGCTTTCCACCACAAAGACACAAAGATCACAAAGAGACTCTCTTCGTGTCCTTTGTGTCTTTGTGGTGAAACGCCTTTTACTCATTCGTCACCGCCACGAGCTCCTGCAATTTCGCCATCGCGGCACCATTCGCGATCGCTTCGCGAGCCATGGCTACGCCGTCGCGAATCGTCTCCGCAGCGCCGGAAACGTAGAGCGCGGCGCCGGCGTTTGCAGCGACGATCTCCGTACACGCGCCGTTGCCGCCGGAGAGGGTTTCGCGTGCGATGCGGGCGTTCTCGCGCGCATCGCCGCCGGCGATCGCATCGAGCGGACGGCGCGCGATTCCGAGCTCCTCGGGCGTCAGTTCGTAGCTTCGCAGTTCGCCGTCGATCACTTCGCAGACGTGCGTCGGAGCGGAGATCGAGATTTCGTCGAGTCCGTCGCGGCTGTGGACGACCATCGCGTGGTCGGCGCCGAGGGCCAGCAGAACCTGCGCGAGCAGATCGACGAGATGAAGCGAGTAGACGCCGAGCACCTGGCGCCGCGCGAAGGCGGGGTTTGTCAGCGGCCCGAGAACGTTGAAGATCGTTCGCACGCCGAGCTCGCGACGAATCGCGGCAACCGCGCCCATGGCCGGATGCAGTTTCGGCGCGAAGAGGAACGAGATGCCGGTGCGGCGAAGCACGTCGCTCATGCGTGCAGCATCCAGATCGATGTTCACGCCGAGGGCGGCGAGGACGTCTGCGCTGCCGCATGACGACGACACCGCGCGGTTGCCGTGCTTCGCCACCGAGGCGCCAGCGCCGGCGGCGACGAGCGCGGCAACCGTCGACACGTTGAACGTCCCGCGTCCGTCGCCGCCGGTGCCGCAGGTGTCGATAATGCGATCGCGATCGATCGTCAGCGGCGTCACGCGCTCGCGCATCGCCATCGCGGCGCCTGTGATCTCGTCCGCCGTTTCGCCTTTCATCCGCAGAGCGATCAGCAGCGCGCTTTTTTGTGTATCCGAGGCGCGGCCGTCCATCACTTCGCCGAAGACCTCGTGCATTTCGTCGCGGCCGAGGTGCTGCCCGTCGACAATGCGCCGAATCGCAATCTCGATCACTGGCGCACCTCCGCCAGGAAATTCGCGATCAGTTTGTCGCCGCCCTCGGTGCCGTACGACTCCGGATGAAACTGGATTCCGTAGATCGGACGATCGCGATGCGCGATGGCCATGACCACGCCGTCGTCGGTTTCGGCATCGATGCGCAAATCGTCGGGCATCGATTCACGATCGACGACGAGCGAGTGGTACCGCGCGGTCTGCATCGGCGTCGGACAGCCGGTGAAGAGACCGCGCTTTTCGTGACGCACTTCGCTCAGCTTGCCGTGTACGGGAACGCGCCCGCGCACGATGCGCGCGCCGAACGCTTCGCCGATGGCCTGATGCCCGAGACAGATGCCTAGGAGCGGGATGGAGTCGTTGGTGCGGATCAGTTCGAGGATGCGTCCCGCGCGTGCCGGCGTCCCAGGTCCGGGCGAGATCACGAACGCTTCCGGCTCCTGATCGAGCAACGCATCGACGTCGAAGCGATCGTTGCGAACGACCTGCAGCTCGAACGCGGAGATCCGCTCGATCTGCTGGACCAGGTTGTACGTGAACGAATCGTAGTTATCGACAACGGTGATCATGGGAAGCTCCTGAACGTCGCGCGCGGAAGAGACGGGATCAGGCGCTACACCATCGAGGCGAGGTTATGGACGGGTGGCTACAGCCAAAGCGACGAGCCGACCGGACAAACCGTCGACTCGTTTACCTCGCGGGTGGGGGCGTTCATGGCGCGCGAGAATAGCATAAGAAGTGCGATCACTCCCGGAACGGCAGCACTTCCGCGGGCTCTTCGCTCTGCATGGTCAGGCGCAATTTCGACGACTCCAGCGGGACGGTGTCGACTTGCGAGAGCGGCTCCAGCTCTTTGCCGCTGCCGGCCATGCGCTGCATCTCCTGAGCTTTCGGCCAGAGGCGCGTGTCGATGGAGCGGATCGCTTTGTTGTACTGCTCGACCGTCCGCGCCAGCGCGCCGCCGACTTCGGCGATGAGGTCCATGACTTTGACGAAGCGGTTGAACAGCTCCACGCCCGCGTCGTGCATCTTCTTCGCGTTTTCCTCGGTGCGTTCCGCTTTCCATCCCGCGGCGACGGCGCGCAGCAGCGGCAGAAGAACGGTAGGGGAGGCGAGGTAGATTTTCTTTTCGACCGCGTACTCAAAGAGCATCGGATCGGTGACGAGCGCGGCGGAGAGGAAGTGCTCGCCGGGAAGAAACATGACGGTGAAGTCAAGGCTCTCGCCGACGCTGGCCTGGTACTCCTTGCGGCTCAGGGACTCGATGTGGCGGCGCAGCGTGCGCGCGTGAAGCGTGAGCGCATCGCGCTTGCGCGACTCGTCCGTCTCATTCGCGGCCACGCTGTAATCGGTGAGCGGGACTTTGGCATCGACGGCGATGACGCGTTTGTTCGGCAGATGGATGACCACGTCGGGACGCAGGCGGCGGCCTTCGTCGGTCAGGAACGTCTGCTGTGCGTCGAAGTCGCACAGCTCGCTCATGCCGGCCAGTTCGATGCAGCGCCGGAGCGAGTTTTCACCCCAGGAGCCACGCACGGCGGGCGAGTCGAGCGCGTTGGCGAGGCGCGCCGCTTCGCGCTGCGACAACTCCTGGGCAGCCAGCAGCGAGCGGATCTGTTCCTGCAATCCGCCGTACGCAGCGTTGCGCGAGTGCTCGCTCTTGGTCAGCTCCCCGGCGTAGCGGTCGAGCATGTCGCGCAGCGGCTGGAGCATCGTGTCGATCTCGGCCTTCTTCGTGTCGAGCGAGGCGACGATCTCGCCTTTCGAGCCGTCGAGGTGCGCTTTGTTCAGTTCGAGGAAGGAACTGCTGATCGTGGCCAGCGTTTTCTGCGCGGTGGCGGCGAACGCCTCCTCCATCTGTTTGCGGGCATCGCCGAGGAAGCTCGCTTGCGTTTCGGCGGCCACGCGCGCTTGCGATTCGGCGTTCGCCAGGCGCCGCGCTTCGATCGCAACGGCTTCGCTGCGCTCGCGTTCGGCGCGCGCCAGGTCGCGCTCCGCCATGGCGCGCTGAATGGCGCCGGTTTTTCTCGCGCTCGCAACCACCCACCCCACAATCGCGCCGATGAGCAGCGCGATTACGCTGAGAAGAATCGTCATGACAGGCATGAACGGATGATGAGGTCTCGCGCGCGGACGGTCAAGCGCGGACGGCGGCGCCTCTCAGGACGTCGATGATCAGGTCGATCTCACTCTCCACATTGTAGAAATGCGGTGAGAAGCGAAGCATCCCTTCCCGCGGCGCGCAGACGACGCCGTTTTCTTCGAGCAGACGATGCCATTTCAGCAGCGTCGGGTCGCCGGATGGCGGAATCGCGCCGACGATACCCGAGCGGACCGGACGCGGCGTCGCGACGCGAAAGCCGATGTCATCGAGCCGGTCGGCGAGCAAGGCGGCGATGCGCGTGGTTTCTTCGCTGATGTCGGCAATCCCGATTTCGAGCAGCAGATCGATGGCCGCGCGCAGTCCATAAATGCCGGACGTGTTCAGCGATCCCGCCTCGAAGCGCCGCGCATCGGGCAGGAGGTCAATCGGACAGTCGATGAATTTCCCCTTGCGCTCGATGTTCGTCCAGCCGTTTTCGAGCACTTCCAGTTTGTCGCGATGCTCCGCTGCCACGAAGAAGATCGCCGCCCCCTCGGACGCGCACATCCACTTGTGCCCGTCCGCCGCGAGGAAGGCGACCTTCGAACGTTTCACGTCAATCGGCAGAACGCCAACGGCCTGAATCGCGTCGACGCAGAACAGGACGTTGCGCGCGGCACACAACTCGCCGATCGCATCGAGATCAGCGGCGAAGCCGTTGTGAAACGCGACTGCGGACACCGTCACGATACGCGTCCGGCCGTCGATACATCGCTCAACATCATCGACATTGAACGCGCCGTCGTGACTTTGAACCACACGCACTTCCACCCCACGCCTGTCAAGTTTTCTCCAGGGAGTGGAGTTGGATGGAAACTCGAGATCGGTCGTGACTACGTTGTCCCCAGCCTGCCACCGGAATCCCTCGGCCACGAACGACAAACCCTCCGAGGTGTTCTTGAGGATGGCGATTTCGCCCGGTTCCGCGCCGGTCATCTTCGCCGCCGATTCACGCAGCCGGACGTACTCGGCGTACCAGGCTTTCCAATGCAGCGCGCCGAAATCGCGCTGATCGCGCAGAAAGTTTTCCATCGCCTCGTATGCGCGCGTCGACAGCGGCCCAAGCGCGGCATGGTTGAAGTACGCGAGGTTCTTCGTGACTGGGAAGAGGTCACGAAGCGAGGATTTGTCCATCGAGAGGAGTGTAACGGTTCGTAGCGCCGGCGGCCCGCCGGCGGCGCTACGCTCGCTCAGCGTGATCTCGCAGGGAGGTTTTGTCCATCGGCTCGCTAACGTCCCGCCGCCCGGCGCCGCACGGCTCCCAACTGCGTCACCGTGAAGGGCTGGCCGGCGATGGTGATCGTTCCGATGCGAGGGTTGGGGCTCGCATTCGCCGTAATGGAGTAGCTCACCGTTCCGTTTGCGCTGCCACTCCCACCCGACGTTACGGTGATGAAGGAGTCATTGCTGGTTGCAGTCCAGGTGCACGCGTTGTCGGCAAGCACGCTGATGTTGCCGGTGGCTGCCGCGGACGACGGCAGGATGCTGCTCGTGGAAAGCGTGTAGCTGCAACCGCCGTCGAGCGTCAGGTTGGCGCGGGCGCGGCCGCCGGTCTCGCGGTAGAAACGGCTCTGCCAGCGAAAGAGAACATTCTGGAGTTGCTGGAGTTGCGCGTCGGTCACGTTCTCGCCGCTCCGCTTGACCACGAACGTCGGAACGCGGAACACGCGTGTCTGGCCGTTCACGTACGCCGGGGTTCGCACGCCGTTCGCGGCGACGATCTCGTCGATGGTGATCTGCGACGTCACGCCGTTCTGCACGAACGTGATCGGCGTAACCTCGGCCGGAGAGGCGAGGCCGAGGAAGTACATCTCCGCGCGGCTGTAGCCGAAGCGAGGCGTGGTCAGTTGATACGTCCCGGCGATGCTCCCGCCCATCACCGAAATCGTGGAGAGGCCCGACTCGGTGTCGGGGAACATGCTCGGATTGGCGAGGCCGTTGTTCGGATGCGCGCCGCCGAAACACGGCACACCAGCATCGCGCCACGGACCTTTCACCACGCCGTCGACGTCTTTGTAGTCAGCGTACAAGACGCATTCGTGACCCAACTCGTGCGTAAGTGCGACCTGCGTCGTGGCCTCGTCGGCGAGCGATTCGCTGACCGAGGAAAACTCGGCACCGTAGTGACAATCGCATTCGGTGCGCGCTGGAATCGTTCCCGCGCCGGTCACGCTCTTCTGCCGCGGATAAGTGCCCGCGTAATTCGCATGCCGCAGACCGTCGTCGTAAATCGTCGGGAAAAAGCGGAAGCTATCGACGTTCTGGCCGCGGCTGACGAGGTACGCGGCGATCGACTCGCGGATCCGGTCGGTATCCCAGACTCCGGGCATGTAGTGAAACACCTCCGGCGGGACTTCGACTGAAGCTCCGACGGTCGAAGGCAGCAGCGAGTGCCGCGCGGCGAAGGTCAGCGGAAGGGTCTGCGTGATCGTCCCCTCCACGAAGCCGGCACCGCCGAATCGCGCGCTCTTGATGGCCCATGTATTCGAGCCGGACGGATTCAGGTACGGCTCGAGGCTGGACGCGGGAACACGGAACGTGAGGGTGTCGCCATTCAGATGGGTTTCCCACGAACCGATTTGCGCACTGGGGAAGTCGGGGATCTTCGGCGTGGAGACGACGAGAAATGGCGCGAACCCAGCGCTGATCTGGATGCCCGCGGCTTCGACGCCGTTGAGTAACAGCGTGTAGCGGAAGTTCTCAGTACCGGCCGGCACCGGAGCCGCCGCGAGCTTGAGCGTGACGCCGGCGATGATGCCGCCGTAGTTGTCGAACGACGCGCTCGAAGCCTGGAGTTGCGCCGGGAGGCCCGGCACGTTCACGGCATTCGTCGACTGGCGTGTTGGTGTCTCGGTGCCGGTGTTGAATCCGATCAGACCGTCGTCCGCCGAAAGCGTCTGATATGAGAGCAGCATCTCGCCGGTAGCGGTGAACAGCTCGATCTGAAACGTACACGGAATCGCCGAATGACGGCTCTTCAGATTCTGCCAGGTGATGACGACCGAGCCGGGTTTGTTTTTCGTGATGATGCGCGCCGTCGTTGGATAGTTGAACAGCTCGTACCAGACGGCCACGATCGGCTGGATGTGAAACATCGAGCTGACCACGGTCGGGTCGTAGTTGACCTGCGTCGTATCGGCATCTCCGAAAGCGACTGCACCCCATGTGGAGATGCTCAGCTTCGTGTACTGCTTCCCGGCGAACGTGAACGGCGCCGGAAGCGTGTAATGCGGCAGCAGATAGTTGGCGTCGAGGAATCCGACGATCGGCCGCTTGCCGCCGTCATAGGCAATGACTCCCGTCGACGGATCGTCGAACTGGAAGGCCACTCGCTGCACGGTGAAGGTGTTGTTCGCCGTCGGAGTGACGCGGAACGTGGCCGGCGCCAGAACATCCGAGGGATAGCCCGGCCAGTAGGAGGCGCCGTCGTCGGTGAGGATTCCGATCCCGCGCGAGACGGAAAAACTCGAGACGGGCAACGGCGCTGCCTCTCCTCGCGGCGTCCGCGCCTCGGTCGCGCGGATGTGCGCGGCGGACGCCGGTTTGACGGGTTCCAGCGACTGCCCGGAAAGGCTGGCGGTAAGCAGGAAGGGGATGAGTGCGACGCCACGAAGGAAAGCCGGCGCGGAAGGAGCCATTGATCGTCCTCCTGGAACTTCGATGAACGCGGAACCCGCAAACGATAGACCCCGGTTCCCATCAAGGCAAACCGGCGATTGCGCAGGCGTACCATTCGCGTATGCCGCACGGCCGTCTTCTCGCCATCGTCTGCATCGTCTGGGTCGCGTCCGAGCTCGCGGTCATGGTGCTCAAACACGCGCGCGGCAACGCGTCGCGCCGCGATCGCGGATCGCTGAGAGTGCTGTGGGCCGGCATCACGATCGCCACGGTCGCCGGATCGTTAGTGAGCGGCTACCGGCCAACGGCCATCGCCTGCAACACGTTCTGGATCGGACTCGGACTGATCATCCTCGGCGTCATCATTCGCGCGATCGCCATCGCCACGCTCTGGCGCTACTTCACAGTCGACGTCTCCATCCGCGAAGGTCATGAGCTCGTCGATCGCGGCGTGTATCACGTGATCCGCCATCCGGCGTACACCGGCTCGCTGCTTTCGTTTCTAGGTCTCGGCTTCGCCTTCAACAATTGGCTGAGCGTGGCCATCATCGCCATTGCGACGATCATCGGCTTCTCGTATCGGATCGCTGTCGAGGAAGGTGCCCTGGTCGAGCACTTCGGTGATCGATATCGCGGCTACATGCAGCGCTCGAAGCGGCTGATCCCCGGCATCTACTAGACTGCGCCGATGTCGCGTTTCACCTTCCTCTCCGCCGGCGAGTCGCATGGGCCGCAACTCACGGTCATCGTCACCGGGATGCCGGCCGGCGTGCTGCTCGACCGCGAGCGCATCAATCGCGACATGGCTCGCCGTCAGCACGGCTACGGCCGCGGCGGGCGGATGAAGATCGAGCACGATGAAGCCGAGATCGCCGGCGGCATTCGCGGCGGCGAGACCCTCGGCTCTCCGATCGCGATCGTCATCCGCAACGATGATTTCAAGAATTGGGAAGGCGCCATGGGCGTGTGGGATGTCGACACCGCCGAGGCGGAGAAGCGGCGCGTGCACGCACCGCGGCCCGGGCATGTCGATCTGATCGGCGGGATGAAGTACGACCGGCGCGATCTTCGCGACGTTCTCGAACGCGCCTCGGCGCGCGAGACGGCCTCGCGCGTGGCCGCCGGCGCGATCGCGAAAGAGCTGCTGCGAAACTTCGGCATCGAGTTTCGCTCCGGCGTCGTTTCCCTAGGCGCGGCTGGCAATCCCGATCATGCCCCGACGTGGGACGAGCTGGCCGCGGTCGACGACGACTCACCACTGCGCGCCGTGAACAAAGACGCGGAAGCAGCGATGGTCGCGGAAGTCGACAGCGCCCGCGAAGCCGGCGAAACGCTCGGCGGCACAATCGTCGTCGCCGCCCACAACGTCCCCATCGGCCTTGGCTCGTACGTGCAGTGGAACGAGAAACTGGACGGGCGCATCGCGCAGGCGATCCTCTCCATCCACGCGGTGAAGGCCGTCGCGATCGGCGACGGCGTCGCGGCCGCGCAACGTGCCGGTTCCGAGGTGCATGACCCGATCTACTTCGACGCCGAACGCGGTTATCACCGCACCACCAACCGCGCCGGCGGACTGGAAGGCGGCGTCACGAACGGACAGGACGTCGTCGTCCGCGCCTACATGAAGCCGATCTCCACGCTCCGCCGCGGCCTCCCCTCGGTCGACATCGAAACGCGCGAACCGCACCGCTCGCAATGGGAGCGCAGCGACGTCACCGCCGTCCCCGCCTGCGGCGTCGTCTGCGAAGCAATGCTCGCGATCACGCTGGCGGATGCGATGCGGGAGAAGTTTGGGGGGGATTCGCTCCGCGAGATGGTTTCGAATTTCGAAAACTACGTCGCTCGGATATCAACCTACTAAAGGCTCATCCGCAGATTACGCAGATTGCCGCAGATGAAGACGGGTTTTTATCGGCGTACATCTGCGTAATCTGCGGATCGGGCTCTCAGGATGAGGATCGAACCGCATACGAAGATGAGAACGCTGATCAACTGCGCAATCGTAAACGGCCCCAGAAACCGATCATCCTTCGCGCGAAGAATCTCCACGAGAAAGCGCTCAATCCCCATCAGAATCAGGAACAACCCGAAAATGCGCCCCCTCGCGTGCGGACGTTTGGCCGCGTACATCAGGATCGCGAACATCACGAACGCGGAGGCCGACTCGTACAGCTGCGTCGGATGGACGCGCAGGAGCTGATCGGGAGGGATCGACGGATCGATGTGGACGCCGAATTGGCGCAGCGATTCGGCGGTGGTGGGCGGTGATCCTTTCGGAAAGGCGATGCCGATCCACGACTCGGTCGGCCGGCCGTAGTCGTCGCCGACGAGGAAACATCCGATGCGGCCGAGGGCGTAGCCGATGGCGAGGGCCGGGGCGGCAGCGTCGGCCACGGTGAAGAAGTCGATTTTCTTGATCAACAGGTACGCGCTGCAGCAGAGGACACCGCCGATCAGGCCGCCGTACCAGACTAGGCCGGCGCGATCGAGGAGCAAGTGCCAGTCGCGAAAAAGGATCGCGTAGTAAATCTTCGCGCCGGCGATTCCGCCGACCGCGGCGGCCATCACGATGCTGGACGCGGCATCGTCCGACAGCCCGTAACGGCGGAACTGCCGCGTCAGCACCCAGCCGCCGACGATGAACGCCGCGAACATCATCAGGCCGAATGTGGTGATCTCGAACGAGCCGAGTTTGATGAGCGTTGGATACATTCGGCGGAGTCTATCGCGCTCAGGTCAGCATCGACTCGAGGCCGGCCTTCTGGTCGCTGATGAAACGGAAGACATCAACCTTCCCGGCGGAGTCGAGATGTTGCGAGACCTCGAAAAGCTGGACCGACAGCAGCGTGTTCAACCCCTCGTCCAGCACCGCCTTGCGGCGTTCGAACGGCAGCTCGGAGATGTTGGCGATGAGCATGTTCTCGTCGAAGCGGCCGTACTGATCGAAGAACACGCCGCTCCAGAGCTCGTCGCTTTCGGCGTTCTGCATCGCGGTTGTCACGATGTCGCGGGCCGGCTCCTCGCCGACGGCGTTCAGAAGCGCGGCGTAGAGGCGTCCGAACATGTCGTTGTAGGTCGAGATGACTTTCAGCAGCTCCGGCGAATCTTCGACGTCGAGGAAGACGGGGCGGAACGACTTCGTATCCGCCACCACTTCGATCAGCCGCGCCGAGAGAAGCTGGAAAAGGATGCGCGTCACTTCGAACTCCGTCATCTCGGAGCCACCGATCAGCGCGCGGATGGAGCGCTTGCCGTCGAGCGTGTTGTAGAGCGCCACCTCGTGCTCGCTCATGTCGAGCGATCCGAAGTCAGCGTTCGCGCCCTGCACCTTCATGAAAACCATGTCCAGGCTGGTGATTTTTTCGCGGATCACGGCCGACTCGTCGAGGCGGCGGATGCCTTCCATGATCACCGTCGATGTATTGATCGACAGCACGATGCGCTCGTTCACCAGCTCGTCCGCCGTGTCGCCGAAGACGAAGCTCCCTTCTTTCCAACTGAAGAGCGAATAGATGATCTCGAGCGCCTGATTCTTGACGCCCCACCACAGATCCTTCGGTGAGATCGCGCCCATCTGCACGAGCAGCTTGCCGTGGCGCGTCGTGGCGGTGACGCGGCGTTTCGACTCGTCGTACTGCTTCTGCGTGATCTTGCCGTTGCGCAGCAGGAACATGCCGAGGGAGTGTTCGGGCGAGTTGGAGGATGCGAAGACGATCTCGCCATCCCTCCAGTAGATCGACCGTTCCATCCGTTCGTGGACCAGCAACAGCTTGCCGCTGCCGCGGATCATGGAGAGGAAACTGAGGACGTCCGGCAGTTGAATGCGCGAGAGATCGCCCTCGAGGATGTGATTCTTAGACATGTGGACCGGCCGCAACTGTGCCAAACAAACCGCGACGGGGCAAGGGTT
>JAFAOU010000053.1 GCA_019247495.1 Acidobacteriota bacterium
GCCAAAGGCGGCACCATCTTCCTCGACGAGATCGGCGACATCCCGCTGACGCTGCAGGCCAAGCTCCTGCGCGTGCTGCAGGAGCGCGAGGTCGAGAAGCTCGGCGGACGGCGCCGCATCCCGATCGACGTGCGCATCCTCGCTGCCACGCATCGCGATCTGGAGCAAATGATTGAGAAGACCGAGTTCCGGCAGGACCTCTACTACCGCCTCAAAGTCGTCGAGATCGTCCTGCCGCCGCTGCGCGATCGCAAAGAAGACATCCCCAAGCTCGTGCGCTTCTTCCTCGACAAATACGGCAAACGCGAAGGGCTGCACGACGTGCGCATCACGCAGGAAGCGTTGCAAAAACTGATGCGCTATCCCTTCCCAGGCAACGTCCGCGAGCTGGAGAATCTGATCGAAGGATCGCTGGCGCTGACTACCGATCCCGTCATCGATCCGGGCGACCTTGCCCTCCCCGAATCGGCGTCCGGAGCGGGGGGCGTGGAGATGCTGACCGACTTCCCCTCGCTTAACGAACTGGAGCGCCGCTACGTCGCTCGCGTCCTCGTGCACACCAAGGGCAACATCTCCAAAGCGGCCAAGATCCTCGGCGTCGATCGCAAGACGCTGTACCGGATGCGCGAGGCATTGTCCCAATTAACCACAATTGTGGAGTCTTGGGACGTTCACTAACAGGCTGTTTAAAATCAGATACTTACGATGGCGTAAATCTTTGAAACCTTCGGACTGTGGCGATTTGCCCCAGTCGCACAGTTCGTCACATTTCCTCAATTTCTCGTGTAAACTTCGCAGCATCAGAGGCTTAGAGAGAGTGCACCTGAAAAGCCAGCCGTGGCAGTCGCGTTGCTCTTGGTGGGTCCCGACAACTGAGGGGGGACACCATGAAAAGCATCGCTCAAACCCGCACCACCGCCGTTTCCGTCCAGTACGCGCTTCCCATGCTGCTGGCCGTCAACACCTTCGCCCTGCTCGCCATCGAGCAGCTCGGCGGCATCCCCGAGTGGATCAAATCCGCGGTGGCGTTGCTTCTCGGCTTTTAATCGCGTCGTTCAGGACACTTCCGAAATGACGACGACCGCCGAGCGGCAGATGGAGCTCACGCTCCCGATGGTCGCGGACATCGAGATCGCAGCGGCCCGCGCCGCCGGCAATCTCGCCCGCGAGCTCGGCATGAGCTCCGAGAAGATCGATGAGATGACTCATGCGATCATCGAAGCCTGCATCAACGCTCGCGAGCATTCCGGTTGCGCCGACAACCGCATCTATCTAAGATTCGTCGGAACTTCCCAGGGCGACGGCAGCCGGATTGATGTCTGGGTCACCGATCACGGACGCGGATTCGATCCAGCCGAGGCTCGGTCGCGACGGCCGGCTCCCGGTGTTTCTCACAAACGCGGCCGCGGACTGCAACTGATTGAAGCGCACATGGACGAGGTAAGCATCTCGACGTCGTCGGGCGGCGGAACCACCATCCATATGGTCAAATACGAGAAGAAAGAATCATGACTGAGGAACTGAAAGTCGCGGTCGACCGCAAGGACAACGGTGCGGTGCTCTACACCAAGGGCTACATCAACAATGTAGGCGGCGAAGAGATCGCCGTCCGTGCCTACGAATTGATGGACGCCGGCGTGCGCACTCTGCTGCTGAATCTACGCGATACGAAAATCGTCAACTCCATCGGCATCAGCATCCTCATCGAGATCATCGAGAAGATGATCGACAAAGGCGGCAAGATCGCCTTCTGCTGCCTCACGCCAGTCATCCACAAGACCTTCCAGATCATGGGCCTGGCTAACTACGCGACGATCTTCGACAACGAAGAGAACGCGATGAAGGAGCTGGGACTCTGAGGTAGCCTCGCAATCGCATCACCGGCAACTGCTATCCTTCCACCTCTCGTATGTCCCCCCTCGTTCACCAGTTCGCGGAGTTTCTGCACGACCTGCAGCAACTCGAGCGGGCGGCGCTCTCGTCCCATGGATCGCTGATCCTCGACGCCTTCACCAAGCACACACCGTATGACGTCGGCGCCGTCTACCTGCGCGATGCGCGCGGCCCGGAGATGCGGCTTGCCGCGAAGTCGCGCGTCTGCGTTGCACCGGAAATACTCGACGGCGATTCACTCGACGACGCCTCGCTCGATCCGAAGCCGCGGCACATCATCCCGATGCGCACCTCGCGCGATCACTTCGGCGTGATCGCTCTCTCCGGCGAGGCCTCGGACGAAGATCTCCGGATGCTCCACGCCGCCGGCACGTTCGCCGCGTCGCTTTTGAACACGCACCGCCTCGCGCAGGAAATGCGCGAAGGCGACTTCCAGCTCAAGTACCGGCTGTGGGAGTTGGAGTCGCTGTACGACATCGGCCTCTCCATCGCCGGCACGTTGAACATCGACGCTCTCGCGGACGAGATCCTCTTCCGCATGATTTCGCTGATCAACGCGCGCCGCGCGGCGCTGTTTCTGCGCGACGGCGACAAGTTCCGCGTCTATCGCTCCTTCGGCGACACCCGCTCCGATTTTCTCGACGACGAGATCACCGACCGCGTCGTCGCCGCCGGCGAGGCGCTGACGTTCGAAGACGCCTCCGAATGCATTTTTCCCGGCTGCATCGCCACGGTTGCCGTTCCGATCAAAGGCAACAACGCCGTGATCGGCGTGCTCGCGGCGGGCGACCGCGAAACGCGCGAGGGTGACGTCGGCGCGTTCGAAGCGAACGAGCTCCGGCTTCTGTCGCTGTTCGCCAACCAGGTCGCTATCGCTCTTGAGAACGCGCGGCTGCACAAGGAAGCGCTCGAAAAGCAGGCCATGCAACGCGAGCTCGACCTCGCCGCCACCATCCAGAGCGACATTCTTCCGAAGTCGATCCCGGTCATCGAGGGGCTCGAGCTGGCCGCGCTTTCGCGTCCCGCCAAGCAGGTCGGCGGCGACTATCACGCCTTCTTCCAGCGCGAAGGAACGTTGACGACCGTCGTCGCGGACGTCGCAGGAAAGTCGATGCCGGCAGCGCTGCTCGTGTCGGCGTTTCATGCTGCTATCCAGCTTCTCTTCGCCGAGGGACGCGAGCTTGGGGATATCGCAACGGAGTTGAATCGCCACATTCATAGCTGGTCCGCCGAGAACAAGTTCATCACCATGATCGTGGTCACGATCGATCCCGAGGCGGAGACGATTCAGTTCGTCAACGCCGGCCACAATCCCTGCTACGTCATCACCGGCGATCACATCGAGCAGCTTCGTTCCCACGGACTTCCGATCGGAATCCTCGGCGCGTCGAAGTACATGACGCAGACGCGCCCGTTCCCAGCCGGATCGACGGTCGTGCTCTACAGCGACGGCATCTGCGAAGCCGAGAATGCCGCGGGCGACGAATGGGGCAACGAGGTATTCGAACAGCTCCTGTCCCGCCTCGCGAACTCCTCGGCCGCTGAAGTCCGAGACGCGATCGCCGAGGCAGTCGACGCCTTCGTCGCCAACGCCCCGCAGAAGGACGACGAAACGCTCGTCATCGCGCGAACCGCTCCGCGCCTCAGCGCCTCCGCGTGAAACGTTACCCGTTTCTATCCCCCCTCGAACTTCGCCGCCCTCTTCTCGAAGAACGCCGCCATTCCTTCCGCTGCATCGCGTGAAAGGAAGGCGCGCACCTGATGCTCGCTCTCCAGCTCGACTTGCGTGGATAACGAGTTCGTGCGCGACGCAGCCAGCGCGCGTTTGACGTCCGCGATCGCCTGCGGCGGACCTTGCGCGATCGCGCGCGCGAGAGCCGTTGTCTGTTCGGGCAAATCGGCCAGCGGCACTACGCGATCGACCATCCCGATCGCCAGCGCTTCAGCGGCATCGACCATCCGTCCCGTCGTCAACAGTTCGAACGCGCGGCTCGGGCCGATCAGGCGCGGCAGAAACCATGTTCCACCCCAATCGGGATGGATGCCGATCTTCACGAAGGTCTCGCCGAGCTTCGCGGTGTCCGAGGCGATGCGGTAATCGCAGGCGAGAGCGAGATTGCATCCGGCGCCGGCGGCGACGCCATTCACCGAGGCGATCACAGGCTTCGGCATCCCGGCGATTTGCGTGACGACGTCGCGGCCAGCGTCGAGGACCTTTCGGAACGCATCGACGTCGCCATTCTTCTGCAGGCCGGACATGTACTCGACGTCGCCGCCGGCGCAGAACGCGCGTCCGGCTCCGGTGATGATGACTACGCGGCAGCGTTGATCGTCCGCCGCCGCACGGATTGCGGCGAGCAGTTCCTCGCGCATCGATCCGCTGAATGCGTTCAGCTTTTCGGGACGGTTGAGGGTGATGGTGGTGATGTAGTCGCTTGTCTCGCTGCTGATCATGTTTTTTCCACTCTATCCTGCGGAGGGCGAAGCCCGACGTCAGGATCTCCGGTGACACCGCGTAGGCGTTGGTTTCAGCAACGATCGCGCGGCGCAATCTGAGATCCTGACGTCGGGCTTCGCCCTCCGCAGGATAGAGTTACGACCGAAAGTACATGCAACGAATCATCCGCTGGCTCCTTTACGCAACCATCCCCGTCGCCATCGCGCTGCATTTCATCCACGGCCATCTCGTCGCCGAGTTTGTCTTCGCATGCGCGGCCGTCCTTCCCCTGGCAGCGTGGATCGGTGTCAGCACCGAGCAGCTCGCGCATCGCATGGGATCGACGTACGGCGCGCTCTTCAACGCCACATTCGGAAACTTTGCGGAGATGGTCATCGCCATCTTCGCCATTCGCGCGGGATTGCCGGGCGTTGTGCGCGCCTCGTTCACGGGGTCGATCGTCGGCAACCTGCTCTTCGTAGCGGGACTGTCGATGCTCGCCGGCGGGTGGAAACATCGCACGCTCAAGTTCAACGCGCTCGCCGCGGAATCGCAAGCGGGCCAGCTCATTCTCGCGGTGGCGTCGTTCCTGGTTCCCGCGCTCTTCTTTCGATCCGCGGCCTCCGCGCATCAGCCGCAGTTGATCCATCAGGTCTCGGTAGGCACGGCCATCATCCTGATCATCGTCTACATCCTCGGACTGTTCTTTGCGTTCAAGACGCACAAAGAGCAGCTCAGCGCCGTCAGCGAAGCGCCGGAGATGGCGGCGGAGGACGTGTGGAGTCTCAAGCGCGCGATTGGGCTGCTCGTGTTCGCGAGTGCACTCATGAGTGTGGTGGCCGAGGGATTGGTAGCGGCGGTGGGGGAGGCGGGGAAGGCGTGGGGGATGAACGAAGTCTTCCTCGGCTTCGTCGTTCTGGCCATCGTCGGCAACGCCGCCGAGCATTCGACCGCGGTCATGCTGGCAATGCGCAACCAGATGGACACGGCGCTCAACATCTCCATGCAGTCGAGCGTGCAGATCGCGCTCTTCGTCTGTCCGTTGCTCGTGTTTCTGTCGTATCCGCTCGGACATCCGCTCGATCTGCTGTTCACACCATTCGAGATGCTCGCGGTCGGATTGTGCGTGGCGATCTTTTCGTACCTGGTCATGGACGGCGAGACGAACTGGTACGAAGGCATCCAGCTTCTGGCGGTCTACGCGATCATTGCGGTGGCGCTTTACTTTTTGCCGGCCAGCCCGACTCCTGCGTCACATTAATTTGAAAAGCGTCTGCCTGACGCTGCGACCGAAGAAAGATGGCGTGACGAGGTAGGAAATTCACGCCGCGAGGCACTCCTAAGCAAGAGGGACCTATGCCCATATCGCACCGCTGGACGACCGAAGGATTCATCGATGCTTTTCTGACAACGCACCGCGATATGGAAGACACAGCGTTCGCATTCGTTCTCGGCGCAGGCGCGTCGAAAGACTCCGATATCCCGACAGGCGGCGAGCTTGTGCATCGATGGCTGGATGAGCTACGCCGTCGTCATGACGACAAGATGGTTTCTCTCGAGGCATGGGCGACGAGCGACAACGTCGGAATCGAGAATTTTGAATTCGGATCGGCGGCCTCTTTCTACCCGCAGGTGTTCGAGCGCCGCTTCGGTGACTATCTCGATGAAGGCTACGCGGCCCTTGAAACGGTGATGAAGGATAAGGCGCCCAGCTTCGGCTACTCCGTTCTCGCCCAAATCCTTTCCGGCACGCGCCATCGCGCCGTCGTGACCACGAATTTTGACAACCTGGTTAGCGATGCCCTCTACCTCTATACGAGTACAGTGCCGCTTATCTGCAGTCACGAATCTCTCGCACACTACATTCGCACGCGAATGCGCCGGCCTGTCATCGCCAAAGTCCATCGAGATGTCCTTCTGAATCCATTCAACGACGCGCAGAATACGTCGAAACTCTCCGAACACTGGGTTTCAGCACTTAAGACCATCTTCGCGAATTTCTCACCGGTGTTTGTCGGCTACGGCGGCAACGACGGCTCTTTGATGGGCTTTCTCGAGAGTCTCGAGCCGGGGCAGATTGCCGGTCGTATGTATTGGTGCTATATGCGTAACCAGCGAATCCAGCCACGCGTGGAGGCACTGGTCCAGAAACATCGAGGTGCGCTCGTACCTATCGACGGATTCGACAAGTTGATGCTTCAACTGAGCGTCGATGTCTTTGGGTATCCCTTACTGGACAAGGAGATCATCGATCGTGCCTCCGCGCGAGCCGTCTTGTATCGGATGCAGTTCAACAAGCTGGCGGCGAAGGAGGCGAAGGAGGTAAAGAGTACCGTCTCCACGAGGGCAACTACCGACGCGGTCCTGACGCTCATTGCTCCCGAACAGGCAGGAAGCGTCTCAGATGACGATGACTCCGATCGCTGGTGGGTGCCGGTACTCCAGGCTTCGCGAGAGCCCAGTGCGCAAAAACGGGAAGCCCTCCTCCGCTCGGCGATACAACGATTCCCCGATGAGCCGCAGGTTGTGACGGCGTTCGCTTGGCACGTCGTCGTGGCGGGCGGCGATCGGCGCGAGGTCGAGCAACTCGTGGACAGTGCATTGCAGCATCATGGCCACAATGCGGAATTGCTGACTATCCGTGCTCGTCTTTTCCGCGCCGAGGGCAAGTTCGAAGAGGCACACGACTTCTACTTGAGAGCACTGAAAGCAGAGCCTGATGATGACCAAATTCAGTCCGCCTATGCCGTTTTCATCGCCGAAGATCTTGGACAATTTGAAGAAGCGAAGGCGATTTTTGTAGCTTTGTTGAACGACAACCCCCGCGATCGAAACCGCCTCAACTTCGCCGAGGTCCTGATGGTGGCGGGCCATATCGAGGAGTCGGATGAGATATGGGAACAGTTCGAGGAAACCGAATCGACCGACACGTTGTCAGGGGTCATCGCATTTCATCGTGGTCTCATCGCAAGGCTCCGCGATGAAAGCGACGCCACATACCTGGGCCGACTGAAGTGGCTCCTCATGACACGGTCCGAGCCGACCGAATGGTGGAATTTTGACGCTGCGTTTCGGATGGCCGAAGCCAAGCCGTTACCCCCAGACATCATCGCGCTTTATCGCCGGATAGCGACGGCGATGATTGATATCGAAAAGCGTGTCGATCTCGAAATGCTATCAATTTGGAATGCCATCGCGCCGGTGCCTATGGAGCGGAAGACACGCTGACGCGAAGCCATCGACTGTCGTCGCTGGTTGCGGTCGTCCCGAACCACGCCAGCTACATCACGGTGCTGTTCCCGGCCTTGAGCATCGTGCCTTCCTTCATCACCTCCATGACGGAGCGGCGTGTGCGGATCGCCTTCGTGAGTTCGAACACGCTCTCTGGCTCGTCGGCGCGTGGCTTAACGTCGCCATTCCGTGCGGGGACCGGCGAACCATTTCCCGCGGTCTAGCTGCCGCTGGCCCCATTGCTCACGCACACGCAGCACGAGCAGCGGCTGCTCATCGAGAACTACGTCGCTGTATTGAGCCCGAGGGGACCCAACGTGAAGCCGATCAACACCTTCTTCGGCGTTGCCGCGTTTCCGAGCCTGTATGTCGGATTTCAGATCCTCTCCTTTTGTGAATGCGCCGGCTTACGCGATGGGGCGTGAGTGTTTTCGGCGTCCTCGCGTTTCTGGCATTGCTCGGGTCGACCGTAGCCGGGTGACACAACCTGGTCGACGGCATCGCCGGCGGACCGCTGGCATGGGCCTGTTACGCTGCGGCGCAGCACCTCCCCGCAATACACGCCTGATCTGCAGCGTTTTGCTCGCCATGTCCGCAGCAACCCAACGACAAAGTGCGCTTGGCGAGGTTCTGGCCGCGAGGACGGCCGAGGGAGCCGCTGAGCTGTACGACAAGCTCGAGAACAAGGCCGTGCGCTGCTACTCGTGCGGCCATCGCTGCAAAATCCTCAACGGACTGAACGGCATCTGCAAAGTCCGCTACAACGAAGACGGCGTGTTGCGCGTCCCGCGCGGATACGCGGCGGCGCTCCAGGTCGATCCGATCGAGAAGAAGCCGTTTTTCCACGCGTATCCCGGCGCGCTTGCGCTCTCGTTCGGCATGCTCGGCTGCGATTACCACTGCGGCTACTGCCAGAACTGGGTCACGTCGCAGGCGCTGCGCGATCCAGTCGCCGGCGCGGCTCCGGTCGACATCGAACCCGCCGAACTGATCGCCCTCGCCAAACGTCACGGCGCGAAAGTCATCACCTCGACTTACAACGAGCCACTCATCACCTCGGAATGGGCCGTCGAGATTTTCAAAGAAGCCAGGCGCGAAGGGCTGGTCTGCTCCTATGTTTCGAATGGCAACGGAACGGAAAAAGTGCTCGACTACATCGCGCCGTATGTCGATCTCTACAAAGTCGATCTCAAAGGATTCTCCGACGCGCATTACCGCGACCTCGGCGGCACGCTGCAGCCGGTGCTCGACACGATCAAAGGCCTCAAGCAGCGCGGCATCTGGGTCGAGATCGTCACGCTCATCGTCCCCGGCTTCAACGATTCGGATGACGAGCTGACGAAGATCGCCGAGTTTCTGGCAAGCGTCGACGTCGATATCCCGTGGCATATCACCGCGTTCCATCAGGACTACAAGATGACCGGGAACGCGAACACCTCGGCCAACCAACTCCTGCGCGCGTACGAAATCGGACGCCGCGCGGGACTGCGTTATATCTATCCCGGCAATATCCCGGGCGCCGTCGGCGATCTGGAGAGCACGCATTGCCCGTCGTGCGATGCGATCGTCATCGGCCGCACCGGGTTTCGCGTCACTTCGTATCGATTGAGTGACGGCCGCTGTCCCGATTGCGGCACTACTATCCCGGGCGTTTGGGATGGCAGCGCCGCCGTTGGCCGCAACGGCATCCCGCGTCCCGTCTGGCTCGCATGAAAGGAATCGTGACAATGAAACGAATTGCAGTTGCACTCTGCGCGGCGCTGTTCGCATCCGCGCTCATGGCGGACACGCCGGCTCAAGCAAAGAAAGGCGCGATCGCCGCTACGACAACCACTCAACCAGACAAAGGTCCCAACGTCAGCTGGCTTGTGACGTTTTCCAAGCAGGCCGATAGCCTGCTCCTGCTGAAAGTCCGCAACGAGGTTCCGCCCGATGCGCAGCCAGCCAAGTTTCCCACCGCGATCGAGATGCACTGGAAGTACGTGCCCGACGCCAAAGGAATGCCTGCCGACAAGGTCGTCACGCAGATCGCGAAGTTTGAAGCGGCCGTCGATCCGATCCAAGGCGACCATCTCGGCTACCTGATGATGATCGTGACCGGCAAGGGCGAGCGCACGTGGCTCTGGTACGTCGCCGATCCGAAGGCGTTCGCGGCGGAGCTGAACCGCCTCATCCCCGGCCATCCGTATCCGATCACGCTCAGTGCCGGTTCCAAGGAGCCCGACTGGACCACCTACCGCGCCATGCGCCAAAAGATTCACTGACATCGCTTTTGCTAGAGTGCGCGTCCGATGAACGAAGCCTTTACCGAGGTCCTGAACGCGGCCGAACTTCCAATCGGCCGCATCAGGGCCGTGAAGGTCGACGACCGCAGCGTTGCCATCTCGCACACAGCGCGCGGATTCTTCGCTACTGACAACACCTGTCCGCACCGCGGCGGTCCGCTTGCCGAGGGTGATCTCATCGGCGACGAGATCGTCTGTCCGTGGCACCTTTGGGGATTCGACGTTCGCACCGGACTGTGTCCCGGCAACGCCGAGTACACGATCGCCACGCATGAGGTGAGGGTGGACGGCGATCGCATTCTGGTAAGGCTCGCGCCGGTGCGCGAAACGTCGGGCGTACTGTGAATCCGAAACCTCTCCGCCACGTCGATCTCTTTTCGAGCGCCGGCAAGCTCGAGGCGCTTTATCGCGATCTCCAGGACCCCGCCGCGGTAGCCGTCGTTTGTCATCCGCACCCGCTCGGCGGCGGTACGCTGCACAACAAAGTAGTCTTTCGCGCCGCGCGCGGGCTCGAAGCCGCGAACGTGGCTACGCTCCGTTTCAACTTCCGCGGCACCGGCAACAGCGCCGGCCATCACGAGGATGGCGAAGGGGAGCAGGGCGACGTCGTAGCCGCGATCGACTGGCTGATCAAGAAGCATCCCGGCAAGAAAGTGATTGTGGGCGGCTTCTCGTTCGGCGCGTGGGTGGCGTCGCGCGTAGCGTGCGAGATGGCCGCGGTCGATGCGATCTTTCTGATCGGTACGCCCGTCAACAAGTACGACTTCGGCTACCTCCGCTCGTGCGAGAAACCGATGCTGATCCTGCACGGCACGCAGGACGAGCACGGCGACGTCCAGAAACTCGAAACCCTCGGCCAGCAGATCCGCAACGCCGAAACGATGATCATCACCGGCGCCGATCACTTCTTCACGCGCCAGCTCGACTCCGTCGAAGAGACGCTACGGATTTGGGCAACCGGCATCATCGAGGGTTGACTCTCCGCGTTCTCCGCCCCTCTGCGAGCCCCGCGTGAAACCGTTCCCTTAGACGCATTCGCGTAGGAACTTGAGCCCGAGGATCGTCCGCGTTCCATGCCACGTGAAGAGATGGCCCGGAAACGGTCCAATGACGCGCGGCCCGCGGATTTCGGCGGCATCCTCGGACGTAAATTCGTACGGCTCGTCGGGTAGAAAGACGATGTCCGGACGAAGTGCGAGGACATCGTCAAGATCGATCGATGGGTACCGTTCACGATCGGCGAGTACATTCACGCCGCCGATCGACGCCACGAGATTCGAAACGTAGGTATCGCCGCCGCACCACATCCAAGGCTTCTTCCAGATCGGCACCGCGAAGGAAAAACTCGCGACAGTGCCGCGCTCTTTCGCCAGCGCATCGGTCAGTTCGCGCGCTCGTTCATCGCGGCGATGGATCCTGCCGAGCGTCGTGATGAGTGCTGCCACGTCGTCGACAGTCTTCGGCTCGGTGACGAACACGGGCGCGAACTCTTCGATCGCCTTCGCGTGACGCTCAATGTTCTCCTCGAGATTCATGTAGACAAGATCGGGCGACAGCGCGCGAATCTCCTCGATGTGCGGATTCTTCGTCCCACCAACGCGCGGCCGTTCGATCCCCTCGGGGAAGATGCAGAAATCCGTGATGCCCGCGACGGCGCCACCCGCGCCGAGGTCGAAGAGCGTCTCCGTCAGCGACGGCACGAGCGAGACCACTCGCGATGGCGGCGTTGCGAAATCGAAGCTGCGTCCAAGAAGGTCCCTCACCGCAGCGTGATCGTTGCCTTTCGACCACCGCGTCCAAACGTCTCGCCGAAAAAATCGCCCGGCGTCCACGAAGGCCTCGACGGCGAATCCGCAATCGCGCGCACGAGCCGCAGATTGGTCTCCGCATAGCGCGCGCCCGACGCGAAATCGAACGTCTGCGAACGGTCATCTTTCGGCGAGTGGTAGATCGTGCGCAGCCATTCGCGCGTCAGCTTCGCGCCGTCGATCGACGGGTCGGTGCTCTTGTTGCCCGGCTTGAGATGAATGGCCGGGATGCCCGCCTTCACGAACGAGTACTGATCGCTGCGAATGAACCGCACCTCCTCGGGATACGGATCGGGACTGACGTCGAAACCGCTCGCTCGCGACGCCGTCGCGGCCATCGCTCCGATCGACGAATGCTCACCGCCGAGCGGCACGACGTCCGCGACCGGATAGATCATCAGAAACATGTCCATGTTCACGTCCGCGACGATCTGCCGTTTCGGCACCGGCGGAAAGTGAACGAAGTACTCCGACCCCTGCTCACCCTTTTCTTCGCCCGTCAGCGCGACAAAAAGGACAGAACGCTTCGGGCGCGCACCGGCGGCAAGGCCGCGTGCGATCTCGATCAGGCAGGCGATGCCGGAGCCGTTGTCGTAGGCGCCGTTATACAAACCGTCGCCGCCGTTCGCGGGTGGATGATTGCCGAGGTGATCGAGATGTGCTGAGACGACGACGTACTCGTCGCGGAGTTTGGCGTCGCTGCCGGGCAGCACCCCGATGATGTTCTCGCTCTGCATCTGCGCGAAGCGGGTGACGGTCTTCATCGAAGCGGTCGCTGTGAGCGGGAACGAATGTGCGATGCCGTTTTCGGCGTCGGCGAGCACGCGATCGAGTGGAATTGCAGCGCCGGTGAAGAGCGCTGCGGCCGCTTCGCTGCTCAGCGATGCCGATCCTCGCAACGCCTCGACAGTGTCCACCGGATTGCCGCTGGCATCGAGATACGTCATCGGCACGATGCTGCTCTGCCGCGCGCGCTTCTCGAACGGATTGCGCGCCTCGTCCGTCGCGGTCGTGATCGTCAGCATGCCGACCGCGCCGTGCGCCGCCGCGTTGTGACGCTTCACCTCGCCCGACGAGTAATACGCGCGCTGATCGGACGGAAACGATTTCGACGCGCCGCTGACGACGACCACGATCTTTCCGCGCGCATCGATGCCGGCGTAGTCGTCGCGATGCAACTCCGGCGCGGTGACGCCGAATCCCGCAACGACCAGCGGCGCATCGACGGAAACGTTGTCCCGCGCGAAGTCCGGACGCATCAGAAAATCTTTGCGAATGATGAGCGACTTGCCGTTGATCGCCAGCGACGACTGCCCCTCGTCGAGCGTGGCCGCACGCAACGCGAAATGCTGGAACCAGTCGCTGTGCAATGGCTGCAGTCCGATCACGTCGAACTGCGCGCGAACGTACTCCGCCGCAATTTCGAATCCGCGCATCCCGGTCTCGCGCCCTTCGATCGCATCGCTGGCGAGGAAGTGAATGTGCGATGCAATCGCCGCGGGAGTTGGGAGTCGAGAGTCGGGGGTCGAAGCCGGACGACGCGCCGTCTTTTCGACACCCGACACCTGATCCCCGACTCCCCAAAATGCAGCCGCGATGATGAATAGAAACGCAATCGTTCGGCGAGACATGGACGCCAAGTTTAGCGGTATCCTTCGCGCGCTTTGGCCGCCCCTTCTTCGCTTCTTCGCTGGTGGCTTCTGATCGTCGTCATCGCCCTCTCCATTCACCTCGGCGGATTTCCGTTGCTCGATCCCGATGAAGGACGCAACGCCGAGGTCGGGCGCGAGATGGCGGCGACGAACGACTACGTGATGCCGCGCCTCGACGGCCTGCCCTATCTCGACAAGCCGATCGTCTATTTCGCGTCCGAGGCCGCGGCGATGGAGGTGCTCGGGCCGACGGAGGTCGCCGCGCGGCTGCCGGCATTTCTCTTCACGATCGCCGGCGCAGCCTTCCTGTGGTGGTTCGCAAAACGCGTGTGGGGAAGCGACGAGGCGTTCATCGCCGCGATCGTTTTTCTCGCCACGCCGTTAGCTGTCGCATTCTCGCGCACTGTGATTTTCGACGCCGCGTTGGCGCTGTTTATCACGATGGCCACTGCGTTTTTCTACCTCGCCTGCGAGGAGCGCGCGCGCAAATGGTCCGCCCTCGCCTGGCTCGCGATCGGCCTCGGTGTGATCACGAAAGGTCCGGTCGCGATCGCATTGCCGCTGCTCGTCGCGATTCCATACGCGATCTGGCGCAAGCGTTTTCGCGCGCTCTGGTCGTGGGGCGGACTGGCGCTGTTCGTCCTTGCCGTTGCGCCGTGGGTCTGGGCGGTCTCGCGCGTCATCCCCGATTTTCTGCACTACGTCGTCGTCACCGAAACCGCGCAACGGCTGGCTACGAAAGCGCTCAAGCGCACTGGCCCGCCGTGGTACTTCATCCCGTATCTCCTCGCCGGCGCGCTGCCCTGGTCGATCGTCCTCCTCGGCAGTCCGCGCGCGATCGATCGCCGCGACCGATCGACGATCTACCTGCTGCTCTGGATCGCCATCCCGTTCATCTTCTTCTCCATCTCGCAGTCTAAGAGGCCGCAGTACATCCTCCCGCTGATGGCGCCCGTGGCGTTGCTCGTCGCGCGCGTCTGGCAAAACGCGCGGATCGGGGCGCGCATCACGGCGGTCGTGCTGCTCGTTTTCGGACTGGCCCTCGTGATCGCGCCGCCATTCCTCCACCTGCGCGCCGAATACGGCGATGCCGCGCGCCTCTCCGCGATGGCCATTGGAATTACGTTCGTGATCGGCGGCGCGTTGGCGTTCGTCCGCAATCGCGACATCGTCCTCATCGCGTTGACAATTCCCATCGTCGCCATTCCGCTCGCAGCGAATCCGTTGATGCGCGCGATCGGCGCGCGCCGTTCCGAGGCTGCGTTGATGGAGCAGATCCGCCCGATGGTCACGCCGCAAACGGAAATCGTCGGAGTCGAAGCCTTCACCGGCTCGATGACCTTCTACCTGCAGCGACCGATCGTCGTCGTGACTCCGGACGCCGAGGAGTTCACAAGCAACTACCTGATCCGCCACTACGCCAACTTCGCCGGCGGCACATCGATCAAGCCGATGCCGTGGCTCGACACCGCCCTCGCCGACGCCGCCAAGCCGCGAATTTTCATCGTCCGCGCGAACGATGCGGCGCATCGAGCCTCACTCGCGGCGCATCAATTGCGGATCATCGCCAGCGACGCGCGGTACGTCGCCTACGCCAGGTGACCGATCGGGAACCATTCGGCAATTCCGAATAGTTGAAATGGCGCCTCTAGGCTGCGTAGCTGCCTTAAGAGCCGTAGCCCCCAGCTTTAGCTGGGGGGCAGCAGATCCCGCAATTTCGGGAGCCCGCTTAAGCGGGCGAAAGATCACGTCCATAGGTATTTCTCATTGATCGCAATCCCGTGCCGTCGCATGAGCTCAAGGAACTCATCCTGAAATGAGTGTTTCTTGTGATGCTCCTTCTGGCCCTCTATGTACCGGGCCACGAGCGCCACCTTCGACTTACTGACGCTGAACGCCGCGTATCCACGTTGCCACGCGAATACGGCTTGCTCAGGAAACGACTGATGGATCCAGTACGTTGAACTGCCCTTGATCTTGCCGATGGCTTCAGCGACCGCGATCGTCGGAGGCAGTTCGGCGAGAAGGTGGATGTGATCCTCGACTCCGTTGACGACGTATAACTTCCCGCTGAGTTGACGAACGATCCCGCCGATGTACGGAAAGAGCCGCGCTTCGAGCGCGGTATCGATTAACGTCTGGCGATTTTTCGTCGAGAAGACGATGTGGGTGAGGATGTTGCTGTAGCTGTGCGGCATGGCGCGTTCGCCATGCGGAAGTCCCGGCGTCGATCGTACCTCGGAAACCCTTCTTTCGCCCGCTCAAGCGGGCTCACAAGATCGAGCGACCTGCTGCCCCCAGCTGAAAGCTGGGGGCTACGGTTCTTACGGCGGCTACGCCGCCGAAGGCATCAGGGCCTTCAGATTCCGAACTTGTAAGTAATCCTTACAAGTTGCCTCCTCCGTCAGTTCCCCCTCGTCGAAGATGGCTTTCAGATGAAGCGTGACGTTCTGCGGAGTCACCTGAAACAGCTCCGCAATCTGCGCCTGCGTCAGCCAGATCGTCTCGTCCTCGAAGCGGCACTGAATCCGCGTCCGTCCATCTTCGGTACGGTAGAGAACAATGCTCGATTGCGGCGCCTCGGAAGTCATCGGTCGAGGCGAAAGTCTCTCACGACGTCAAGTGCCGCGTCGCATTTCGCTTACGTCAGTAAGAGCTCCAGATCCTCCAACTCCAGCCGGCGTAGAACGCTGTTGTCTTCGGAGATGATCGATTCGGCCAGCTCGCGCTTCTTCGCCTGGAGCTCGAGGATCTTTTCTTCGACCGTGTCGCGGGCGATCAACCGGTAGGCGACGACAGGCTTCTGCCGGCCGATGCGGTGGGCGCGGTCGATCGCTTGCGCTTCGACGGCGGGGTTCCACCATGGGTCGAGCAGGAAGATGTAGTCGGCGTTCGTCAGGTTCAGGCCGAGGCCGCCGGCTTTGAGACTGATCAGGAAAAGGGGCGGGCCGGAGGAATCCTGAAACTGCTCGACCAGCGTCTGGCGATTCGTCGTCTTGCCGTCGAGGTAGAGATACGGGATGCGTTCGCGATCGAGGACGCCGCGTACGATCGACAGGAACGACGTGAACTGCGAGAAGACCAGCGCGCGATGGCCGGAGTCGAGGACGTCGCGCAACTCGTCCATCAGCAGCTCGACTTTCGCGGAAGGCGCGTCGGTGTTGCCGTCGATGAGGGCCGGATCGCACGCCGCCTGGCGCAGGCGCAGGAGCGCTTCGAGAATATGCATGCGCGCTTTGTCGATGCCGCCTTTTTTGATGCGGCCGAGCAGCGCGGCGCGGTAGTGATCGCGCAACTCCTCGTATTGCTTCTTCTGCGTGCCTTCCAGCTCGCAGTAAAGCGTCTGCTCGATTCGCTCCGGCAACTCCGGCGCGACCTGCTCCTTCGTTCGCCGCAGCAGTAGCGGACGCAGGCCGCGCGCGAGCGCGTCTCGGCGTTCGGGCGGCGTATTTTTCGCGGCGAACGTGCGCGCGAATGATCGCGACGAGCCGAGGAGGCCGGGGTTGAGAAACTCGAAGAGGCTCCAGAGCTCGCCGAGGTGGTTTTCGATCGGCGTGCCGCTGAGTGCGAGGCGATGGCGTCCGCGCAGAAGCCGGCTCGCTTTCGCAACCTGGCTGGTCGCGTTCTTGATCGCCTGCGATTCGTCGAGGATCACATACTCGAATTCAGTTTCGCCCAGCTTGACGATGTCGAGGCGCATCGTCGCGTAGGTCGTCAGCACGAGGTCGGCGTTCGCAAACTCGTTCTTGATGCGCTCCGTTCCGTGATGCTCCATCACGCGCAGTTGCGGCGCGAACCGCTTGGCCTCGGCGGCCCAGTTGAACAACAGCGACCGAGGTGCCACGACGAGCGACGGTCCGCGATTTCCATTCGCGCGTAGTTCTTCGAGCATCGCCAGCGTCTGAACGGTTTTGCCGAGGCCCATGTCATCGGCGAGGCAGCCGCCGAGGCCCGTCGTGCGGAGGAATTCGAGCCAGCCGAGGCCTGCGCGTTGATAAGGACGAAGCTCCGTCATCAGCGTGGGCGGTTCCTGCCGTGATTCCGGCGAGGCCTCGGCCACACGTTGCCGCAGTTCGGCGAAGGCCGTATCGACGTGACGCGTGTTCGACTTCAGCAGCGCATCGATCAGCAACGCCTGCGAAGGACGAAATCGCACGCCGTCGTCTTCGCGCTTCCCGAGTTCCAACGCCGGCGCGAGCGATTCCATCCACGACGATGGCATGATCCCGAACGAGCCGTCCGACAGACGCAGCAGCGAGCGATTGCCCTCCGCCGCCGCGAGCAGTTCCGGGAGATCGACCTCCATGTCGTCGAAGCTGGCGCTGATGTTGAGATCGAACCAGTCGATGCCGCTGGAGATCTCGACGTCGAAGTCGTCGGCCACGCGCACCTGCGCGGAGTCGAGCTCGATCGTCCATCCCTCGGCGCTCAACTTCCGCACGATGTCTTCGACCTGAGACTGCCGCACGCGGTAGCCGTCCCACGTCGAGATCACGCCGAGGCTGCCGAGGCGCGCACGGAATCCGTCCTCGATGGCGCGATTGCGGCGGATGAGTTTTCGTCCGAGCGTGGTCTGCATCTCCTCGGAACGGCTGGAGACGCGCCATTCGTCGTACACGAAATCAAGTTGGGCGCTCAGTTCCGAGGTCCACGATTGATTGGCGAGCGAAAGCTTCGGGCGCGGCCGGATGTCGACGATCGACCAGCCGAGCTCCTCGGGCAATTCGATGTTCGCGATCGGCGCGCGGAGCAACGCCTGGCGGAACTTTTCGGCATCCGCGTGCGGAACTTCGATGGTCGGATTCGCGCGCACCGCTTCGAGCCACGATCCGCGTCCGCCGTCGTCGAAACGGCTTGCGCGCCTGCCGGCGATGATGATTCCCGGCATCGTGTGCTCGACGTCATCCAGCGGCAACGTTTCGCCCTGGCGCTCGATGGTCGCGACGATGCGGTACTTCGAAGCCGCGGCGTCATTGACGACAGCGACGCGCAGGGTAAACGGCGGGCCGTCATCCCAGGCGATGGTTTGGAACTGATCCGAATCGAGGACGCCGAGCTTGCCCGCGCGCGCGAGGCGCTCGACCCACCACGCCACCATCGTGGGCGCGACGGTGACGATCCGCTCGGTGTTGTACGCCCAGGAGTTCGGATTCAGGAGTGCGAGCGACTCGTGGTCGAACGCGGGCAGCTTTGGCAGCTCGTCGAAACGGATCGACAGCGGTTTCCACTTTCCCCACTCGCCATTTTTCTTGCGACTGCGTCCGAGAATCTCGAGCGTGAGCGACTGCGCACGGCGCGATCCGACGATGACGTACGCGATCTCCTCGGGGACGCTGCGCGATCCGCTCTCGCGCGCCGGCGGCGGAGGCGGCGGGAGCGCATTCAGGAAACTCTGCCACGCCGGCGGTTGCTCGCGATGCGGAACGGCGCGCGGGTAGGTGACGGGCGGATCGTCATCGTCGTACTCGTCGAAATCCTCTTCCCCTTCAAAATCGCCGAGGAACATCGCGCGTTCCGGCAGCATCTTGCGCGCGCTGGCGGCGCGGATGACCGCCCAAATGTGTTTGCACTCCTCGAGGTTCTCGTGGAACCAGGGACATTCGCACTCGGCGGTGAGGTGATCGCCCTCGATCATTAGCTCGACCGAGTACACGCGGCTGCCCTGCACGTCCGCGCGAATCAGATGAGGACTGAGGCGCTCGATGCGGCGCACGCGGCCCTGCTCGTAATACGCATCGCCGCGCGAGAGCGTGCGCGGCGCAACAAACCTGCGAAGCGCATTTTCAGCGAGCATCTTGGGGCAAACGGCAGGGGAGAGGTGGCGATTCCGTTTATCGGAGGAAGATCGCGCCGCCGACGGTCGCCACCACGGTGGTTCGGTGGTTTGACCGGCCCGCGCCCGCTGTCAGGCGATATCCGCCGAGGCGCTGCGTTGCCTGCAGCAACGTGCCGGTCGTGTGGAGGGAACCGGAACGGAACGCGCTGACTCGGAGGCCGAGGTCGAACGAGCGAGTGATCGCGAAATCCGCACCGGCGTTTCCATTGATGCCGCGGTTCACGCGGAACTCCGCGTAGCGCCGGCCGTAGACGGCGGTCGATCCGAGGAGGTCCCAGGAGCCGCCGATCAGGAACGCGCTCACGGTGTCGAGACTGCTGCCTCGGTATGCAGCGAGCGATTGGCGAAAGTGGATTCGGCCAAACGACGCGCCTCCGTTTTCGGTGACCATCGCGCGGGTCCAGGTGCGATTGCCGTGGTATGCCTCGCCGGTCGCCGTGACGTTGATTCCGTCGATGCGATTGGTGAATGGATCCTCGGCGGTGATGAACCGGATGCGTTGTGTGACGGTGACGCCGGCATACGGAGAACGCCAAGCATCGCGGAGCGCCGCGGGCGCGTCATTGCCGATGATCTCCTTGCCGACGACGACCCCCGGCTCGATCGACGCGTGTTCGCTCTCGCGGAAACGCAGCGCCGCACGGGCAGTGAACGCGGCATCGTCGAATTCCAGATCGCGCCTGCGAACGCCATCGCGGTAAATCCGCTTGCTGCTGTGCGCGTCGTACGGCGTGGCCGTCACTTCGAAAATGAGGCGGCGGTTGTGGTCGAGGAGACGTTCGCGTCCGAGGGAGAATGACCAGCCATTGATTCCGCCACGCCAGAGCGAACCGTCCTGAGCGACCGAACGAAGTTCGATCGACGGAGCGGCCAGACCCGATTCGTACAACACAGCGCCCGTGAGGACGCGCACGTCGTCGGCCCGCGCGGTAGCCGTGGCCGAAACAAAACAGAGGATGGCAAGCGCCCGCTTACAGGTCATAACGGGCTAACTCCGCGGCGATGCGCCGGCCTTGATAGCGCGCCATGGTCATGATCGACAACATCGGATTCGCGCCGCACGACGTCGGAAACGATGACGAGTCGCAGATCACCAGATTGCGAATCTCACGCGATTCGCCGCGCGAGTTCGTCGTCGTCCGCCGTTCGTCCTCGCCCATCTTCGTCGTCGCCTGCGCGTGCGCCGAGGTGAGCGTGGTGCGGTACGGCTCGAAGCGGAGATCGGCACAATACGCAGCCTCGGCGGCGGTACTGAAGCGAGGACGAGGCAGCGGTCCGATGCGTTCGCTCGACGGCAGCAGCACGCTGCGCGCGCCGACCGCGAACATCACCTCCACGGCGCGCTGTGCGGCAAAGCGCAGGCGCCCGCGATCGTTGTCGCTCAACTGGTAATGAATGCGCGGCTTGCCGTCGGCCTCGTTCCACTCCACGCGATTGTTGTCGTCGACTTCATCGAGCAGCATCGCGCCGAATCCGATCAGGCGCGGCAGCTCGCGAAGGACATCGAAGTGCTCCGGCCCGATTCCGGGGATGATCACTGAACCGTAAACCGCGTGGCCGAAAAGCGTCTCGAAGTAGATGCGGTGCGAACTGGCGTAGGCATCGCTGTAGACCGTACCCGGGATGCCGCGATAGTTCGAGATCGCATGGTCCATGATGCCGATGACCGGCAGGCTGGGATGCGTGACCAGGCCACGTCCGATGCGCCGGTGCGGATCGGGATGATGCGAACGCTGCAGCAGCGCCGGCGTGGCCACGGCTCCGGCGGCGACGATGATCAGCTTCGCTTCGATCTCGATGCGGCCGGCCGGAACGCTGTTCGGGTGCGAGCCGACGCGCGTTCGGCGCACGCGCCCGTTCACGGCCACGGCCGACATCGCGCCGCGCTTTTTTTCGAACACGATGCGCTCGACGTCGCAGTGGTGAACGAGTTGCACGCCATGCGCGATCGCATCCTCCATGTACGTCACGAGCGTTCCCTGCTTCGCGCCGTACGAGCAACCCTCGCCGCAGAAACCGGAGCGCACGCATCCGCGCATGTTCAGCTCGAAATGTTTGGAGGGGATGCCGAGGGCAGCGCAGCCGCGCTCGAGGGCGCGGTTGTTGTCGTTGATCTCATCATCCTCAGCGCGATGGACGTTGATGCGCGTGCGGACTTCGTGCAGCGCCGAAGGGATATTCAGTCCGGCCACGCCGTAGTCGTTCGCATGCTCGTCGAAGGAGAAGCCGGTCAGGCCAACGTCGCGCCGCCATCCGTCCCAGACCGATTCGATCGGATTGAAACAGAGCGCGTAGTTGACGGTCGTTCCGCCGCCGACACACTCGCCGCCGCGCACGGCCATGGCGCCGTCCGCCGTCGTCCGCCGCCCATCCTCGGCATACAGCACGCGCATGTCCCATTCGCGCTGATCGAACGACTCGCCACCGAACCAGCCG
>JAFAOU010000126.1 GCA_019247495.1 Acidobacteriota bacterium
TAGAAAGCCGGCTGATTCGAAAAGTCGAAAATCGGCGCGCCCTTCTTGCTGAGCGTGACGACGTAGTAGCCGACCTGCTCGATGCGATTGCGGATCTCGGTCGCGCTCGGGTCGACGATCGCGCCGGTGACACGCGCCTGGTAGTGGATCGTGTCATCGATCCTGCCGTTGATGATGTCCGGCACCCAGAGCGCAACGATCACGACCGGCGCGAACGCGACGGCGGCGAGGACGACAAAGGCCTGCGAGGCGTGGTCGCCCTCGCGCCAGGTCCGCCCAGCCGCGCGCGCGGCGAGGACGCCGAGAGCGATGAGCATCGGGCCGATCAGGAACGCGGAGAAGTACTGGTGCGGAAAGTCGGCGCGGCCGAGGGCGCTGCGCTGCGTGAGGATGGCGAAGGCCGCGAGCACGGCCAGCGGAAGGTCGAGCGCGTCGCTGCGCCGCGTGACGGCGCGCTGCACGAGCACGATCAGCGCGATGCCGATTACGAGCGGGTTGAGGATGAATCGGAAGCGGTCGAAGAGGACAAAATCCGCGAGCGTGTGCAGGTTGAGATTGCTGCGGAACGTCGTGGTCATGTCCGGAAACGGCAGTGACCAGACGGCGTCGATGATCCGCGGAATTGCGACGAACGACGTTTCGAAAAACGCGCCGATGGCGCCGCGAGTCGCGAGGTAGATGAGGAAGGGAGTCGCTCCGACGCCGGCGCCGGCGAGAAATGCGATCAGCCGCGCGACGACGGTCTTCGCGCGCCGCGTGAGCAATCCCGATCCGATCAGCGCCACGATTCCGCCGCCCACGGTGTAGAGGCCGATGTCGAGGCTGTAGAAAATCGTCACGCCCGCCGCGATGCCGCTGAACAACGCCAGCCATCGTGAGTTGCGGCGAAGCGCGCTGATGAGCAGCGCGATGGAGACGATTTCGAGCAACGCCCGCTCGTTGTCGACCGTCGTCACCGCGCCGAGGAAGATTGAGAGCATCGCCAGCGGGATGGAGTCGAAGATCACCATGCCGAGGTACCAGAGCATGGCCACCGCGACCGAACCGAGAACGACCGGGCGCAGGAGAACGACGTTTACGTCGCGTCCGAAAAGCTGCATGAGCCACGTGTCCAGCAGGCCGTCTTCGAGCAGGCCGTGCAGCGCGAAAACGTCGCGGAACGGCACTTTGCCGCGCAGCAGATCGGAGGCCGGCCCGAGCGACTCGCCGCGGTGAAAGAGGTCGATCCACTGCGTCAGCGATGCCGTCGACGCGTAGCTGATGCAGAAGAGCAGAAACGGCAGGATGGCGAATGCGATCAGGTTGCGGACATCCCGTCCGTCGATCGTTTCGCGCTTCATCAACGTCAGCGGAAGCGCGAGCAACATCATCACGCCGGCGATCGCGATGGCTGTGCTTCCGGGAACGAAGAGGATAGCCAGCGGCGGCAGGATGACAAGCGGCAGCGCAGCGATGGCGACCCGCTGCAATGCCGCTTCGGTCGTCAGATCGAATGTGAATGCGGCGATTCGCGCGACCAGCAGAAATGCCAGCCAGAAAAGTGCGATGAAGAATCCGATGAAGGCAATTTCGAGAAAGAGCGTCGGGATGTGTGCGATCCGTTTCCCGACGGCGATGTAGCGGAAGAGGATCCACGCCAGCGCTTCGACGGCGATGAGCGCGTGAAACGGCTGCATCTCCGCGACGAGCAATCGCCGCACCCACATCCGCCGCTGCCACGTGATCACCGCGCGTGGCAGGAGCTGCGAGATCGCGATCGGGATCAGGACGGGCCACGCGGGCTTGAATGTAGTCAGGTAGAGAAACGGCGCCAGAAAAAACGGCGCGACAAAGAGCAGCGAAACGAGGTTGCGGATGCCGTCGCCGCCGACCGCGTTTCGCAGCCGGTCGTTCTCACGCGCGCCGAGGCGGAAGAGCGGGATCGTCGCGGCTGGCGTGATCAGAAGGAAAAGCAATGCAGTGAGGTAGTCGCGCAGCTTCGACGCGTTTTCGACGGTGACACGTCCCACGGCAACATGTGCCGTCGGCGGAACGCCGCGCAGTAGGAGCGTGGCCGCCAGAAAAAGTCCGGCCGCGAAACAGAACGCCGCCAGCCACAGGAGCGCGCGGATGACACCCGCGGCGAGGTCCTTTCGCTCCTCCGTAGTCACGGCGCGGAGTATAGGGTGTCAACTTGTTCGGCCGGTGCTCGTACGGAGGTTGATGCAGCGGGACCGTCGCCGGATGGCGACACGGACGGTAGCCGGGGGTCGCGCGCGAAGCGCGAGACCACCGGTCAACGTCCGCGGCAAAGGGACCGACCCCGGAGGGCGTCGCGGATCAAATACCAAGCGCCGTGAATTCCCTCCGCGACCGCTGCCGCGGTCGGGAAATCGGGCGCGTTCGTGGTTCCGGGGGTCTCGCGCTTGGCGCGCGACCCCCGGCTACCCTACGTGACGCCATCCGGCGTCGAAGATTGCATTGATATCTGCGACTGCGCGAGTGGCGGTGCGACATTGCTCGTCCGCGTCCCCACCGGCGCGAGGACCGCTTCGAGAATCGGCCGCATTTGCGAGAGTTGCTTGATGCGGATGACCAGGTCCCAGCCGGGCTCGAACTTCTTCCATCCCGCACTGTAGAAAAAGTGCTTCAGGCGGTGCTTGATCGATTCGTGCGCCGAGGCGGCGTTGAAAATCGAGCGCCAGCGGTAGAACGATTCGTAGGACCAGTCGTAGCCGCGCTTCAGTTCTTCCGGCGTCATGCTCGTCGGGCGATAGACGACGTTGCGCGTGTCATAGAGATCCCAGTTGCGCGTCGCGATCCGCTGCTGCGTTTCCATCTCTGTGAAGAGGGCGGTGCCCGGATACGGCGTGAGGATGTGGAAGGTCGACGTAGTAAGGCCCGATTGCACGGCCCAATCGACCGTGCGCGAGAAGACATCGCGATCGTCGCCATCGAGACCGAAAACGAAGCTGCCGTTGATCATGATGCCGAGGTTGTCGAGGCGGCGTACGACTTCGCGATAGCTGCGGTTGAGGTTCTGACGCTTTCCCGCACCGGCAAGGCTTGCGCTGGACAGCGTCTCGAATCCGACGAAGAGGCTGCGCAGCCCGGCCGCTGCGGCCTCTTCGATCACGTCGTCGCGCAGGATGGAATCGACAGTTGCCGCGCCCTGAAAAACACGTCCCATGCCGCGCATGCCGCGGAACAGGTCGCGCGCGAACCGCGGGTTGCCGAGAAGGTGGTCGTCCAGGAAGTAGAGATGCCGGCCGGGAAGCCGCGCGATCTCGGCCAGAGCATCGTCCACGGCCTGCGTGTAGAACGAACGTCCGCCCTCGAAGAAACCGTCCTTGTAGCAGAAGGTGCAATGGTGCGGACAGCCGCGTGAGACGACGATCGAGTTCGGCACCAGGTAGCGATGCCGCTGAATAAGGTCGCGCCGGATCGGAGGGAGACCCTGCAGCGTGCGCACCGACGATTCGTAGCGCCGCCGCGGCGTCCCCGCTGCAAGGTCGTGCAGAAAACTCGGAAACGTGTACTCGCCCGGCCCGAGCAAAATCGTGTCCGCGTGCGGCGCGGCCTCGGCCGGCAGCGATGTGACGTGCAGCCCGCCCAGAGCCACGTACGCACCGCGGGCGCGATAGTGATCCGCGATCTTGTACGCGCGATACGCGTTGGTGATGTAGACCTGAATGATGACCAGATCAGGCTCGTCGTCGAGGTCGAGCTTCTCGACATGCTCATCGTGCAGAGAAATCTGGAGACTTGGATCGAGATACGCCGCCAGAGTGGCCAGGCCGAGGGGCGGGAAGAGCGAGTACTTGATCGGGCGCCAGTAAGGGCTGGTTGCTTCGGTCAGGGCAGGAAGAATGAGCTTGATGCGCTTGATTGGCTGTCTCACGACAAGGACTTTATACCACAAAGCAATTCGCCGCTTCCTCCCGTACAATGGCGTCGAGGAATATCGACCCTCCTATTGGAGGTGTTCCAAGGCATGGCACGATGGCTCATAAAACTCGCCGCTGAAGATGCGGACCTTGAGGAGTACGTGAGGTGGTTCCCCGCTGGCGAAATCTTTGCGCTTCGCGAAGACAAGGACGTTTATCTCTCAGGCGCGATTTTCGAAAACCTCACAGACGTGGGGGCGGTGCGGAAGGAAGCGGAGTCGCAACTCACCGTTCTCACGTGCGCGGCCTCTCTCTTCTGGCCCGCCCTGCGAAAACCAACGATCGACCGCGTAATCAGAGAGCAGGACGACGGTACACGATCGGGTTTTATGTTGCTCTCGGCGAGTGTGACCATCAGAGCGAAGATGACTGCCTCGCTTGATGACACTCTACGTCCCACTCAAGCTCAAGAACTGCTCGAATTAGCTAAGAAAAGACCTCGCCTATTGGTAGCGCTCCAGCTGTGGGGTGAAGAACCAAAAATGTGGCCACGACTGTATCGAATACTTGAAGAGATCGAGCAGCACCTTGGCATCGACGTCGACAAAGGCGGTCTGTGCTCTTCCGCCGAACGGACGCGGTTCATGCGAACGGCTAATACCGCGGAAGTCGCAGGCTCTGATTCGCGACATGCTTTAGGCAAATTCCTACCGCCTTCAAATCCTATGACTCTTTCAGAAGCAGAATCATTCATCAGCCGCATGTTGCAAGCCGCTCTGCGCAGAGCATGATCGGCGAGAGCGATTTTCAAATGGTGCTGTTCTTCATCGCGTCGGCAGAGGACCTAATCACTCCGTCAACGGTCCCTCCGCCCGCCCCTCGATGAACTGTTGGACGATCGGGTTCGTCGACTGCTGGAAGACCTCGGGAGTCCCTTCTTCGACGATGCGGCCTTTGTAGAGCATCGCCACGCGGTCGGCGATCTTGAAGGCCACTTTCATGTCGTGCGTGATCGTGACGGTGGTGGTGTTGAGCGTGCGATCCATCTCCACAATGAGCTCGGCGATGACGTCGCTGATGACGGGATCGAGCCCGGTGGTTGGCTCGTCGAAGAGCAGGATCTCCGGCTTCAGCGAGATTGCGCGCGCGAAGCCGACGCGGCGGCGCATGCCGCCGGACAACTCCGACGGCCGCTTCGACGACACGCCGGGCAGGTGCACGAGGTCGAGGCATTCGTCGACCCGTTCGCGGATCTGCTGTTCCGTGTACTTCGTATGGCGCCGCAGCGGGAAGGCGATGTTCTCGAAGACTGACATCGAGTCGAAGAGCGCCCCTTCCTGAAAGGACATCCCGAACTTGCGGCGGAAATTGTTCAGCTCCACCGTCCGCAATTCGGCGATGTCCTGACCGTCGATGACGATACGGCCGCGGTCCGGCTGCATCAATCCTATGATGTGTTTCAGCGTGACGCTCTTGCCTACGCCTGAGCCGCCGACGATGACCAGCGCCTCGCCGCGGGCGACGTCGATCGACATGTCGTCGAGCACTTTCCGCCCGCCGAGCGTCTTGTCGACGTGCTGCATCGAGATCATCGGAGTCTCAGTGGCCATGTCAGAACAGGAGCTTGGTCAGGAAGAAGTCGGTGAACAAAATGATCAGCGACGCGCTCACCACCGCCGCGGTCGTGGCGCGGCCGACGCCTTCCGCGCCGCCTCGGGTGTAGTAGCCGCGCACGCAGCCGGTCAGAGTCAGGATCAGGCCGAAAAACGCCGACTTGATCAAGCCGCTCCAGACGTCGTTCATGTGCAGAAACTGATACGTGTTGTTTTGATAGACGACCGGATTCGCGCCCATCAGTTTCACGCCGACGAGATAGCCGCCGCCGACGCCGAGCGCATCGCCGAGGATCGTGAGGAGCGGGAGCATGACGATGCCGGCGATCACGCGCGGGACGAAGAGGTATTGGACGGGATCGGTAGCCAGCGCCTGGAGGGCGTCGAGTTGCTCGGTCACTCGCATCGTCCCGATCTCCGCAGCCATCGACGAACCGACGCGGCCGGTCACCATCAGCCCCACGAGGACGGGCGACAGCTCGCGCAGCATCGCCAGCGCCACCACGCTGCCGACGAAATTTTCCGCGTGCACGCGATGGAATCCGATGTACGTCTGCAGCGCCATGACCATGCCGGTGAACATCGTCGTCAGGAAAACGACCGGGATGGAATCGACGCCGACCCGGACCATCTGCCGCAGCCACTCGCCGCCTTCGAACGGCGGGCGGAAGGTCCAGAGGAAGGTCCGGGCGAGCATTCCGAACCAGAGGCCGGTCTCTTCGAAGAGGCGGAGAAAAACGCGGCCGATCCGTTCGAGCAGGTTCATTCGGCGAACCGCGAGCGTATATGAAACGTGCCGCCCTCGGCATACACACGCGGCACACGCGCGCTGATGCCGCAGAACACTTCGTACGAGATCGTCTGCGACCTTTTCGCCAACTCCTCGGCGGTGATGCTGTCGCCGAGGAGAATGACTTCGTCGCCGATGACAGCGTCCGCGACGTCGGTGACATCGATCGTAACGAGGTCCATCGACACGCGCCCAACCACCGGCGCACGCTTTCCTCGTATCGACACCTCAGCGTTGTTCGACAACAGCCGGTCGTAGCCGTCCGCGTAACCGACCGGTAGCGTGGCGATACGGCTGGTTCGCGTCGTATGAAACGTTGTTCCGTAGCCAACTGCATGCCCTGCCGGCAGCTCTTTCAACCGCATGATCTCCGTCCGCCAGCGCAGGACCGGCTCGATCGTTCCGGTAGCGATCGTGATCGGCTCCGGTCCGTACATCGCGATGCCGACGCGCGCGAAATCGCCTGGCCGCACCAGGCCGCGCAGCGTGGCAGCAGAGTTGGCGAAGTGATGCAGCGGCGGATCGATTCCGGCCTCGCGAAGCACAGCGAGCATACGGTCGTAGTTGCCGATCTGGATTTCGGTGAAGGGATCGGCCGCATCGTCCGCGTTCGCGAAATGCGTGTAGATGCCGTCGATGCGAAGCCGCGGCGTGGCGCGGATCATCTCGATCACGCGCGGCAGTTCAGATTCGACGACGCCCATCCGTCCCATGCCGGAGTCGAGTTTCAGGTGGATGGCGACATCGCACTCGCGTGCTGCGTCACAGACGAACGCGAGCTCCTCGGGGCCAATGACGCCGATCGTGATGCGATTGTCGAGCGCAAGACGGATCTGCTCGCGCGTGATCGGCCCGAGCACCAGCAATGGCAGTTCGATTCCTGCATGCCGCAGTTCGAGCGCCTCCTCCAGCAAAGACGTCGCGATCATTGCCACACGATCCGCCGTCAGCCGTTTCGCCAACTCGACCGCGCCATGCCCGTAACCGTCCGCTTTCAACACCGCCACGAGCCGCGCGCCCTCGGGCAAGGACCGCGCGATCACATCGACATTGCGTTCGAATTGACCGAGGTCGATGACTGCGTACGTCGGCCGTGACTCACGAAGAGTAGACATGCACGTCCTGCCCGTTCACAGCGCGCGCCCGATCCGATGCGAGGAAGCAGATGACCTCGGCAACCTCGTCTGTCGTCATCGCAGCCGGCGCGCCGCCGCTCGCCTCGGCCCACATCTTCGTGTCCACCGATCCGGGGCTGACGCTGTTCACGCGCACACCGTGCTGCTTGACCTCCACCGCCAGCGCCTCGGTCATGCCGATCACGGCCGCTTTCGACGCGCAGTACGAAACCCACCCCGGAAACTTTTCCGGTCCGGGCACGCCGGAGATCGAAGCAACATTGACGATCGCGCCGGCACGCCGCGCAATCATGTTCGGCAGTGCGCGGCGTGACGCGAGGTACGTCCCGCGCACATTTACCGCGAACATTCGATCCCAATCCTCCGGCGTCACCTCGGTCAAAATCTTCGGATCGATCATCCCCGCGCAGTTGATGAGGATGTCGCAATCGCCGAGGCGTGATTCCGTCTCGGCGAACAGCCGCTCGATCGCGTCGGGATCGCTGACATCGCCATCGACCGCAAGCATCGGAAGCCCTGACGCCGTCGCTGTCCGCGCGAACGCCGCCACGAGCGCGCTGCGCGACGCCAGCATCTCCGCCGTCGCACGTCCGATTCCCGACGAGGCGCCGGTGACGATCGCCACGCGGCCTTCAAATTCAAGCGCGGACATATAATCGCCGTCAGGCTACCCCAAACGCAGAGATTGAGGAGAACCGATGCACGAACCACTCAACACCATCCTGAACCTCGTTTTCCGCTGGGCACACGTCGTCGCAGGCATCGTGTGGATCGGCCACCTGTACTTCTTCAACTGGGTCAACGGGGCCTTCCAAGCGAAGATCGACGGGCCCACCAAAAAGCTTGTAAATCCCGAGCTGATGCCGCGCGCGCTGTTCTGGTTTCGGTGGGGCGCCGCGTGGACGTGGATTACCGGAATCCTGCTGGCTGGCATCGTCTACTACCAGTCGCGGCAGGAGCTATTCGAGTCAGGTTTCCAGGACAACAAGCCGTGGAGCAATCCGTGGCTTTGGCTGGCCATCCTGCTGATCACACTCGCGGTCGGATTCGTCATCTACAACTTCATCATGAAGGCGCTGGCGAACAAGGTTGTCGCGGCGACGATCTGCATGGTGTTGTACGCCGGCGTGTGGCTGATGCTCGAGCATTGTGGCCACTATGGGGCGCGAGCCCTATACGTCCATGGCGGGATGATCTTCGGCACGATCATGGCGTTGAACGTCTGGATGGTGATCTGGCCTAACCAGAAGAAGATCATCTCCGCGCTGAAGGCAGGCACGCCACTGGCCGCCGACTCGCCCGAGGTAAAGATCGCCGGGCTTCGCTCGCGACACAACACCTACATGTCCGTTCCCTTGGTTTTCTTCATGATCAGCTACCACTACGGCGCGACGATGTATAGCAACCCGGCACGCGACCTCTGCGCCGCGGGCGTCATCGCGATCGGCTTCTTCATGACCTGGGTGCTCTACAAGAAGGCAGCAACCGTTCAGGGATTCTGAGTTGAAGCTTCTCCAGATCGACGCCTTCACCAGCGATGCATTCAAGGGAAATCCCGCCGCCGTCTGTTTCATGGACGGCGTGCGGGATGACCGGTGGATGGCGAACGTCGCCGCGGAGATGAACCTGGCCGAGACGGCCTTCCTCACTCCCGGCGATGATGGCTGGGGACTGCGCTGGTTCACGCCAACCGTCGAAGTCGATCTCTGCGGCCACGCCACGCTGGCCTCGGCGCACGCGATCTGGAGCGAGAACGTCAGCAGCGATGACGTCCTCCGCTTTCACACGCGCAGCGGCGTGCTGACTGCGAAACACGACGGCGACATGATCGAGCTCGATTTCCCCGCCAAGCGCTCCGAGTCGATCGCCGCTCCGGCCGGCCTGCTCGACGCCCTCGGCGTCAGCGATGCGGCCTACGTCGGACGCAATCAGTTCGATTACATCGTCGAGCTGCCGTCGGAAGCCGACGTTCGCGCGCTGAAGCCGGATCACGGAGTGCTGCGCCAACTGCCGGTGCGCGGCGTCATCGTCACGAGCCGCGGAACCGGCGACTACGATTTCATCTCCCGCTTCTTCGCGCCCGGCTCCGGCGTCGACGAAGACCCTGTGACCGGCTCCTCGCATTGCTGCCTCACGCCCTACTGGTCCGAGCGCCTCGGCAAGACGGAGATGAACGCGTACCAGGCCTCACCGCGCGGCGGCGCGATCCGTGTTCGCCTCGACGGCGACCGCGTCAAACTGGCCGGCCACGCCATCACCGTCATTCGCGGCGAACTGCTGGTGTGATCACCATCGCGCCTGCGGATCACCTCACCATCGTCCGCGAGCTGATCACCGAATACGCCAACGCCCTCGGCGTCGATCTCTCCTTCCAGGATCTCGATCACGAGCTGTCGGCGCTCGACACGTTCTATGAGTTGATCCTCCTCGCCCGCGACGACGATCACGTCGCCGGCTGCGTCGCCCTCCGCCGCATCGACGACGAAATCTGCGAGATGAAGCGGCTCTACGTCCGGCCGGCGTTCCGCGGGATGAACCTCGGACGCGAACTCGCGATGCGAATTATCGACGCTGCCCGAAACCGCGGCTACAAGCAGATGCGTCTCGACACGCTGCCGACGATGAGCGCGGCCATCCCGCTGTATCAATCGCTCGGATTCGTGGAGATTGAGCCCTACCGGTTCAATCCGATCCCCGGGACTCGGTTTATGGAACTAGACCTTTTCACGCGGAGGCGCGGGGACGCGGAGGGGGCTTAGTCACGGTTGCTCTGTGAGTTACGGATTGGCGCACTTAGTGCTCACTCCGCTAGCGATGAGTAGCGTTGACGTGATTGCGGAGCGGCGGCCGGATTGGGACGACATCCTTTCTGCGGACGCGCTGACGTTCGTCGCGGGTTTGCACCGGCAGTTCAACGGGCGGCGCGAGGGACTGCTCGCGGCGCGCGAGGCTCGCAAGTTGCGCATCGACATTGGCGAGCTTCCCGATTTTCTGCCGGAGACGAAGGACGTTCGCGATGGTGACTGGACGGTCGCGAAGATTCCCGGCGATCTGCAGGACCGGCGTGTCGAGATCACGGGGCCTGTGGATCGGAAGATGATCATCAACGCGCTCAACTGCGGCGCGAACGTCTTCATGGCTGACCTCGAAGATGCCAACTCGCCGACCTGGGCGAACAACATCGAGGGGCAGCTCAACCTGCGCGATGCGGTGCGGCGGACGATTTCGTTTTCCGCCGGCGCGAAGAACTACGCGCTGAATGAGAAGACCGCCACGCTCGTGGTCCGTCCGCGCGGATGGCATCTGCTGGAGAAGCATCTGATCGTCGATGGCGAGCCGGTGTCGGCCAGCCTCTTCGATTTCGGCCTCTACTTTTTTCACAACGCGAAGGAAGCGATCGCGCGCGGCAGCGGTCCGTACTTTTATCTGCCGAAGATGGAGTCGCATCTCGAGGCGCGGCTCTGGAACGACGTCTTCGTCCACGCGCAGCAGGCGCTCGGCATCCCGAACGGAAGCATCCGCGCGACGGTGCTCATCGAAACCATCCTCGCGGCGTTCGAGATGGACGAGATCCTCTACGAACTTCGCGATCACTCCTCAGGGCTCAATTGCGGGCGCTGGGATTACATCTTTTCGTTCATCAAGAAGTTGCGCGCGCGAAACGACTTCGTCCTCCCCGATCGCGGCAGCGTGACGATGGAGAAGCATTTCCTGGCGTCGTATGTCGCACTGCTGATCAAGACCTGCCATCGCCGCGGCATCCACGCCATGGGCGGGATGGCAGCGCAGATTCCGATCAAGAACGACGACGCGGCAAACGACGCTGCCATGCAGAAAGTCGTCGCCGACAAGCTGCGCGAAGTGCGCGCCGGCCACGACGGAACGTGGGTCGCGCATCCCGGACTCGTACCCATCGCCAGGAAAATCTTTGACGAGCACATGCCGGCGCAGAATCAGATCGACCGCAAACGCGACGATGTTGATGTCACCGCGGCCGATCTTCTGCGCGTCCCCGAGGGTGCGATCAC
>JAFAOU010000163.1 GCA_019247495.1 Acidobacteriota bacterium
AACCAGCAGCGCCCAAGCAGCGATCAGCAGCGGCAGCCAGCGAAAGTACGGAAACACCGGCACTTCGCCGGCGCCGATAGCGCAAAGCGCGAGCACGATCGCCGCGATGAACCCGCCCGTCGTCGCCGTCACCTCGGCCGCGATCGGCACCAGCATCGCCAATGCCGCAGCGTCCAGTACGGACTCCAACCGCCGCGTCTTTTTCGGCGACGGCTTGCTGCCGAGAACGAGAGCATCGAGCCCGCCGTCCGTTGCGAATCCGTGGAGGAAAAAGACGTCGCCGTACGGACGACCGCCGTCAAGCATCACCGACGCGGGAGTCAGTTGCTCACCTTCATGAAACATGTCCATGAAGGCGTACGGATGATCGTGGATCAGGAACATCGTCACGAACACGATCGCCGCGGCAACCCAGATCGCGATCCGGTTCGGCCGTCCGTCCGTCAGCGGTATCTGCTGCCGCGCAAACACGAGTGCGCCAATCGCGCTCGCTACCGTCAGTGCGACGACGACGAAGTAGTCGAAGCCCTTCGGATACTTCGCCACCGTGACCGCGCCGATCCCGCCGCCCGGAACGGAGAACCATCCGATGCAATACGGCGCGATTGCGAAGACGAGCAGCGCGCCGAATGTGCAGCCGATCAACAATCGCGTGCGAGTCATAGAGGCTTTTCACGCGGAGTTCGCGGAGAGGCGGAGAAGAACAGAGAACACCTCCGCCTCTCCGAGAGCCCCGCGTGAAACCGTCACCCTTGCGAAACCGCCCTACTCGACATCCCTCTCCGGCAACTGCTGTTCGGGATTGAAATCGTGCGTGACCATGCCGCCCTGCGGTCCCTGGCCCCGTCCGCGGTTCTTTAGCCGGCTGTGGCGGAAGCCGTACGACAGGTAAACCACCATTCCGACGAGCAGCCAGATTCCGAAGCGGTACCACGACTCCTTCGGCAGGTACTTCGCCAGAAAGATGCACGACAGTCCGCCGAGAACGGGGAGAAACCATGTGCCGCCCGGCACGCGGAACGAGCGCTCGCGATGCGGATCTTTGACGCGCAGGATGATGATGCCGATGCAGACCAGCAGGAAGGCGAAGAGCGTCCCGATGTTCGTCAGATCGACCATGGCATCGAGCGACGAGAAGAGCGCCGCGACTCCGACGAAGACGCCGGTGATGATCGTCGCGACGTGCGGTGTACCGAACTTCGGATGGACGCGTGCAAAGAACGGCGGCAGCAGACCATCGCGCGACATCGCGAAGAAAATGCGCGGCTGGCCGAGCTGGAAGACGAGGAGCACGGCCGTATGTGCGACCACCGACCCGAAGGCGACCACCCCGACCATCCAGTTCGGCATGGTCGCGTACTTCATCGCCAGCGTCAGCGGCTCGGCCTGCTCGCTGGAGAGCTTCTTCACCAGGTCGCCGTAGGGGATCATGCCTGTGAAGACGGCGGCGATGATGGCGTAGATGATCGTGCAGAGGATCAGCGAGCCGATGATGCCGATCGGCATGTCCCGCTTGGGATTCTTCGCCTCCTCGGCCGTCGTCGAAACGGCATCGAAGCCGATGTACGCGAAGAAGACGATCGCCGCGCCTGTGGCAATCCCGGAGAAACCGTTCGGAGCGAACGGGTGCCAGTGCGCCGGCTTCACGTACTTGAAGCTGACGAAAACGAAGAATGCCAGCACGACCAGCTTGATGGCCACCATCCAGAAGTTGAAGCTGGCTGATTCACGAATGCCCCACACCAGCACGATGGTGATCAGCGTGACGATGCCGACCGCGAGAACGTTGAAAATGATTGGGATGCCGAACAGATGCGGCGCCGCGGCGACGACCTGCGGCATCTTGGACATGGCCGTGCCGTAGTCGACGGTCAGCCACCCGGGCAGCACGATGCCAAAACCTTCCAGCAGCGTGTTCATGTAGTTCGCCCACGAGATCGCCACCGCGACGTTGCCGATGGCGTACTCGATCATCAGATCCCAGCCGATGATCCAGGCCACGAGCTCGCCCAGCGTCGCGTACGAGTAGGTGTACGCCGAGCCGGATACCGGCACCATCGACGCGAATTCGGCGTAGCAGAGTGCCGTGAACCCGCAGACGACCGCGGTCAGGATGAAGGAGATCATCAACGCCGGTCCGGCGCCGGGGCGATGCGCGTCACCCGCGGCGGCAGTTCCGATCGTGGCGAAGATGCCCGCGCCGATGATGGCGCCCACGCCCAGTGCAATTAGGTTCCACGGCCCGAGGACCTTTTTGAGCTGGTGACCTTCTTCCTGCGTTCCGGCAACGAGCTCGTCGAGCGATTTGGTAGCGAACAGACGACGCATCACGGACATGTGCCGCGAATGATGGGGTCGGTGCGGCAGGCGGTCAAGTACGGCAGCGTATGATCCCTCCATGCGGATCATCACGGCGCTTCTTGCTGCGGCCGCGCTCGCATGCGCGTCGCGGCAGTCGATCCCGACCTGCATCGACCTCTCCGGCACGTACCGCCTGACCGGGCAGCCTACGCGCAGCGGCACGGGATCGACGGCGTTCGTCTTCGGCGAGGACGCGTTGCTCAACAAGGTCGAAGCGCTCACGATCACGCAGCCCGGCTGCCGCCTCGAGTTGCACGCCACCGGCGACGGCGGCAAGGTCCACGACACCGTTCTCGAGAATGATCTGAGCTGGACCGAGGACAGCGTCTCCGCATCGTGGTCGCCGCAGAAGATCGGCGCGGCCATCCTGGCGGGCGCATCGAGCCGCACTCGCACGCTCACGCTCCGCCTCTCCCCAGAGCACGACACGCTCACGATCTCCTCCGAATTCGACGAGCGGGGCCTGGCCCTCCTCTTCATGCCCTTTCACGATCACGGCGAAGCGACCTGCGTGATGAAGCGCACGAAAGGTTGAAGCGAATACCGCGGCCTCGCTGGAGGTTCAATTTCATTCTTCGCAGCAGACGGATAAAGTTCCCCGTCACAAACCCAGGAGGCACCTCATGTCAGCAATCGAAACCACCCGTTACCCCGACATCCGCAACTACATCGGAGGCACGTTCGTTGAGCACGATGCAGATCGTTATCTCGACGTCTTCAATCCTGCCGAGGGGAGCGTGATCTCGCGGGTGCCGCTGTCGGCGGCGTCGGATGTCGATCGCGCGGTCGCGGCGGCGAAGGCGGCGTTTCCGGGGTGGTCGCAGACGCCGATCAAGGAGCGGGTGCAGGTTTTTTATCGGTTCAAGGCGCTGCTCGAGCAGAACATCGATGAGCTGGCGCGGCTGGTCACCGAAGAGAACGGGAAGATCGACAGTGAGGCGCGGGCGGAGGTGTTGAAGTCGGCCGAGCTTTGCGAGTTCGCCTGTTCGTTGCCGCAGATCACGGCCGGCGAGGTATTGGAAGTCTCGCGCGGCGTTGAGTGCCGCGTGGAGCACTTCCCGGTCGGCGTCGTAGCGTCGATCACTCCGTTCAACTTCCCGAACATGGTTCCCAATTGGACTATCCCCAACGCCATCGCCCTCGGCAACTGCATGATCCTCAAGCCAAGCGAGCTGGTGCCGCTGTCGTCCGGCCGCATCGCCGAGTTGCTGCGCGAGGCGGGACTGCCCGACGGCGTTCTCAACATAGTTCATGGTGGTCAGGAGACGGTCGAAGCGATCTGCGACCATCCCGGCATTGAAGGAATCAGCTTCGTCGGCTCGACGAAGGTCGCCAAGATCGTCTATCGCCGCGGCACGTCGAATTTCAAACGCGTTCTGGCCCTCGGCGGCGCGAAGAATCACCTCATCGTGATGCCGGACGCCGATCCCGACATGACGTCGTCGAACGTCGTCGCGTCGATGTCGGGCTGCGCCGGTCAGCGCTGCATGGCGGCGTCGGTGATGATGGCGGTCGGCAAGAGCGATCACATCATCGATCGGATGGTGAACATCGTGAAGTCGATGGTGCCAGGAACGCACATCGGTCCGGTGATTTCCGCCGCGGCCAAGGAGCGAATCGAGGCGTACATCACCGAGGCGGAGAAGATGGGCGCGAAGATCCTCGTCGATGGGCGCGGCTACAAGGTGAAGGGGAAAGAGAACGGCTATTTCGTCGGCCCGACTCTGATCGACAACGTCACGCCGGACATGCGCATCGCGCAGGAAGAGGTGTTCGGACCGGTGATGGTGATCATTCGCGCGAAGGATGTGGCCGAGGCCGTGAGCGTGCAGCAGAAATCGCCGTATGGCAATGCGGCCAGCGTGTTCACGGAGAGCGGCGGCGTGGCGCGCTACGTGATGGAAAACGCCAGCGCGGGGATGGTCGGCGTCAACGTCGGCGTCCCAGTGCCGCGCGAGCCATTCAGCTTCGGAGGCTGGAACGATTCGAAGTTCGGCGTCGGCGACATCACCGGCCGCGGCTCGATCGAGTTCTGGACGAAGTCAAAAAAGATGACCACGAAGTGGAACAAGGAAGCCGGCGTGAACTGGATGTCCTAGGCCGGCAGGGCCGGCAGCCTTGGTTGCCTCCGGCTTGGCCAACAGTTTCGCGGAGAGTTGTCTTACACGCGATTGCTAGTGGCGGGTTTCGAGGGCGGCGACGCGTTCGTTCAGCGTCTCAACTTGCTGTTTGAGTTCCACGATCTGTGCCTCGGTCGCGGTTTTCTTCTCCAGGTTGTCAAACCGCGTTTCAAGGGAGGAGATGCGAGCTTCGAGCGCAGAAACACGCACCTCCAGCCGCGCGAGTCCGTTCTTCACCAGCTGCAGCTCTGACTCGACGTGCGTCAGCCGGCCCTCGACTAACTGAAGCCTCGCCTCGACCGAGTCAAGCCTCTCCTCGATGCGTCGCAGTGCACCTTTGATTGCAACGCTCTCGGTTTCGAGCCTATCGAGACGGACGTACACACCGTCGAACCATGTGTTGACTTGGTCAAAGCGAGCATTCATGCGGCCCGCAAGATCTTCGATCGCGAGCGCCGTTTCCTCCCGCACGATCTGTCTCAGATTCCGCAGCAGTTCGACTGTTTCCATCGGTTTAGTGCCTCGTTTCCAGCACGGCGATGCGTTCGTTCAGGACAGCGATCCGTTGCCGGATTTCCACGAGCTCTGATTCCGTCGCCAGGCGCTCGGTCTTCTTCTCGATGTCCTCCACCAGCATTTCGAGCGCTCTCAAATGCGACTGTACAAATTGCAACTCTGATTCAACGTGGGCGACATCGCCACCGTTCATCGACTGAACTTCCGTTTCAATGCGCGCTAATCTCTCATCGAGATAGCTGGCCCATGATTTCAGTCCGTAGTACTCCGACTTCTCCTTGCGCAGCAACGACCGGGCAGACTTCTCGACCGCTTCATCAAGAACGCGTTGAAAGTCGGGAAGGAAAACCTCCCGATGGAACCTCTCGAGCACCTCAAGCATCTCGTTTTTCATCGCCGGAAAATCGTACCTCGGAACCTCGCGTGCGATCGTTCGCGCAAGCGACAAACGGAAGTGCTCTCTATGAGTACCTTCGCGGCACCGAAAAACTCCTCATCCTGTAGAGGTCACTTCGCGGTAGGCGCCTGCAGATTGATCAATCCCACTGCGTAGTCACGGGACACTTCGTCGTAGATTCCCAGCGCCACGCGCAGCGATGGCGTGAGCGATTCCACCGAAATCGTGTAGGTGAAGTGGCCTGTTTTCGCCTTATCAAGATCCGCGGCCGGAATCGAAAACGGCTGCGTGTCGTGATGCGTATCGCTCACGCCGCCGATCGTCGATCCCCACGCCAGGTACACCGAGAACGCGCCGTTGTAGACGTCGCCTTGCCCGCGCAACGGCGTCAGAGCGGCGATCGGCACCTGCACGGTCAGCGGGAACAGATACGTTTTGTTTTTCGTGCGCGTTGGCGCGGCGCTCTTCGCGGCAAAGCGAAACGCCGACCGCGGCGCATTGCCGAAGAGCGCTCCGATCACGCGGTCTTCCATCCGCGTGATCTCGGTTTTCGGCACGAACTGCCTGCGCGACCGCACCGACAAATTCGGATCCTTGACGCGGACCTCGATCTTGCGCGCCGCGGCTTTGGCCGGCGTCGCGCGATACGCGAGCGAGTAGTACGAATCGAAATCGTCACCGATCTGCGGCAGCAGTTTCGTGACTTCGGTGCTCCCCCACGCCGAGACGCCGCCGGTTTCTTTGGCGACGAAGTCGAGCATCGGAGTCTCGTTGTTGAGAATGCGATAGTCGAATACTCCGGTGGCGGCGGTGGGGGCATCGCGCTGGTCGGCGGCCGGCATCGACGTCGATCCAAGCCCTTCCGCGTAGATCGGATAGATCGTGACGCCGTTCGCGTTCGCGGTCTCGACGAGCGTGCGCATCAGCGGCTTGGCGTCGAACTCACTCTGAACTTCCGCCGGCAGTTGGTCCGCACCAGCGAGGTAGAACGCCTCCGCGCCCGCATACTCGGACAAGCGGTGCGTCGCCAGCAGAAGCACTTTTCTGCCGTCGACGCCGGCCATCGAGCGCATCAGTGCTTTCAACGTTTCCACCTTGCGTTTTTCGTCGGCCATGGCGACTTGCGCTTTCATCCTGGCCGACTGCTCGCGAGAGAATGAGAGGCCACTCTCCTCGATCGTCGTCCCGCCGGGGCCGAACGTTTCGGAGATGGCGCCGAGTTCCTGGCGAAGGTCATCCATCTGGTCACGATTGATGGTGACGGTCCGGCGGGCCAGTGCATCGAGCGCGCTGTCGACTTTCGACAGGTCGTCAGTGAAGGCCTGCCGAATTCCAACGACGCCCTGGTTCCACGACACGACCATGACCCGGTCGCCGGGCCGAACGGAATCGTGGAGCAGCTTCTTCATCGCCGCGAACATGGGATCGCTGCGGAACGCCGGAAGCTGGAAGCGTTCGACGAACACGATGATCGAGCGCTTCTGCTGCGACGGCGGTTGTTGCGGGGCTGCGGCCGGTACCTGCGCCGTGACGACGCCGCTTTGCTGCTGCGGCGGTGCCGAGGAGTATTCGGCGAAGTTCGTGATCGGCTGCCGGACACCGTTCTCGAAGATCTCGAAATCGTCGCGGGAGAGACCCTGCGCGCGTTTTCCCTGCTTGTCGACCACGACCGCATCGACGTTGACGATGGAGACTTCGACACTCTCGGATGCGTGCGGAACTACCGGCGTCTGAGGCGCCGCGACGCTGGAAATTGCGACGAGCAGCAGGAGCAGGCAACTCGAGGAACGCATGAATGCTTCCTTTCGGGAATGACAGCGCGATTTTATAGTGGTCACAGGATGACAGTTCATCGCACCGCGCGCATTTGGTAGCCCATCGCAGTGACTGCGAATCCTGCCTCGGCCAGATACCTTCCGAGGTCTGATTTCGCAGCGGGCGCGTCGTTAATCTCGGCGATCAGCAGCGCGCGGCGCGTTCCGTTCGTGACGAGCGACGCCAGTACTCGCGCGATTTCCTTCGCGGCCGCACCGCGCATCGGTTCGTCCTCGGGGAGGAAGACGCTGAGCTGTTTTTCGCCGCGGCCGATGTACGCGGCGAGCATTCCGTTGACGAGGATCACGCTGGCTCCGGGGACGCGCATCAGACCCGGCGCCGGCCATTTCAAGAGCGCGCCGTACGGATTGGCCGGATCGGTCGCCGCGAGCATCACCGTCTCCGGTTCATCCGGTTCATCGCGATACGAACGAAGGAGATCGAGCGCGCCGGCGCTGCCGAACTGCGTGGCGCCGAAGCCGGCGACGAAGTAGCCGCGGCGGATGCGGCCCGACTCCTCCATCGCTTTAAGGACGGGGTAAATCGCGCTGAAACCGCCCGGCACTGACTCCACCGCGGCGGCCTCGCGAACGATGATTCCGTATCGCGCGAGCAGCTGGTGCGCGAGCGCGCTGGCGCGTTCGGTGGCGCTTCCGCGCGGCGGCGGAAGCAGCGACCAGCGTCCCTGCGTCGACGGTGGAGCGACGCGGCGCGAACGAAACGCTTGGGTTCGCGGCGCTTTCTTCGGACGCGTGTAGGCGCGCAGCGCGTGGAACGTGTCGTTCGTGATCACGCCGCGCCAGACCAGGTTCCACAGCGAATCGACGACGTCGTTGGCGAAGCCGCCGAGCGCGGTCTGAATCTGCGCGAAGAACGACGCGCCGCTCGCGCGCAAGTGATCGATGATGCGCTGTTCCAACTCGCTCAGCTCGACCGTCGATGCGTCGTGCAGGAGCGGCAGATGATCGGTGAGGTAAAGGGCGATGCGGCCATCGCGTTCGCCGATCGGTTCGACGCCGGTCCAGACGATTTCGCCGGCGGCGCTGAGCGTGTCGAGATCCGACGGTTTGTAGCCATCGACGCGTGCAGCGAGGATTTCCGATTCGAGAATCGAGGCGGGCATCGCCGCCCCTTGCAGCGCTTCGATGACTTCGAGCAGGCCTTCCAGTCCGCGGCGCTTCTTCGTCACGAGCTGCCAGCCGGTGATCAGGCGTGTGTAGGCCGCGGTGTCGACCGGCTCGACCTCCTTGCGCAGCCTGGCCAGCGAGCGCATGCGAATCGATCGCAGCACTTCCACTTCGCACCACTCGCGCTGCGTGCCACCGGGTCGGAACTCCCCTTCGACGAGGCGTCCGCGCTCGACGAAACGTTCCAGCGATGACAAGACGACAGCGACGCCGAGGCCGTAGCGGCGCGCGACCTCCGGCGGCGTGAACGGGCCGTGCGTGCGCGCGAAGCGGAGCACGAGATCGCCGGCCGGATCGGCGACAGGCTGGAGGTAGCGATCGGCGAGACCTTGCGGAAGCGGGACGCCGAGGGCATCGCGATAACGGCTGGCGTCCTCGATGGCGATGAAACGTTTTTCGCGTGCGATCGGGATCTCGATGACGCGGCGCGCTTTGACCAATTCGCGCGTGGCTTCTTTCGCATCGACGAGCGAACGGGCGGCGATTTCATCGAACGAGAGATCGCCGAGGCGGAGCAGGAGATCGTGGAGGGCATCGATCGACTTCGCCTTGTGGCGATCGTCGAGATGTTGCAGCTCCAACTCGAGCTGATACAGCGAATCGGCGTCGAGCAGCTCGCGCAATTCCGGCTCGCCGAGGAGTTCGCGAAGCTGGGCCTGGTCGATCGCAAGTGCCTGCGCGCGGCGTTCGGCCAGAGGCGCGTCGCCGTCGTAGATGAAATTGGCGACGTAGCGGAAGAGCAGCGAGCCGGCGAACGGCGACGGCTTCTCCGTGTCGGCGACAACGACGCGGATGTTGCGCTGCTGAATCTTCTTCATCGTCGCCACGAGCGCTGGGACGTCGAAGACGTCGCGAAGCACCTCGCGATACGTTTCGAGGATGATCGGGAACGAACCGAATCGCGACGCGACCTGCAGCAGGTCGTATGCGCGTTTGCGCTGTTGCCAGAGCGGCGTGCGGCGGTCGGGGCGATAGCGCGGCAGCAGCAGCGCGCGCGCGGCGGCTTCGCGGAACTTCGCCGCGAACATGGAGCTGCTGCCGAGTTGGCGGACGATCAGTTGCTCGACTTCGTCGGCGTCGGGGATGACCAGCTCCGCGCGCGGAGCCGCGTCGGTGTCGGGAAAGCGGACGATGAAGCCGTCGTCGCTCCACATCGTCTCGACGTCGATCTGCAGCTCGTTGCGCACTTTCGCCGTCACCGCCATCGCCCACGGCGCGTGGATGCGGCCGCCGAACGGCGTCAGGACGCAGACGCGCCAGTCGCCGAGGTCGTCGAGGACGCGCTCGACGACGATGGTGCGGTCGTCGGGGACCGCGCCGGTGGCCGACTGCTGATCGTCGAGGTACTGGAGGAAGTTTTTCGCGGCGCGCTCGTCGAGGTCGTGTTTCGACGTGAGGCGTTTCACTGCGGCGGCGGGTTGCATGGCGCCGACTTCGCGAACCAGCGCGCCGATCGCTTCGCCGAAAGGGACCGTGCGCTCGGCGGCGTCGGCTTTCCAGAACGGCATCTTGCCCGGCTCGCCGGGGGCGGGCGTGACGAGCACGCGGTCGTGCGTGATCTCTTCGATGCGCCACGTCGATGCGCCGAGGAGGAACGTCTCACCGACGCGCGACTCGAAAACCATCTCCTCGTCCAATTCACCGACGCGCGCGCTCTGCATCTTTTCGCCGCCCGCCAGAAAAACGCCGAAGAGCCCTCGGTCGGGAATCGTGCCGCCGCTTGTGATGGCGATGCGCTTGGCGCCGGGACGCGGCGTGAGGATGTTGGTGACGCGATCCCAGGTGACGCGCGGCCGCAGCTCGGCGAATTCGTCCGAGGGGTAGAGGCCGGAAAGCATGTCCAGCACGCCGTCGAAGGAACTGCGCGCGAGCTCCGAAAACGGTGCGGCCTGGCGAACGAACGCGAACAGCTCGTCCGCATGCCACGGCTCGACGGCAATCATCGCTACGAGTTGTTGCGCGAGCACATCGAGCGGATTGCGCGGATAACGCGTGGGCTCGATCGAGCCGCGGTGCATGGCGTCGGTGACCGCCGCGCACGCGAGCAGATCGCCGCGAAACTTCGGGAAGATGATCCCCTCGCTGATCGTCCCGACCTGATGCGAGGCCCGGCCGATGCGCTGCATGCCGCTGGCGATCGACGGCGGCGCTTCGATCTGGATGACGAGATCGATCGCGCCCATGTCGATGCCGAGCTCCAGCGACGACGTGGCGACGAGCGCCGGCATCCTTCCGGATTTGAGGTTGTCTTCGATCTCGATCCGCTGTGCCCGCGCGATCGATCCGTGATGCGCCTGCACGAGCACTTCGCCGGCGAGCTCGTTGAGCGCACCGGCCATTCGTTCCGCCAATCGACGCGAGTTGACGAAGATCAGCGTCGATCGATGCGCGCGGATCAGCTCCAGCAGCCGCGGATGAATGGCCGGCCAGATCGATGCGCGAACACCCTGTCCCGCCGGCCCGCTGGGCACTTCGTCGCGTGAGAACTCGTTGAGCTTGGCCATCTCCTCGACGGGAACTTCGACGTGGAGGGTGAGCTGTTTTTTCTCGCCGGTGTTGATGATGGTGAGGGGGCGGGAGTCGGGAGTCGGGGGTCGGGAGTCGGAGAGGAGTGCCTCATCGTCAGGCGCCGCTTCATCTCCGACACCCGACACCCGACTCCCGGCTCCCGCCCCCAGGTACCTCGCCACTTCCTCCAACGGATTCTGCGTCGCCGACAACCCGATGCGCTGCGGCGGTTTGTCAGCGAGCCGCGACAACCGTTCCAGCGACAACGCCAGGTGCGCTCCGCGCTTATTGGGAACGAGCGCGTGGACCTCATCGACGATGATCGTTTCGACGCCGCGCAGAACTTCGCGCACGTTCGAGGTCAGCATCAGGTAGATCGACTCGGGCGTGGTGATGAGGATGTCGGCCGGATCGCGCAGGAATCGCGCGCGTTCCGCCTGCGGCGTGTCGCCGCTGCGGATGCTGATCGATGGGATCACGAACTCCTCGCCACGTTCGGAGGCGAGGTTGGCGATTCCGGTGAGCGGAGAGCGAAGGTTGCGCTCGACGTCGACGGCCAGCGCTTTCAGCGGCGAGATGTAGACGACGCGGCAGCGGCGCTCTTTCGGCGGACGCGGCGCGAACATCAGCCGGTCGAGCGCCCAGAGGAACGCGGTCAGCGTTTTACCGCTGCCGGTCGGAGCGAAGATCAGCGTCCAATCGCCGCGGGCGATGGCCGGCCAGCCCATCGCCTGCGCCTTGGTCGGCGTGTGAAAGACGGAAGTGAACCAGTCGCGCACGGCCGGATGAAACGGCTGCATGGCATCGTCCACCGGCGCGTTTTCGTTCCGCTTTCGCGATGTCGTCAACTTGTGAACCTTCCCGGCGCGCTGGACATTAACTTTTTCCGCTGCAAGAATAGTGTCCCTCCAGGCGAACCAACAGACGGCGGGCGAAGGACAGGGATGCGGCTCAAAGTGCTCGGCGCGTACGGCGCGTCAGACGCTGAACATAATCTGACGGGCTACCTGATCGACGATTGGCTCGCGGTCGATGCCGGGACGCTCACTTCCAAACTATCGTTCTCCCAGCAGGCCCGCATCCAGGCCGTCTTCATCACGCATCCCCATGCAGATCACATACGCGATCTGCCGCATCTCATCCATAACCGCTTCAGCCAGAATGCCGGCGCGCTGACGGTTTTTGCCTCGAAAGAAGTGATGGAACTTCTGGTCGGCAACGTCTTCAACGGCATCGTCTGGCCCGATTTCGCGAAACTGATCTCGCCGATCACCAAGGCGCCGGCGGTGATCTACCGTCCGATGACTCCCGGCAAGAAGGTGATGTGCAACGGAGTCGGCCTGACTGCGGTCAACGTCCATCACCTGATTCCCGCCGCCGGAGTGATCGTGGAGATGAACGGCCAGGCCATCTCGTTCACCGGCGACACCGGCCCAACCTCAGAGATCTGGAAGCGGACGAACAAGACGCCGAACGTGGTGGCGGTCGTGACGGAGGCGTCGTTCCCGAACGATCAGCAATCGCTTGCGGATGAGACGGCGCATCTCTCCCCGAACACATTCGGTGATGAGTTGAAGAAGATCACCGTCGACGCGCCGGTCTACGCGAGCCACCGCAAGATTCCGTTCGAGCGCGATATCGAATCGCAGATTCGCAATCTGCGCGATCGGCGGGCGCGGGTGCTGCTCGAGAAGAATTACACGCTGTAAGAATTTTGAACCACAGAGACACAGAGGGCCCAGAGCTCTGTGATCTCTGTGCCTCTGTGGTTTAACGATTTACCCCCTCCGCCCACGCTACCGAAAACCAGAGCGCGGCGTCCGGGCGTTGTGACCAGAGGAAGTAGTCGGCCATGACGCGGTCGAAGGCGTCGGCGGCGAAGAGGCCCTGAGAAACGATCGTGTCGCGCGCGGTGCGAACCACGCCGGCCATGTTTGCGGCGAGGATCGGGAACGTCTCCATCCCCGCGCAGCCGCCGAAGAAGACCCAGGTGTTGCGAACCGGTTGCGCGCCGGCTTCGTGGAGCAGTTGCACGAGCCGGCGGCCGACGTTCGGATCGTTTCCGATCCGCTCGTACGCGCGCATGTAGGCGTCCCACAAACTCATCCAGCCGGGCGGTTCGGGCCAGAGGCGGAGTACGCCGTGATCGTCGTCGGCGAGGACGATGCGCCCGCCCGGTTTGACCGCGCGAACCATCGACCTCACCGCGCGCAGCGGATCGGGGATGTGCTCGAGGAGGAAGCGCGTGTGAGCGACGTCGAACGTTCCCCACTCGTTGCCGAGATCGAGATTGAGCGCGTCGCCCGAGCGGAGATCGGCGAGCGATGTTTCGCCGTCGTTCGCGGCGAGACGTTTGGCCGCGTTCAACTGCTCTTCGGAGTACTCGATGCCTACGACATGCCCGTTCGGAACCGCGCGGGCCATCAACCGAGTGAATTGTCCGAGGCCGGAGCCGAGGTCGAGGATGCGTTCGTCGCCGCGGAGGTTCATCTCGCGAAGCATCGCGGAGTTGAGCAGGACGTCGTTCATCAGCGACAGGCGCCGCTGCTCGTCGTCATCGGTGCCGTGAATGTAGACCGCCATCTACGCGACGTCCTCCACCGGAAAGCCGGCATCGATCCAGCCATCGAGACCGCCCGCGAGCGGCCTCACCTTCGTGTATCCCTTGTCGATCAGCATGCGCGCCACACGGGCGGCTGAGGCTTCGTTTGGTCACGTGCAGTACAGCACGACCTCGGCGTGCGGTGCGACGTCTCCGAGTTGTGTGGCCACGTCGTCCATGTGCACGAGGATGGCGTTGGGAATCGATCGTGGATTGTGCTTGCGCGCGCCGGGCGTGCGTACATCAATCACGACCGGGAACTCGCCGCGATCGAGCATCGCTTTCAATTCGTGCGGTTCGATCCGCGCAAGGCGCAGTTGTTTCAGAAAGTGAATTCGCTGTGCCCACTTCACGGCGATCAGTACGAGCAGAAGCAATCCGATGACGACGAGTGCCCATCCTCCGAGATTTTCGAGCGCGGCGAGGAGGCGATCGATGGCGTGGTGAAAGGCGCGGCCGGCGGCGACGGAGGCTCCGGCCCAGATCAGAGCGCCGATGCCGTCGTAGATGACGAAGGCGAACGTGGTCCGTCCCGAGGCGCCCGCGAGCGGCGGTGCGACGGTCGAGAATCCTGGGATGAACTTCGCGATCAGCAGCGACTTCAAGCCCCAGCGTTCGAATCGCGCCTCGGTGTCGCGCACGCACGAGTCGGGCGAGAGCGAGATGCGGCAGAGCGTGCGCAGGATTCGATAGCCGTAGCGCCGCCCGAGGAGGAACCACATGTAGTCGGCAATCAGCGAAGCCGCGATCGCCGCCAGCAGGATGTTCGTCGACGACATTTTCCCGTCGCGCGACAACGCCCCCGCCACGATCAGCGCCGGAACCGCGGGCACCGGCGCGCCGAGCTGCTCCAGCAGCACGTTGATGAAAATCAACGAGATGCCGTAGACGAGGACGTAGTGGACGAGGTGAGTCACGAGGTGGGCATGGTAGCGGGAGTTTGGGGGTCGGGGGTCGGGAGTCGCAGAAAACCCGTCCGCCATCCGACATCCGACACCCGACACCCGACACCCGACACCCGACACCTAACCAATCCACCCCCATCCAGTCTAAGGTTCCGACGATGGAGATGACGAGCGACGTTGCCGTGGTAAGCCGGGCCCGATCCGGCGATGCCGACGCCTTCCGGCAACTGGTCGAGCGTCACTCCAAACCGATGTTTCGAGTGGCTTATCGCATGACTGGAAATGAACATGATGCCGACGACGTGGTGCAGGAGACTTTCCTGCGCGCCTACCGCCAGCTCCGCAATTTCGAAGACCGCGCGAACTTCGGTACCTGGCTGCACCGCATCGCCGTCAACTGCTCGCTCGATCTGTTGCGGGCGCGCGGACGGGCCGATAAGCACTACGGCGGCGATCCCGAGTCGGCCGAACTGGCGGGCGCAGCGGCGGCGCGGACCGACGCGCAGCAGGATCGTCTGCTGATGTCGGCCGATCTGCAGAAGCACGTCTCCGCGGCAATGGAACTACTGAGCAGCAACGAGCGGACGGCCTTCGTCCTCCGCCATTTCGAAGGAATGCCGGTCGAAGAGATCGGAAAAACACTGGGCATTCAGGTCAATGCCGCAAAACACACGATCTTCCGCGCCGTGCGCAAATTGCGCGAAGCGCTGGAGCCGGTTGTGAGGTCGACACCATGCAACACCTGACAGAAGATCAAATGGTTTCCCACTACTACCGTGACGGCGATGCGCCGTTCGCGCCGGAACATCTCGCTGCCTGCGACGAATGCCGCGCGCAGTTCGAGACGCTGCGCAGCGTCCTCAAACTCGTCGATCAGCTTCCGATTCCGGAGCGCGGCGACGCGTACGGCGACGAAGTGTGGACGCGCCTGCGCTGGAAGCTCGGCAGCAATCGCCGGCGCTCCGTCTACGGCTGGATGTCCATCGCCGCGGCACTCGTCGTCGCATTCATCGGCGGCATCTTCTGGCACGCGCGGACGCAGCAGGCTGCGACGCCGCAAACGATCGTCGCGCAGAAGACGCCCGCTCCTGCCGCGCAGCCCGCGGCAATCGCAGCCGCATCCAAAGACCGTTTACTTCTCGTCGTCGTCAGCGATCACCTCGACAGCTCCGAACGGATGCTGCTCGAGATCTCGAACGCCGACGCGAAGCATCCGCTCGACGTCGCGTCGGAAAGCAAGCGCGCCGGAGAGCTGGTCGCATCGAATCGCATCTACCGGCAAACGGCCACGCGGAGGGGCGAGACGCGTATCGCTTCGCTGCTGTCGGACCTGGAGCCGGTTCTCGTCGAGCTGTCGCACGCAGGCTCGACTCTCTCGCCTGACGAAGTCGCCGCACTGCAGAAGCGGATCGATTCGAAAGGTCTTCTCTTCAAGGTGCGCGTAGTCAGCGCACAAGTGGGCGGCCACGAAGCCCCCGCCACAGTCCCGCAGAAAGGAATGGACTCACTATGAAAACGAAATTGATCTACACACTCGCCGCCGCGCTGGTCGCGCTGGCGCCGGCCGTTCGCGCAAACTGGAATCTGTCATCCGACAGTCGCTCCGTCGCCATCGCTGTCTCGGAAGACGATGACGAACGCGAAAAGGATCGCAAAGAGCGCGACAAGGAACGCGCCCAGGCCAAAACGGAGATGGAGGAAGACCTCTACGACTCCGGCACCGACGCGCTCGACGATCACGACTGGCGCCGCGCCGCGGCATCCTTCCGCAAAGTCGCCGACATGCAGATGCAGCACGCTGACGCTGCGCTCTACTGGCTCGCGTATTCGCAGGGAAAAATGGGTGCGCGTTCCGAGGCGTTGTCGACGCTGCTGCAACTGCAGAAGTCGTATCCGAAGTCGAAGTGGATCGAAGACGGCAAGACGCTCGAAGTCGAAATCCGCCAGTCCGCCGGCCAGCAGATCGAGCCGGAGCACGTCGGCGATGAAGACGTGAAGCTGATGGCCATCAACGGCCTGATGAACAGCGATCCGGAGCGCGCCATCCCCATCCTCGAAGGCATCCTGAACGGCCGCCAGCCCGTCAAGCTGAAGGAGCGCGCGCTGTTCGTTCTCAGCCAGTCCGGTTCGCAGCGCGCTTTCGACATCGTCGTAAAAACGGCGAAGTCCGGCCCTCCCGATCTTCGCGAGCGTGCCGTCCGCACCCTCGGCATCCTCGGCGGCGAACGCAGCCGCGCCGTGCTGACCGACATCTACAACGCCACTGCCGACGTCGATGTGAAGAAGTCGGTGCTGAAGTCGTACATGATCGCCGGCGATCGCACACGCCTCCTCGCGCTCGCGAAAGGTGAGACGAATTCCGAGTTGCGCCAGGATGCCGTGATGCAACTCGGCGTGATCGGCGCGCGCAACGAGCTGACGGAGTTGTACGGCAGCGAGCCATCCATCGAAGTGCGCAAGAAGATCCTGCAGGCGATGTTCATCGGCGGCAATTCGGAGAAGCTGGCCGAGATCGCGCGCAACGAGAAGGTGCTCGAACTCAAGGTCACCGCCATCCGCAACCTCGGTCTCTTAGGCGGCGGCCGTTCGGGCGCGCTCCTCCTGTCGCTCTACAACGAAGACGCACGTCCCGAGGTGCGCAAAGGCGTGATCGACGCGCTCTTCATCCAGGGCAACGCAAAGACGCTGGTCAGCCTCGCGCGGGCCGAAAAGGATCCGCAGATGAAGCGCCGCATCGTGGAGAAGCTTTCCGTGATGGGATCGAAAGACGCGACCGACTACCTGATGGAGTTTTTGAAGTAGGTGTCAGGAACCTAGCCGTGACGTTTCGGAAGCGTGGTCTTACGACTCGTTTTTCGACGCCGGATGGCGTCTCGTACGGTAGCCGGTGGTCGCGTGCGAAGCGCGAGACCACCGGAACCAGAACGCGCCCGATTTTCCGACCGCGGCAGCGGTCGCGGAGGGAATTCACGGCGCTTGGTATTTGATCCGCGACGCCCTCCGGGGTCGGTTCCTCTACCGCGCACGTTGACCGGTGGTCTCCCGCTTCGCGCGCGACCACCGGCTACCCTCCGTGTCGCCATCCGGCGACGGTACCGCGGCACGTCAACCTCTCGCGCCAGAACTTCGTTTTTGCCCGCAGCCGGAGCCGCGTAACACCACGCGGCTCCAGCCGAATCTTGCGGCTTGAGATTCTTCACGTCCTTCACCGGCTCAGAATGACATCGCGAACAACCAGCACAGCAGCAGCACGATCGGCGCGTGAAAGAGCAGTTGCAGGATCGAGTAGCCGGCCAGGTCGCGCGCGCGGACTCCGAGGATGCCCATCAGTGGCAGCATCCAGAAGGGGTTGATCAGGTTTGGGAGTGCCTCGGCGGCGTTGTAGATCTGCACCGTCCAGCCGAGGTGCTCGCCCCACTGGCGCGCGGCGGTCATCACGTATGGCGCTTCCACGATCCACTTGCCGCCGCCGGATGGAACGAACATGCCGAGGATGGCGGAGTAGAGCGCGACGACGATCGGGAAGGTCGTCTTCGTCGTGACGCTGACGAAAGCGTGTGCGAGTTGGGCGGCGATCGGCGTCTTCGAGATCATCCCGAAGATGCCGCCGTAAAACGGGAACTGGATCAGGACGCCTGCGGTCGCAGGAACTGACTTCGTCACCGCGCGCAGAAACGAGCGTGGCGTCCAATGCATCAGCAGCCCCGCGGCGATGAAGAAGAAGTTGAAGTTGTTGAGGTCGAGCGCCGCGATGCCGCCCTTGTCGCGGAACTGCGTGATGAGGAACCAGAACATCAGCAGCGCGATGACGATGTTGAGGATCGGACTGTTTTCGAATCGTTCGGCGGGTGTCGTCGTGGCTTTCGCAGCCACATCATCGTCGCGAAACTCGATGCCCATCATCTTCGCCGTCCGCGCTTCCCCTTCGCGCGGCGCGGAAACGTAGGCGACGATCACAGACACGATCACGAGCACTGCCGCCATCGCCATGCTCTGTGGCAGAAAGATCGTCTGCGTCAGCGGGATCACGCCGGTGACCGGCAGCAGCGACGCTGGGATCGACGACTTGGTGGCCTGAAGCAGCGCCGCAGATGACGACAGCCCGAGCGCCCAGACGCTGCCGAGCCCGAGGTACGCGGCGGCGCCGATGGCGCGGTAGTCGACGTCGATGCGCTTGACGATCTCGCGCACGAGCAGGCCGGTGAAGACGAGCGACAGTCCCCACGAAATCAGCGACGAGAGCATTGCGAACGCCGCCACGAACGCCACCGCGCCGCGCGCCGTCTTCGGAATCGACGCCAGCCATCGTGTCAGCCGCGCAATCGGCGGCGACGATGCGACCACGAATCCGCCGACGATCACCATCGCCATCTGCATAGTGAAGTTCACGAGCGACCAGAAGCCGTTGCCGAACTCCGTCGCCAGCGTGACCGGCTTCACGCCCGCGAACATCCCGCCGATGAAGACGAGCACGATCGCCGCGAGCGCGAAGACGAAGGCGTCGGGAAACCAGCGCTCGCAGATGTCCGCGATGCGCGATCCGAGGCGGGCCAGGAGCGGCGGACGCATCTCTACTTCTGCGCCAGGGCGTGCAGGTCGTCGATCGTGCGCATCACGCCACCGCGAACGACGTAACGGATCTTGCGAATGTTCGCGACGTCGGCGGATGGATCGGCGCTGACGATGACCAGATCGGCGTCTTTCCCCTTCTCGACGGTGCCGAACTCCGTCTCGCGGCGCATGGCGCGCGCGGCGACGGCGGTCGACGAAACCAGCACCTGCATCGGCGTCATGCCCGCCTTCTGCATCGACTCCATCTCCGCGTAAATCGCAGGACCGTGCAACGTGAGCGGATTGCCGGCGTCGGTGCCGGTGGCGATCGGGATTCCGGCGGCGACGAGGGCTTTCAGATTCTGCGCGGCGATCTCCTCCCCCTGCGAGGTTCGCTGATCGCGGCGCGCCAACTGTTCGGCGGTCAGCGTCGTCGGCGCAGAAGTCGTTTCGGCGATTCGCGCGAGGGTCGATTTGTCGACGCAGCCGTTCGGATCATCGATCGCCACCGGCGTGTGCTCGACGGCGGAACGGAACATCCGCACGTAGCCGCGCGACACGATCAGCGTCGGGATGAGGATCGTGCCATTGCGTTTGGCGAGATCGAGAAACTCCTGATCGACAGGCTTATCGGAGACGCTGTGTACGAGCAGCGTCGCCCCGGCTCGAAGCGCGGCCTTGGCCTCGGCCAATCCCGTCGCGTGAACGATGAGCGGGATGTTGTGTTTGCGTGCCTCGTCGCCGGCTGCGGCAACCGCGGCGGCGGACGCTTCGACGGTGAGATCGGGCGGACGGACGATGTACCAGACCTTCACCGCATGCGCGCCCTGCGACGCCAGATAGCGGACGCCGTCGCGCGCCGAGGCATCGTTGAGAACGATGAACTGCCGCTCGGCTGGGAGGTTCAGCCAGTGATCGAGCGTGGAGAGCAGCGGGCCGGCTGCATCGACGTGCGGCGCCAGCGTGTTCGGCTCGAAGCGATCGTGCAGCCGCAGCGTCCACGCGTAACCGCCTACGTCGTAGACCGCGGTGACGCCGGAGCAAACGTACGAACGCCCATACCGTTCCGGATCGGCCTTCAACGCGGCCTCGGTCTGGTCATACGGATGCGTAGCGCGCATATCGAGCGAATCGGGACGGCCATCCGCCCAACCGGTCTGCGAGAAATGGACATGCGCATCGATCAGCCCCGGCATGATCCACAGCCCGCGCACATCCGTCACATCAACTCCCTCGGGGACGGGACACTGCGCCGCGGTTCCCGCGCAATCGATCTTGCCGTCGCGGAGGATCACGTTCGTGTTCGCAATCGGAGCACCGCCGCGGCCGTCGATCAGCGTCGCGCCGGTTAGCGCGCGCGGCGGAGCGGGCGTGCCGGCCGGCGAATCAATCGCGCCGGTAACCGCGATCTTCCATCCGTCGGGAGTGCTGACGAAAAGGCGTTCGGAGATGCCGGAATGCTCGTCGCTGCCGTAGCGGACACGGTAGCGATACGTGCCATAGACGATTCCAGGCTGCAGCGGCGTGAGATGAATGTCGTTCGCCTCGATCAGATCAGGCCACTGCGCGCCGGCGCCTTTCGCGAAGGATTCGAAACCGGTGTCGAAACCGTCCGGACCGCCGCGCACGAGCGACGGCGAGTGCAGGTAGTACGAAAGGTACGCGTCGCGATTGCGCTGGCGAATGGCGTTGATGTTCGCCTCGAAGACGGCGCGTGCCGCGGCGATGTCGTCGGCCGGTGCGGCAATCAACGGTGCAGCAATCAACAGGAAAAGCAGTGTCGCCAACGTTTTACGCATGGCGCCATTGTAGAGTCGGCCGCGCTACGTCGCGTTCACTGGTGGAGCGTAGTGCGGGCGTCCTCGCCTGCATCCGGCGTGGCGTCTCGCCCGACGGTGGTGTCCGCGATCAGATTCCGATCCTGCAATTGAATCCCAGAAACCCCCGCCGGGCGAGGACGCCCGCCGGTTGCAGGCGAGACGCCTACACTACGCCCGAGGTTGCCGGCAAAGCCCCGAGGTGAACTACTTCGGATTCGCGAGCCGGATCGGCGTGAGCGTTTGCGCGGAGATGTAGATGTCGCCTTCCTCGGCGTACAGCTCGACGCGCTCGCCGCCGCCGTTGATCTTGCCGGTTGCGCGGATGCGGGTCTTGTTGCCGACCTGCTCGCGGCGGATGGTGATGCCGTTGAAGTCGAGGTGCATCTCGTTCACTTCGGGATCCGAGGTGAGGATCGTGGCGTCGATGTCGGCGGCGAAGCGCGGGCTCACGTTCAGGACGATGTTGCCCTGCAGCGTGCGTGCAGTCACCTTGATGCTCTTCTGCGCGGGATCGCCGGTCAGCGTCACATCGCCGGATGCTGTTTCCGCGTCCATGAATGCCGAGAACTGGCGGACGATGATGTCGCCGCCGCCGGAGCGTAGCGTCATCGGACCGCCGGCGTAGATCACGCGCACGAGACCGCCGTCGGTCGTCACCTGGCCGCCCATGCGTGAGGCGCGGACGATGATGTCGCCGGCACCGGTGTGAGCGAAGAGCGAGCCCATGATGTCGCCGAGGTTGAGCGGACCGCCGAGGGAGGTGACGTTGCACTGGCCGAAGACCGCGCCAAGCTCCACCTCGCCGGCGCCGGTTTCGACGCGGGCGTTGCCGCGCACTTCGCCAACGACGACATCGGCCACCGAGGCGGCGAAGACGAAGTCACCATTGACGAACGGCATCTGGATCTTCTTCGCGGGCTGCCGGAGCACATCGTTCGGAGCGGCCTGATGTCCCGGTTCGTTCATCCGGATCGACTGCGCATCGGCGATGTTCGAGCCTTTCATCAAAACCGCGACGTGGCCCATCATCGACTCGGTATTGATGGTCGTGCCACCAGAGCCGACGATGCCGTGAAAAACGGAGCCGTTGAATCGTCCGGCCTTGACGTTGAACGTCGAGAGCATGTCGCCGTTGATCGTGTTCGCCACCCACTCGAAATTCGAATTCGCGGGGAACCACATGTCGATGTCGGCGTTGACGGCCTGCACCTGCGCGCGCGCCACCGGCTTCTGCGTGTAGTCGTAGATGATCCGGCCGTTGACCATGTTCACGACGGACGCGCCGACGACCCCTTCCATCATCACGACGCCGCTGAATCCGTTGATGGTGACGCTCCCATTCACGTTCGCGACGCGAATGTGCTCGGCCGATTTCGAACCGCCGATCTTCACGTTCACGCCCCGAGGAACGTGGATGACGTAGTTCACCATGACGGTCCAGCGCGCGTTGCGCATCGGCGGCAGGAGCGTCCGGATCAGGCGCACTTTCGTGTCGCCCTCAAAGCTCAACGCCACATTGTCGGATGCGTCCTTCAGCGACATCTGATCGGGCGCGGTGAGTGTCCGCTCCGCGGTGACGGTGACGACGTTGCCTTCGCCACCCACGACGTCGATGCTGCCGAACTGGTTGTCAATCCACACCGAGCCTGCCGGATCGATCTGGAACTCGCGCGTGACGCGGCTGCTCGTCGCGAAGCTCGCGCCGAAAAGCTGCGTCGCGGACAGCACCGTCGCGACTGCGATGAATGTTTGGACCGTTCTTCTCACCGTTACTCTCATTTAGGTTGAATACTGCTCAGAGCCTCCGCCGCTTTGACGCGGACGTAAACGTTTTCGTCTCCCTGCGACGCCTTCTTGCGAAGGGTGTCGACCATGTCGGGATCCATGTTGCCGCCGCTGCGCGCCAGCTTCGCCAGCGCCTCGACGGCCTTGAGGCGAACGGCCGGATTCGGATCGTTCTTCAGCGCTTCCACGAGCGCGTCGCGCGTGCCGTCGGTCATCGTCGATTGCAGCGACCGCAGCGTATCGGCGGCTTTGATGCGTACGCCCTGGTTGTCGTCGTTGCGCAGCACATTCGCCAGCGCCTCGGTGATCTCGGGATCGGGATTGCCGACATGTGCGTAGGTCGATCGAACCCAGTCGATCGCGCGCGAGCGCGACGGCGACTGCTTGTCTTCGTTCTCGAGGACATAGCGCAGCAGACGGACCATGCTCTTGTCCGTCGGCCGCCCGGTGACGGTGACGTGCGAGGTGATGTCGAAGGACACGCCGATCTGATCGTTCGACGGCGAAGCATCCGTGAACTGCACGTTCTGGATGTCGGGACGTCCTTCGATCTGCGGACTGATCGACGCCGCCGGAAGGACGCGCGACTCGGCGATCGAGTAGAAGGGCGCCGGCTGGACGTTTACGAGAGTCGCTGGTGTCGGCGTCAGCTCGACGCGCGGCGTCATGCGATGTCCGCCGTAGAACGCGCCGCCTGCGATGATCACTGCTGCCGCTGCCTGCGCGAGCCAGCGTGGCGCGCTACGGCGGCGGAAGGGGACGACGTTCGGAGTCACTGCCGGCGACACTTCCGCAAGGAAGCGCTGCTTCACGCGCGCCGGGACGTCAAGCTCGGGCAGCGTGTCGAGAATCGACCACGTCTCCTTGTAGGCTGACCATTCCGCGACACACATCGGGCACGTCTCGATGTGCTGATGCGTCAGCTCGCGCCGAGCCGGGTCGAGCGACTCGGTCAGCAGCAGCGGCATGTTCTCTCTCATGGAATCGCAGTCAGGCATCGGTCTCCTCCACGGGCATCGCCGGTGAGCGCTTTCTTCAGCACTTCCATGGCGCGGAACACTCTCGTCTTCACCGCCCCCTCGGAGCAGCCGGAGATCTGCGCGATCTCGGCATACGACAGCCCCTGGTAACGGGAGAGGAGAATGGCTTCGCGCTGATCCGGCGACAGCAGGGTCAGCGCTTTTTGAATCCGTTGTTCATCTTCGCGGCGTTCCAGATGGCGCTCCGGCGAGAGCTCGGCCGGCGCGGGAAGGGTAATCAACACATCCTCGCCGTCCTTCGATCTGTTCTCGGCTTTTCTCAGGTAGTCGCGGCACCAGTTGGCCGTGATCGAGAAAAGCCAGGTCGACAGTTTTGCCCCACCATGAAACTGGCCCGCGTGCTTCAGCATCTTGACGAAAACTTCCTGGGTCGCGTCTTCGGCCGCCTCGCTGTTCTTCAGGAAGCGGTACGCGAAGTTATAAATCCTGCTCGAATAACGATCGTAGATCTCAGACGCGGGAGCAAAATCACCCGCCTGAACGATGCTCATCAACTCCTGATCGCTCAGGTGTTTCATCTCCCGATCTCGTTCATTCGACGCGCTCATGGTTTAAAGGTTACGGACCTGTTTCCGGCAGAACCGAGTCGGGCCGGAGTTCATTCGGCAGAGGCCGCTCCATGAACGCGACGACGATCGCGAAGATGTCGAGCAGGATCCAGAAGACCTCGGTGTCGCCGAAGTTGAACTCGAACATCCCCGCAGCCATCATTGCCACCGCCACGGCCACGCCGGCCTCGGCGAACTTCGCGGACGTCCCGCCCCAGCCACGTGCGCATTCGCGCAGAAAAAGGAACTGCAGGAAGAGGTACGCCACGAGTGCGAGTACGCCTCGCTCGGCCCAAAGCTGAATGACGTTGTTGTGCAGGTGCGGGATGCGGAACCGCGGCGCATCATGCTTGCGGTACAGCGGATAGACCTCTTTCACGTTCGCAGGTCCGACGCCGAGGAGCGGGTAGTCCTTGATGATCTCGACGCCGGCCTCGGCCATCCGAATCCGATCGAGATTCGACGACTGCCGGATGTCAAAACTCGAGATGACGCGGCTAAAAAACGGAAGCGACGCGAAACTGATGGCCAGAATCGCCACCGGAACTGCCCACGCCAGCGCCTTCGGCCACTTCAGGATCATAAGGATCGCGACCGCGACGATCCATCCCAGCCACGCGCTCCGCGTATATGTGAGCAGCAGCGCGAGGTGCGTCATGAGCACGCCAACGATGAGCACGATACTGCGCATACTGTGAATCCAGAGCACGAGGAAAATTAGCGATGCCGGGAGCAGCAGTCCGGACAACGTCATCACGTGAGCTGATTGTCCCGTGATGCGATGCTCCAGATCATGATGGCCGTAGAGTGCAACATATTGCACAAGGCCGTAGCCCGCAGTGAAGATGCCGAAGATGAAGAACATCTTCAGCGCCGTGTAGCGGCTGAGCGGCACGTTGCGTAGAAGGATCAGCGCAGCCGGAAAGAGCAGGATTTTTCCCCACAACGCGATCTCGCCAAATGAGTGGATGCGGCGCTCCGCGAAGAGAGCGGACAGTGTCGACGCGATGCCGTACATCGCCAGCGGCACATAAAGAATGTGAAACGACGGCGTTAGCAGCCGGCGATACAGGCAGTAGCCGACCATCGCCATCGTCAGGAAGGCGAAGCACTCCGACGACGCCACCCACCCCTGGCAGAAGATGTGGCCGATGTAGAAAAGGATCGCGATCGCGACCGGTTGCGGCGTCTCTTCAGGAAGGCCGAGACGTCGCGCGAGAGACACAGGCAGGCGTCACGCTTCTTCGAACGCTTCGTCGACGAGCATGACCGGGATGTCGCTGACGATCGGGTAGACGCGGTGGCACTTCACGCACTGCAAGCCGTCCTCGACGATCAGCTCTTCGCCACGCATTTTGTCGCGGAACTTGTCGCGCACCGTCGCTCGCCGGGCCTCGGAAAGCGGCACCGGCCGGACCTCTTCCTTGCAGATCGGGCAGGCCAGGATTTCGAGGAGCTGAGGCTGGATTGCCATGGCGGCGCGGAGTGTACCATCGCGGCGAATGAAGGTTCTGCACCTCGCCGCAGGCAATCGATGGACCGGCGCAGCCGCCCCCGCGCTCGCCGAAACGGAGGCGTTGAGACAAGCCGGCGTCGACGCTCATTACGCGTATGTCGGCGGCTATAAATTGCAGCAGAAGCTCGCGCATCACGACTTCGCGCACCCGATCATCGCCAAGGCGCAGAACCCATTTTCGTTTGCGCGCACGGTGGAGGCGGTCGCGCGGATGGTCGACCACCATCGCTTCGACGTCGTCCACGCGCATCTGACGTACGACCATTGGCTGGCGAATGTCGCCACCCGAGGCACGCGGACGAAGGTGGTACGAACGTTTCATGCGCGGCGAGTCCTACGTGGCGATCCGCTCACGCGCTGGCTGATCGCGCGATCCGCGCGGCTGTGCGTCATCAACGATTCGTTCGTCGACGCGCCGGCGATTCGAGACCGGAATCCCGTCTTCACGCCGCCGCCGCTCGATCATCGCCAGTTCGATCCGAACGGAGCGGACGTCCGCGAACGATACGGCGTCGAAGCCGATGAACTGCTGCTCGTCGCGATCGGCAAGTTGTCGAAAGGACGCGGCTTCGAGGACGTGCTGCGGACGTATGCGCTCGTGAAACGCGGCCTCCCAACTGCGCGATTGATGATCATCGGTCATGGCGAACATCGCCCCGCGCTCGAAGCGCTTGCCCGCGAACTGAACGTCGACGTGATCTGGGCCGGCTACCACGAGGACGACCTCGCGGAGCACTACCGCGCCGCCGACATCCTCCTCTTCACCGCCCGCGGCTCCGACGAAGGACACCGCGCGGTCCTCGAAGCGATGGCCTGCGGCATTGCACCGGTAACGTTTCCAATCGAAGGCGTCGCCGCTCTCCTCGGCGACCTCAGTCCGCGCTTGATTGCCGAGACGTCTACGCCCGAATCCGCAGCCGCGAAAGTGATCGCCGCATCGACCGATCTCGCATCACTCCGCCGCGCCGCCTACGAACAGTCTCTGAGCTTCGGTTACGCACAAGCAGCGGCGCGACTCGTCGGCGTCTATCAAATCACCGAAGGCTGATCACCACAGAGGCACAGAGAACACAGCGGTTTCCCTCTGTGCGCTCTGTGTCTCTGTGGTGAAAATCCAAGCTTGATAGACTCCGCGCCATGCCAGACAACGACCGCGATGACGCTCTCGAATACCACTCGGGCGGGCGTCCCGGAAAAACAGAGGTCGTGCCGACCAAGCCCACCGCGACGCAGCGCGATCTTGCTCTTGCGTACACGCCCGGAGTCGCCAAACCCTGCCTCGAAATCGCCCGCGAGCCTGGCGACGTCTACAAGTACACGAACAAAGGCAACCTCGTCGCCGTCATCTCCAACGGCACGGCCGTCCTCGGGCTCGGCAACATCGGCGCCGCCGCCGGGAAGCCGGTGATGGAAGGGAAAGCCGTCCTCTTCAAACGTTTCGCCGACATCGACGTCTTCGATCTCGAGCTCGACACGCGCGACACCGAGGCCTTCATCAATGCGGTCAGGATCATGGAGCCGACGTTCGGCGGCATCAACCTCGAAGACATCGCCGCGCCGGAGTGCTTCGAGATCGAAGAGCGGCTGAAGGCGGCGATGAAGATCCCCGTCTTCCACGACGACCAGCACGGAACCGCGATCATCTCCGCCGCCGCCCTGAAGAACGCGCTGGAAGTGGCCGGCAAAGACATCGGCGACGTGCGCATCGTCATCTCCGGTGCCGGCGCCGCGGCCATGGCCTGCCTGCGCCTCTACATCAGGATGGGATTGCGCAAAGAGAACGTGATCCTGACCGACAGCAAGGGCGTGATCTACAAAGGGCGCACAGCGGACATGACGCCATACAAAGAGGAGTTCGCGGCCGAGACCACGCGGCGGACGCTGACCGAGGCGCTCGAAGGGGCGGACGTGTTCGTCGGCCTTTCCGTCGGCGGTGTCGTCAAGCCGCACATGCTCCAGGCGATGGCGAAGGATCCGATCGTCTTCGCCATGGCCAACCCCGATCCCGAGATTCCGTACGACGACGCGGTCGCCGCGCGGCCGGACGTCATCATGGCCACAGGCCGTTCCGATTACCCGAATCAGGTCAACAACGTCCTCGGATTTCCGTTCATCTTCCGCGGCGCCCTCGACTGCCGCGCTACGACCATCAACGACGAGATGAAGCTGGCCGCGTCGCTCGCGCTGGCGGAGTTGGCGAAAGAAGAAGTGCCGGACAACGTGCTGCGCGCGTACGGCAGTTCGAAGTTCACATTTGGACGTGAGTATCTGATCCCGAAGCCGTTCGACTCACGTGTGCTGCTCAACGTCCCGCCTGCCGTCGCGCGCGCCGCGGCCGAAACCGGCGTGGCGCAGGAACCGATCACCGACTACGACGCCTACCGCCGCCGTCTCGAGCAACTCCTCGGCCGCGCGCGCGGCATGATGCACGGCGTCTACGACCGCGCCAAACGCGATCCGAAACGGATCGTTTTCCCCGAGGGCGATCAGGAAAAAATCATCCGCGCTGCGAAGATTTTGATCGACGAAGGGCTCGCGCATCCGATCCTGCTCGTCAAGCGGGACGTGGTCGCGCCACTGCTGCAGAAGCATCATGTCGACGAGTCGAAAGTCACCATCATCGACATCGAACGTTGCGCGCAACGCGATCAGTACGTGCGCCGTTTCGCCGAAATCCGGCAGAGGCACGGCATCACCGTCGCCGACTCGGCGCGCATTCTGAACAGCCGCAATTACTTCGCGATGATGATGGTCGAGGCGGGCGATGCGGACGGCGTGATCGCCGGTCTTCGCGCGTACTACCCGGCCACGATCAAGCCGGCGCTGCAGATCATCAAGACGCGGCCGGGCGTGAAGAAGGTGTCGGGCGCATATCTGCTGATGTTCAAGGGGCGGATGCTCATCCTGGCCGACACGACCGTCACGATTACGCCGGACGCGAACGACCTCGCGGAGACTGCGATCCTCACCGCCGAAACGGCGCGCCGGTTCAACATCGAGCCGCGCATCGCCATGATTTCGTTCTCCAATTTCGGATCGACGCAGCATCCCGAGACGGAAAAAGTGGCGAGGGCGGTGGAGATCGTGAAGCAGCGGAGGCCCGACCTCATCGTCGAAGGCGAGATGCAGGCCGACGCCGCGGTGGAGCCGCACATCGCCAGCGCCGACTATCCGTGGAGCCCGATTCAGGGCGACGCGAACGTGCTGATCTTCCCCAACCTCGACGCCGCGAACGCCGCCTACAAACTCCTCTGGCGCCTCGGCGGCGCGGAAGCGATCGGCCCGATCCTGCAAGGCATGGCCAAGCCGGTTCACGTGCTCCAGCGCGGCGTCGATGTCAGCGACATCGTCAACATGGCCGCGATCGCGGTCGTCGACGCACAGGAAGCACGATCCTAGGAGGACATTTGTCAGACCACTACTACGCTCCCGACCATCTCAAAGCATTCGGCACGATCTCCGAAGGCGCGCCCGAACTGGGCAGGAAATTCTTCGACTACTACTCGGCAGTCTTCGCCGCCGGCGCGCTGACGGAGCGCGAAAAGGCGCTGATCGCGCTGGCCGTCGCGCACACGGTGCAGTGCCCGTACTGCATCGACGCGTACACGACCGAATGCCTGCAGAAAGGCTCTGACGTCGAGCAGATGACCGAGGCGGTTCACGTGGCCTGCGCCATCCGCGGCGGCGCGTCACTCGTCCACGGAATGCAGATGAAGGAGCACGCCGCCAAGGTGGGGATGTGACGTCCACGCTTTCGTCGCGGCGCGCGCCGCTGGCTGATCCAGCAGCCCAGTTGGCGACGCTCGACGCCGCGATGACCGGCCGGGCGACATTCGACGAAGCGCTTCGCGGCGCGGGCTGGAACGCCCTCACCCCCGCCACACTCGAAATCTTCCAGATCAACCTCGGCAAGTTGTGCAACATGACCTGCCGCCACTGTCACGTCGACGCCGGTCCCGATCGCAGCGACGCGATGATGACGCGAGAAACCGTCGATGCTTGCCTGCGCGCCCTCGATCAAACCGCGGCACACACGGTCGACATCACCGGCGGCGCGCCCGAGCTGCATCCCGAGTTCCGCTATCTCGTCGACGAGGCGCACAAGCGCGGCAAGCACGTCATCGACCGCTGCAACCTGTCGGTACTCCTGCTTCCGCGCAACGCCGGACTCGCGGAATGGCTCGCCGAACGCGATGTCGAGATCGTCGCCTCACTCCCGCACTACCGCCAGCGCAACACCGACGCGCAACGCGGCGACGGCGCATTCGAAAAATCGATCGCGGCGTTGCGATTGCTCAACCAGGCCGGTTACGGCCAGGGAAATCCGCGCCGGATGCTGTCACTGATGACCAATCCCGCCGGCGCGTTCCTGGCCGCTCCGCAAGCGAGCATCGAGAACGAATGGAAGACAGCGCTCAAACGCGACTTCGGCATCACGTTCGACCGCCTCCTCGCGCTCAACAACATGCCCATCTCCCGCTTCCTGGAATGGCTGATCGAGTCGAATAACCTCGATTCCTACATGTCCCGCCTCGTCGACGGATTCAATCCCGCCGCGATCACCGGCGTGATGTGCCGCAACACAATCTCCATCTCCTGGGACGGCCGCCTCTTCGACTGCGACTTCAACCAGATGCTCGACCTGGACGCTTCGACACCAATGACAGTTGAGAACTTCGATTTCACCGCGTGGCAGCGGCGCGAGGTCGTCACCCGCGCGCATTGCTACGGATGCACGGCCGGCGCGGGAAGTTCGTGCGGTGGGGCAACGGCATAAAGCGTTTCACCACAGAGACACAGAGATCACAGAGGTTTTCTCGGTGCCCTCTGTGCCTCTGTGGTGATCTGCTTTTAAGGTGCTACGCCTTCCGCTGTTCCAGCGCGCGATACCCGATGTCCTTCCGGTACCTCGCCCCTTCAAACCGCACCTTCGGCGCGGCTTCGTACGCCTTCGCGAGCGCTTCGGACAATGTCGCGGCGCGGGCGCAGACGCTGGCTACGCGGCCGGCGACGTTGATCATCTTGTCGCCGCGCTGAACCGTTGCGGCGTGGAAGACCGTGACCGCGGGATCGTCGATCGGGTCGATGACGACCTCCTGCCCTTTGACGAACTCGTCGGGATAGCCATCGACCGCGATGACGATGCAGGCTGCGGCTTCCTTCACCCAGTTGAGTTTCGTGTCGCCGAGGTTGCCGCGGGCGACGCGCAGGCAGAGATCAGCGAGGTCGTCTTCCAGACGGAGCATCTGCACCTGCGTTTCGGGATCGCCGAAGCGGCAGTTGTACTCGAGGACCTTCGGACCTTTCGGAGTCAGCATCACGCCGGCATAGAGGCAGCCGGTGTAGGGGCGCCCTTCGTCGGACATCCCCTGGATCGTCGGCATGATGATCGTCTTCACGATCTCCGCGGCCGTCTCGCCGGTCAGCACCACCGCTGGTGAGTGCGCGCCCATACCGCCGGTGTTCGGGCCGGTCTCGCCGTCGAGCGCTTTTTTGTAATCCTTGGCAGGAGCGAGCGAGACGAACTTCGTCCCGTCCGTCAGCACCATGAACGACACTTCCTCGCCGGTTAGAAACTCTTCGATGAGGATTCGGTTCGCGGCATTGCCGAACTTCTTCTCCTCGAACACCAGCCGCAGATACTCCTCGGCATCCGCTTTCGATTCGACGATGACCACGCCTTTGCCGGACGCCAAACCGTCGACCTTGATGACGCACGGATAGCCGAACTCTTTCAGAGCCTTCTTGGCGTCGTCCATCGACGCACACACCCGCGCCTCGGCGGTCGGAATGTTGTACTTGCGCATGAATTCTTTCGAGAACGCCTTCGAACCTTCCAGTTCCGAGGCCAGGCGCGTCGGACCGAAGATGGCCAGGCCGCGCTTCTGGAACTCGTCGACGATGCCGAGGGTGAGTGGGAGCTCGGGACCGACGATGGTGAGATCGATGCGGAGCTTCTCGGCGAAATCAGCGAGCTCGATGATGTCGGCCACGCCGATGTTTACGCAATCGCCGGTGGCCGCGATCCCGGCATTTCCCGGGGCCGCGTAGAGCTCTTTGACGAGAGGAGACTGGCGGAGTTTCCACGCGATCGCATGCTCGCGTGCTCCTTGCCCAACGACCAGAACGCGCATGAGGTAGGTGCGGCGATTCTAGCATGCGGGTCGCCGCAGAAATCGGCAGACCGCCTTGGACGTTCCCAAGTCGTCCGCCGTACATGTGTCACGATGGCCGCGGAAGTCCTCCGAATGATCCCGACGAAAGAGAGCGTGGAGCTCGACGACCGGCAACTGGTCGAACAGATCCGGCAAGGCGACGACCGAGCCTTCGAGATGCTCGTCCGCCGCAAGACTTCCAAGGTCTACGGCCTTTGCTACCGCGTCATCGGCAACGGTGAGGACGCCAAGGACATCTCCCAGCTCGTCTTTCTGAAGCTGTGGGAGAACCTGGAAAAGTACGACGCCACCTACGCCTTCGACACGTGGCTGTACCGCATGGTCACGAACGTCGCCATCGACTTCATGCGCAGCAAGCAGTCGCGCGACAACGCCGTCAACTCCAACCTGCGGCTGGTCAAGACCTCCGTTGATCCGGAGCAGACCGTGACCGTGGCGCGCAAGGAAGTCGAGTCGGTGTTCAACGCCGTCTCGAACGTCCTCTCGCCGAAGCAGAAGACCATCTTCGTCATGAGCGAGATGGAAGACCTTCGTTCCTCCGAGATCGCCAAAGTTCTTGGCTGCCGCGAGTCGACCGTCCGCAATCACCTCTTCAACGCCCGCAAGCTGATGCAGGCGCAACTCAGGAAACGCTTCCCCGAGTACGCACGTCTGTGGGAGGACTCGCGATGATGACCTGCCACTACTTCCGCACGAACCTGCAGCCGGGCAATGCCGACGCCGCGATGCTCGAGCACCTTCGCCATTGCGATGCCTGCCTCGATTTCGCGATGAGCGTCGATCCGGACCTCTTCTTCCGTTCACTCGGGGGCGAAGAGCTCATCCCGCCCGGCGGCGTCGATGCGTTTGTCGGCGATGTCATGTCGCAGGTACGCGTCCATGACGCCGAGGCTTCGCTGGCGCCGCGGCGCGCCGCGAGCGCGTGGCAGCGCTGGGCGATTGCGGCAACCGTTGCTGCCGGCTTCACCGGCGCTACGATCGCGTATCGCTACGAACATCCTGTTCAAGCGCCGGCGCCGGCTCATGTTATGGCCGCTGCCAAGCCCCGTCCCGCTGCCACTGCGACGAAATCGTTCGTCGAAACGTATTCATCCCATGACGCGACGATCGTCGAGATGCCGAACGACGGCAGCGACACGAAGGTCGTGATGATCTTCGACGACAAGTTGCCGGCGGACTTATGAAATTCAAACGCATTTTTCTGATGATCTCGATGATGCTCGCGTTCAGCGGCGCGGCATTCGCAGAACCTGCCACGGCCGACGGCAAGCCCGCTCTCGCGGTCCACTCGTTCTCGTTTAAATTCAAGCAGGCCGACAAAGCTGCCGCTGCAATCAAGCCGCTGCTGAGCAAGGAAGGCTCGATGTCGATCCAGCCATCCTCCAACTCGCTCGTCGTCACCGACCGCGCCGAGAACATGAAAGCCGTCGCCAAACTGATTGGCGAC
>JAFAOU010000162.1 GCA_019247495.1 Acidobacteriota bacterium
ATTCGCGCGTAGCCGCGCGATGTGATCGCGGAACTTCTGCGCTTTCGCATGCGCCTCGGCCACGCGCGCGGCGACGGCGGTGCTGGTCGTACCGAAGTGCTTCATCGATCGCTGCAGTTCGGGGATGCGTTCGATGTGGCTGCAGAAAAGGACGATGTCGCTGCCGGCCATCAGCGCGCGCTCGGCCAGCGATTCGTAGGAGCCGAGGTCGGAGACAGCGTGCATCTCCATATCATCGCTGACGGCGAGGCCGTGGAAGCCGATGGCGTCGAGGAGATCGTGCGTCAGGCGGCGGCTGAGCGTCGCGGGCGTTTCGGCATCGTCGATCTGCGGATAAATGCCGTGGCCGATCATGATGGCGGCGGCTTCGTTGCCGAGCTTCGCGAATGGGACAAGATCACGCGCGAGCAGTTGTTCGCGCGAGAGGTTCATCACCGTGGCGCCGTAGTGCGGATCGCCGGAGCCGAGGCCGATGCCGGGGAAGTGTTTGAGGCAGGCGGCGGTGCCCGTTTCGTGCAGGCCGCGGATGAAGGCGCCGGCGAGTTCGACGACGGAATCGGGATCGCTGCCGAAGGTGCGGCGCTCGAGGCCTTTGGGCGAATCATCGCCGCGGATGTCGACGACCGGCGCGAGATCGATCTCGACGTCGAAGTAGCGCAGCGCCATTCCGATGACGCGTCCGCTCCAGCGCGACATCTCCGACGGCTCGGCGCCTTCGGCAAATGCCTGCACGCTCGGCAGGCCGGGGATGAGATGGCGGAGGCGATCGACGCGGCCTCCTTCTTCATCGATCATCAGAAGCGGCGGCGCGGATGGTGCGAGCGATTTGATCTCCGCGGTCAGCTCGCGGAACTCGTCCGCCTCGCCGATGTTGCGGCCGAAGATGACGACGGCGTACGGCGGGTTGTCGCGAAGGATGCGGCGTTCGAGATCGCTGAGCGAGGTGCCGGCGATGCCGATGCCGAGGAGGTCAGTAGACATTGGGCGGATCGTAGCAGAGGGCGGGCCAGGAGCTGTTTTAGAAGCGGAAATGTTTAATGTTCAATGTTGAATGTTGAATGGCCCGGTGGGAGCTTCATTCAACATTCAACATTGAACATTCAACATTCAACATTTCGTTTTCGTCTCGCCTACCGCACTGTGATGTAAACCCGATCGCGCTCGCCGCGCGCGTTCGTCGCCACGATCGTGTGTTGTCCCGTTTGCAACGGCCATTCGCGCGCGGCGGGTTTGCCGTCGACGATCCAACTGGCGTCGTGCGTGGCGCGGAGGTGGAGCGCCTGGAACTCGCGGTGGAGCGTCGGATCGACGAGGTAGGTGGTGTCGTTCGCAGGGCTGGTGATGCGGAAGGTGGTGTCGCGTGCGACGGTCGCGCCCTGCGTGTTTCCAGTCGGGCGACGCTCGTGCGCGGCGGCCCATTCGCGATATTCGGCCGGCCACGAGACGCCGCTCGCGTGATGCCACGCGCAGAACTCGACGGCTGCATCGCGCGGAAGCCACTCGGTTTCGGTTGCAGGACACGACGTCGACGGGCGATGACCGGACAACGCGCAGATCGGCTGCTCTTCGAGATCGTCGGGACGATCGACGATCGCCGTGTCGGCGTTGCCGCGGGCACGGCGCATCGCGGCCAGCATGACCGCGTGGAAGACCGGACCGGCGCCGGTGACGCCGCTGGAGTTGCGTAGCGCGGTGCGGTCGAAGTTGCCGACCCACACTCCGACGGTGACGGCGCGCGTGTAGCCGATCGTCCAGTTGTCGTGATAGGCCTGCGATGTGCCGGTCTTGACCGCGACGGGGAACGGAAAGTCGAGATTGCCGCCGCGGCCGAAAATGAATTCGCGCGCTTTGGGATCGCTGAGGATGTCGGTGATCCAGAAGGCGGTGCGTTGCGACACGGTTCGAGTGGCCGGTGCTGCGGATTCGGCCGGAGCACAGACAAGAGTGTCTGTGCCACACCTGCCTGCCGAAGATGCAGCCTTCGTTGTTTGCGCGCCGCCGCATGTGGCACAGACACTCTTGTCTGTGCTCAGCGGCGCAGCCGCGCGAATCATGCTCGGTGAAGCGGAGAGCCCGCCCCGCGCGAAGGTCGCGTACGCGGTCACGAGCTGTTCGAGCGTCACCTCGGCGTCGCCGAGGGTGAGTCCGAGTCCGTAGTAATCGGCGGTGCGGGTCAGGTCGTGAAATCCCGCTCCTCGGAGTAAACGCAACAGCGACGGCGGCCCGACTTTCGACAGCAGCGCCACCGCGGGAACGTTCTCCGATCCCGCCAGCGCCAGGCGCGCGCGCAGCGGTCCGCGGTAGCCGCCGTCGTAGTTTCGCGGCGTGTAGACCACGCCCCCCTCGGCGGTTGGAAAATGCGACGGCACATCGGCCAGCACGGTCGCGGGCGTGAATCCCTGCTCGAACGCGAGCGCGTACGTGAACGGCTTCAGCGTCGATCCCGGTTGGCGCAACGTCGTGACGCCGTCGATCGCGCCGCCGAAGTTTGTGCCGAAGTAATCGCCCGACCCTTCCCACGCCAGCCATTCGCCGGTGCGATTGTCGAGCACGGCCACGGCCACGCTGTGCGCGCCGTGGCGAAGAAGCTCACCGCGCTCGGCGGCGATGATTCCGCGCACGCTGGCCTGCAAGTTCGCGTCGAGCGTCGTTTCGATGCGGCGCGGAGCATTGGGTCCGAGGGACGCGCGGACGCGTTCGACGAAATGCGGGGCGAGCGTCGGTTGGAGTCCGCGATCGAGCGAGAGCCGCTCGGCGCGCGCGTCGCGATATTCAGCGGCATCGATGCTTCCGAGTTTTTTCATGCGCGCGAGCACGACGCGTTGCCGCGCCAGCGCGCGGCGCGGCGTCGACGGACGCTGCGGCAGCGACGCCAGCCAGGCCGACTGAGCGATGGTCAACTCGTCCGGCGCACAGGCGAAGTAGCGCCGACTGGCGCGGGCGATGCCGATGGTCTGTTCGCCGTACGGCGCGAGATTGACGTAGAGCGCGAGGATCTGGTGCTTCGTGTAGCGATGTTCGAGCCGCAGCGCGATCACGGCTTCCCGCACCTTCGCGGCGATCGTGCGCGGCGGATTGCCGAGGAGCATCTTCGCGACCTGCTGCGTGATCGTCGATCCGCCCTCCGCGGCGCGAAGCCTCACGACGTCGTGAACCACTGCACGCGCGATCGCGATCGGATCGATGCCGAGGTGCTGCTCGAAACGGCGATCCTCAGCGGCGATCGTCGCATTCGCAATCGACGGCGGAACTTCATTCAGCCACTCGTTGCGCGTCCCGGTGGACGACAGCGGCTCGTAAAGGACGATGCCGTTGCGGTCGACGATCGTCGGCGTCGTGTCGGGCGTGATCGGAGGAATGGGTCCGAGGCGAACCCAAAGCGCAACTCCGATCACAACCAACAACGCGGCGACGACGAGCGACTTCTTCACGGTTTGACCTCGACGACCTCGCTGGCCGTTCTGCCGAACACTTCCGGCTCGTACATCTCCTCGACGGTCATCGGCGCGGTGATGAACATGCCCGCCGTCGTGGCGCGGACCATGTACGTGAACTCGTGCATCCCTTCGCCCAGGCGTGTGGCGAAGAGCGTGACGCGATCGTCGTGGCGCTCGACGTGATCGAAGCCGCCGCGCTGCCACCACGACATCCAGTCGCCGCCCGTGTCGCTCTTCGCCTGCGCCTCGGCCAGATCGGTCGCGGTCGTGGCGAACCATGACTCCACCGGCTCGGTGCCGGCAGGAATCGGATCGGTGACTGCGACGAAAATCCTCTCCTTCGTGTTGCGAATGCGCAGCGTGACTTTGATCAGATCGCCGGCCTTGAACGTTTTCTTCGAGTACTTCCGCTCGACGTTGAAGCCTTGATCGAGACCGTCGTGCAGCAGTCCGGCGAGCGTGTAGCGGAGACGCATCATGTAGAAGAGCGTCCCTGTCCCCTGCCGGTCGAACGTGACGGGAACGCTGGCAGCAGCGCGCTTCTGCAACTGCAACATCGGAACGTCGTGGTTCTTCGCTTCCGTACTGCGCCCTTTGAAGGAATCGTTGGCCAGGGCGTCGTCGCCGATCTTGACGACGGCGGTGAAATCGGGGATCTCGCTCTCGTACTTGTGGTAGTAGTCGACGAGCGACTCCATGGCCCAGACGTTTTCCTGCGTGTTGCCCCAGCGCCCTTCGACGCGTTTCTGCATGAGCCAGCGCACCATCTGCTTGACGAGCTGCTCGTTCTGGCCGTGACGGGTCAGCGCGCCGAGGGCGATGGCGGTGGAGCGGATACTCGAACTCCAGTAATAGAGAAGGTACGGATCGGAGAGTTCCTCGACGTGCGCAGTGCCGCCCTCGGGCAGGATGGCGTTGTTGATGCGCCGGACGAGATCGTCAACACGTTGACCTTTCTCCCCCTTGGCCATCATGGCGTCGAGCAGATACGACATGCCGAAGACCGGCATGTGATCGACGTATGAGTAGATCCGCGTGAGGTGGCTGTCCTCATTGCGGCCGCCCTCGACGAGCACCTTCACGGCGAAGGCCTGCCACGCCGTGTACGCCGGCCACCACGCCTCGTTCGTGGGCCGCGGCTCCCTCAAGTCGAGCTGGAGGAAGTCGTAGCCGCGCTTCATCACGTCCTTGCTGCCGTCGTACTTCAACTTCTCGGCGCGCCGCATGATGTGCAGGACGTTGGCGGTCAGGTACGGCGATTTTGCGGTGCACTCGCCGGCCCAGAAGGCAAAGCCGCCGTCGCTGCACTGGAACTTGTAAAGCTCGTAGATGGTCTGTTGCGCGGTCGATTTCGCTTTTTTCGAGTCGATGCCGGGCAGCGCGAACGCTTCGCCGAGATCACCGGCGAGCATGAGAGCCATCGCCGCGGAGGAACGCTGTTCCGCGCAGCCGTACGGATACGTGATGAGGTACGACGCACCCTCCGCGAGACCGACCATCGCCGTCGATGCGAGCTCGACGTGCAGTCCGCCGGCCGAGGGGACGATGTCCTTCGGAACGACGAGCGTTTCCTGCGCGTTCGGCTTCGCTTCGCCATACGCGGCGACGGTTTCCGACGGCGCGAGGATTCGCACCGGGAGCGAATCTTCGAACGCGTCCTTCTCGCCATTGAGCGACACAGTGATTTGAATGCGCGCGTTGCCGACCGCTTTCGCCTCGGCATTGAAACGAACCTCGGCCGTTCCTTCCGCGGGGACGTCGATCGTGCTCGAAACCGGCTGCGCGAATTCGACGACCGAGGGATCGAGCGACTTGATCGTCACGGTCGCTTTGCCCGGCTGCTTGAGTTGCGAATGCACGACGGCGCCGAAATACGCCTTGTCGCCGACGGCGAGGAAGCGCGGCCACGTCGGCGTGAGCAGCACCGGCTTGTTGATGCGGATCTCGTTCTGCGCCCAGCCGAAGCGTGACGCCTTGTCGCCCGCGACGGCCATGATGCGATACGTGGTCAGCGACTCCGGCAGCGTGATGTCGGTTTTCGCGTGACCCTTGCTGTCGGTGACGACGGAACCGACCCAGAACGCGAGCACGCGGAAGTCCTTGCGGATGACGCCAGGTCCGGCGTCGCGTCCGCCACCACCGCCGCTGGTCTCCCCTTTCGGCGTCAGCACGCGGCGGCTGACGATCTTCTGCCGCGAGTCTTCGTTGACGACCTGCAGCGCTTTCTCGAGGTAGATCGACTGCAGAACATCAGGCGTCGAATATCCGGTCAGCGAAAGCACGCCGTAATCAACCGCCCACAACGTGACCTCGGACTGCGTCGGTTTGCCGGCAACATCTTTCACATCGACTTCGATGCGAGCCTTCGACGCGGGACGGTACTCGTCTCGATTCGCTTTCACCGCGACTTTGAGCCGCTTCGTGGCGTCTTCGACATTGATTGCGGTGTAGCCGAGGCGGAAGGCAGGCTTGCCGGGATCGCTCTCGTCCTCAACACCTTCCTTCGTGCGTCCCTTCAGCAACAGCACGGAAACGTAGAGATTGGGGATGTCTTTTTCAGTGATCGGAACGCTGACGGTGGTCTGCGTCGATGTCAGCTCGAACGTCTTCCAGGTGCGCACGCCTTCGCGCTCGGTGGTGAGCAGCGCCGTCGCGTGTTCCCACGGCGACTTCACCATGATCCGCGCGGTCTCGCCCGGCTTCCAGGTTTTCTTTTCCGGCACGAGGTCAATTCGGTTGTGGTCGTAGCGTTCCCACGCGGTGTAACCGCCGCCGACGGCGTAGAACCAGGTCCGCGTCGTCGTCGAATGGCCGTCCGCATCCTTGGCCGTTGCGATGATCAGGTACTCGCCGCCATTCGTGATCGGGATGTGCAGCGGCACCGGCGCGGCGGTGGTCGTGACATCGAAATGGCCGGCGTCGAGCTCTTTGCGTTCCGAGGTCCAGTTGTAGAAACCGTGGCCGGTCGACTCGCGGACGGAGTTCCACTGAATGCGATGCAGGTCGATGCTGACTTTGACGTCCGCGGTGAGAGTTCCGTCGAGCGCGGCGGCGATGATGGCCGTGTCGACGCCCTTGGCGGTGTCGGCGAAGTACGGAGGCGTCTTCACGCCGATGTACCACGGCGCGGGATCGACACGGAACGATGTGCGTCCGGCGATCTGCTGGCGCGAGATGTCGGTGACGTTGCCTTCGAGCTCGTAGGTCCACGGCCAGCCGGCTTCCCGATCGGTTTCGAGCGGGAGCTTCAACTCCCCTTTCGAATCGAGCTTCTGCGTCTTCGTGGAGATCGTTTCAGCTTCGCGGCGATGCTCGGAGTCTTCGCCGAGGAACTCCCACTGCCCGTCGGCGTACTTGTCGCGGATCGCGTGAGGCACCTCGTAAATCGGCGCTTTCGAATACGTCCACGCCACCGGCCGCGAGGCCATGGCCGCGCCGAAGAGGTACTTGCCGACGATGGTGCCGTTCAGTTTCGTCCCCGCGATCGAGTTCGGCGCTTTGAGCGTGACGTCAACGCGGAACTCGGGGCGGCGATAGGCGGCCACGAGGAAGTTGCCGCTCGCCTCGAGGCGCTGCGAGGCGACCTTCGCGCTGATCGTGTAATCGCCGAGGACTGAATCCGCCGGCACGGTCCACGTCCACTCGCTGGTGCTCCAGCCGTTCAGCGTGACCGTGCGTTTGTCGACTTCCTTCGAATGCGAGTCGGTCACGGCAACCTCCACGACAGTGCCGGCCGGCAGCAATTGCATGCCTTTCGGCGTGTCGCTGCGCAGGACCACTTTCGCGTGAACTTCCTCGCCCGGCTTGTAGACGCCGCGGTCGGTGAAGATTGTGCCGCGCAGCAGCGGCTGCGTTTCTCTCAGATCGAAATTAGCCCCGAAGTCCCACGGGCCGATTCCTTCGTTCCAATCGCTCGCTGCGTAGGCAGTGTCGCCATCCTTCTCGGCGGTGACCACGAAGTGGATTCCGCTGAGCGCTTCCCACGAGCCTTCGTCTTCCTCTTCACCCTGCGCATTTTTATGCTGGCGATCGACGCGCAGATCGGTATTCGGCGCGATGGCGATGCCGTTCCCATCCGTCGTTCCGGTCCAGAACACTTTGTTGTCCATCGTGCGGATGGAAACCTTCGCGCCCGCGACCGGCGCGGCGTTGTCGAGCCGCGAAACGAGGACGAGCGTGTTCTGCGGTGAGTCTTTGACGGAGATGCCGAGGTTCGTGACCTGCACGATCGTACCGGCGACCTCTCCCGCGTACGGCTTCGATTTCTCGATCGGGATGCCGGGCTGGATGACCGCCCAGACGATTCCGTTGCCGATCGACGGCAGCGCGGATTTGAGATTCAGTCCGTACGACTGCAGCACGTCGGCCTGCGGCGCGAGCTTGCGCTGCACGCCGGGCGTGTCGGGCACTTTGCGGAAGCCTTCCTTCTGCAGCTCGACGATCGACGGTACGAGCTGATCGACAGTCAGTGGCGTCATCCACTGCGTGACGTTCTTGAAGTTGCGCGCGTAGAACGGCAGCGTCGGCCCGCCGCTCGATTCCCAAACGCCATGGCCGTCGCCGAAGCTGATGAACGCGCCCTTGTGCCAGTACTCGACGATCGCCATCCACGTGTAGCCGAGGACCTGTCCCGATTTCGTGGTCAGCGTGGGATCGATGCGGATCGCATAGTTGTGTGCGGGGTGAAGAGAGTATCCGAGCTCGTCGAGACTGAACGTCGACACACTGTTCTCGCCGTCGGTGTCGCCGTCGGTGTCGGCGTCGCGCGGTTTCGCGCCGGGCGTGACCGGAACTTCGTGCGCGGGATCGGTGACGTCGATGACGCTCACCGCTTTCTTGATGTTCGCGAACGGCACGCCGTTGTGCGTGCGGAGGCGGATCGGGTTGTAGGAGTCGGGATTGCACTCGTGCGTGCACTCGATCTGGTCGACGAAAAACATCGGATTCAGCAGGATCGTGAACGTCTGCGTCTTCCCCGTGGCGACATTGGTCGTGCGCCTGGCCAGCGCGTCGTCCATGAATACCTGCAGTTCCGTTTCCGGCGGAACTCCCGGTTTGGTTTCGACCACGACCAGCTCCGGCGCCGGCTTGTAGCGTTTCTTGTCCCAATCGGTCGGGAAGAACGAGAAGACCGGCTTTCCGTTGCTTGCCGCTGCTGCCTGCGCGGCGGCCACCTTCGCATCGAACGCCGCCACCTGCTGCGGCTCGAGCTTCTGCAGGCGCTCGCGCGCAGGCATCAGCGGTACTCCGAATGGATGCTCGGCCGTACGCAGTTGGAGATGCGGTCCGAGCGTTTCCGCGTCGACCGGTTGATTGAACCAGAGCGCGATGACGACGGCGCCGTCGTACTTGCCATCTTTTCGATACCAATCGGTGCGCAGCAACTGGATCGTCGGCGTGGTGAAGGAGAAGTGATATGCGGTCCCGAGCGTCTTCCCGGAGACCGCTTTTGCATCAGCGTCGATGGTCACGTCGAACTTAGTCGCGAACGGCAGTGGCGTCTTCGGATCGGGCGTAAAGATCAGCGTGGCCGTCCCCGACCACCGAAACGTCCCCTTGATCTCGGGCGCGACATGAAACCAGGGCACGTTCAGCACCTTCGGAATCTTGCCGAGCACGATCATCGGCTCGTTGAACACGACCCGAATCTCGTTGGCCTCGGCGAGGTTCGCCACCTCGCCCACCGGCCCGGCTTTGACGATGGTCAGCTTGTCCGCCGCCTGCGCGGAAACCGCGCACACAAAAAGAAGAATCCCCACACCAATTCGCTTCATGCGGCGGAGGTTAGCACGCACGAATCCGCCGAAATGTGATGTGTAATTCATTGTCCGCTCCTCACTACTGAGGGAGGATCGATCCGCAATATGACGCGGCGATCGTTCGCACGAGGCGAGTCAGCGGCAGGATTGTGGCGGGTTCGTGGCGAACGTATCCGCAGATGAACGCGGGTCGGCGCAGATCACGTTACTTTCGCAGGGCCATCCAGTTCGACACGAACGTCAACGGCGCGGCGGACGTGTCCTCCACCGGCTGGTCGACGATGAAGCGCTGGCCGTCGCGGGTGACGTCGTAACTGAAGCCACGGAGGTGGAAGAGCGGCTTGGGAGTGGCGGAATCGCTGGTCATATCGACGCTCATCAGATCGCCCCCGAGGCCGGCGAAGAAGAGCTCGCGGCCGTCACCGCGCCACGCCGGGAGCGTTCCGCCGTTGATCGAGACCTGTCGCCGCGCGGCGTGCGATGGAAAGTGTTCCACGTAGACCTCGAGCCGGCCGGACTCGTCGCTGACGTAAGCGACCCGTGAATTGTCCGGAGAGAGAGCGGCGGACGATTCGTTGAAGCGGGTGGCGAGATACGGCGTCGATTGTTTTGTCTGCACCGAGATCATCAGGATGTCTGTCTGCGTCGAGTGGTCGTCGTCGCAGAGGAGCATTCCATCGCGCGACCACGCCGTCGGCTCGATCGGCTCCGGTGTGGCGGTGAGACGTTGCACGTTCGATGGCGACGACGCATCAGCGAGGTAGAGATCACCGAGCCCCGTGCGCATCGAGGAAAAGGCGACCTTGGTGCCGTCGGGCGACCAGACCGGGTTGCGCTCACTTGCGGGATCGAACGTGAACCGCGTAGCCACGCCGCGGCCGGCGTCGAACATCCAGAGGTCGTCACTGCGGCCGTCGGCGTCATTCTGCTCGGCGATTACGTGTTGCTGATCGGGCGAGATGCGTAGCATGTATCCGAAGCGGCGCGGGTCGCCGAGCGTAGCGAGCGACTTACCGGAACGGTCGACCCACATAAGCTGCGAATCACTGCTGCCGGACCGGTAGACGAGGCGGCCGTTCTCCGAGGCGGTGAACTCGAAGTGGTGATTGGCGTCGTTCTCCAGCACGTTTTCGGCGATCAAGTGCGGCTCACCGGAAAGCGCCATCGATTTCGCATCGAAGGGCTGCGCCATGAGTGCTCCGGCGCGCACGAAGAAGAGCTGGCCGGCGACGTAGATCACATTCGTCACCGCCTGCATGAGGTCGCGGCTGCTGCCGTCGCGGAGCGATCCGACCTTCAGGTGATGATTCTCCGTTTTCGCGGCGTCGCCCAGGTAGAGGAAGTGATCGCCATCGGGAAGAAAAGACGGCCAGCGATGGCCTTCCTCCTGCGGAGTGAGTTTTGTGACCGCGCGAGGCGTCCCGCCGTTCGCGTCAACCTGAACCAGCGGTCCAAGGCCGTCCGGACAGAAAACGATGACACCGGCGCGGTTCCACGTACCTCCGGAGCTGCTCGGCGCGTCGGCAATGACTCGCGGCGGGCCGCCCTCCGCCGCGATCCGCTTCAGCTTTCTCTCCGCGAAAAAACCGATCGATTTGCCGTCGGGCGACCAGAACGGTTCCGACGCCCCTTGGGTTCCGGGCAGTAACCGGACGTCGGCGCGATCGATCGTGCGAAGCCACAATGTTGGCGCGGTCTTACCCGAGAAGGTCGGCCCGGTGAGGTTGCCGACGAAGACGAGCGTGCTGCCGTCGGGCGAGAGCGCCGCCTGCCCAAAGGCGTCGAACGCGCGTCGCTGCGGCATGGCGATCGAGAGCACCATCGGCGTTTCCGCGGCCGGCTTGCGAAAGACGATTGCGGCGGCAACGGCAGCAGCGATCACCGCGGTGGCAACGATACCGGCGACCGCGGCGCGACGACGAGTGGTGCGCTTGCCGCGATCGATCGCGGTTTGCTCGACGGTGGTGATTCCGCCGATCCACTCCAGCTCCGAGGCGACGTCCGATGCGCTCTGCCAGCGATGGTCGAGATCCTTGGCCAGGCACTTGGTCACTACGTGCTCGAACGCCGGCGGCGTCAACGGCTGGAACTCGCGGATCGGTTTCGGTTCGCCTCCGACGATGGCGGCGATGAGGCTCGTTTTCGTTTTGCCGTCGAACGCGCGCCGCCCGGTGGCCATCTCGTAGAGCACCGCGCCGAGAGCGAAGATGTCGGTGCGGGTGTCGGCTTCGATTCCTTCGAGCTGCTCGGGCGCCATGTACTGGAAAGTGCCGAGAATGGTTCCTTCCTGCGTGAGCGACTTCTGCTGCGTCACGCCGTCCGGCGATATCTGGATCGTGCCGCCTTTGGCCAGGCCGAAATCGAGCAGCTTCGCGCCCGACTTCGTGATCATCACGTTTCCCGGCTTCAGATCGCGATGAACGACGCCGGCGCGATGGGCGCGGTCGAGGGCCGCGGCGATCTCGCGGCCATAGCGAAGCACGTCGCGCATCGGCAGCGGTCCACGTGCGAGCCGGTCGGCCAGCGTGTCGCCCTCGAGCAGTTCCATGACCAGGTACTCGACGCCACCTTCGTTGCCGACGTCGTAGAGCGTACAGATGTTGGGATGCGTGAGCTGCGAAATGGTCTTGGCCTCGCGCTCGAAACGAATCTTCAGTTGCGCGTTATCGGCAAACGCTGCCGGCAGGATCTTGATGGCGACGCTGCGATCGAGCCGCGTGTCGCGCGCCTTGTACACCTCCCCCATCCCGCCCGCACCAATCGGCGCAACGATTTCATAGGGACCGAGGCGGCTGCCGGCCATCACTTGCATAAATGTTGAGGAGGGATGATCGCACAGCGGCGGGCACGGCCCGCAGCGGTTGGTTGCCCGAGGCTCGGCCACCAGTTAGGCGAATCGCGTCACTTGAGAGGTGTCCTCACCGATCGCGATTCGAGCGACGTCGTGATCGCTCGCTCAACCCACTCCGTCGTGGTGACACCGGCCGCCTCAGCGACGGCGTCGAGACGAAACAGAAGGTTTATCGGCAATCGCCATGTGACCGCGATGCGCGGGGATGTGCGAACTGGCCTTCCGGCTTTCTTTTGCACGGGTCGGAATCTCCTTCGACGGTGCGACCATACCCTGGCGGATGCCGAGGCGAAGCCAGATGTCCTTCAGGACTACGAACAGTGGATCGGTGAGAACTTCCTGACGGTCGTGTACAGCTTTGAATATCGGAGAGCCGAAGGAAAAGGCGAAGTTCTCGAACTCCAGCCAGTCAACGTTGGCGTGAAACTGCTCGATCGCCAAGCGATAGAAGCGCTGCCGGTCAGCATCGAGGCCAGTGAGATCGATTCGAAGGCCAGAATCCGGGTTGTGATAGCGCATGGCGTCTCCGTGACCTAGATGAGCTTGAAGTGAACTCTTACGGCTTCGAAATACATCGCTTCCTGACCAAATACGTCTCGCGCTTCGCGCACGAAAGCCTCCAAGCGTTCGACTTCGGACTCGTCGGTGGTCACGATCTTGACGCACCGATGCCGCTCGGGGTTGCCTCTCCAGGTGCCGCGCGTCGCCAGTTCGTGGTACGCACCGAACGTCAGGATGCTGTCGAGCCACCACTCCCAAGCGCCTGCCGAGAACGGTTCTCCATCGTCCTGGAGAAGAGGAAAAAGCATCGTTACCTTGTTCGCGTTTGGTTCGAACATCATCCGCCGAATCAATGTGGGCCCGGTTCTCTATTTTGTCAATACAAAATAGAACTAGCGCGGCCCCGCGCCCGTGCTGACGTCGAACCGGACCTTCGACGCACCTAACGTATGCAGCAATCCGGCGATGCGCGCCTCGGCGTTCGTCTGCGCGAGCGGGAGGATGCCTTTGCGTAGCGCTTCGTTGCGGATGTTCTGCTCGGCGTACTGGCGGGCGCGGCCTTCCATGCCCACGTCGGCGCGGCGGAAGACGCCGGTGCGGCGGTCGATGACGTGCGTAGCGCGGTTGTCGATGCGCGATAGGAGGACTTGCGGCGGCGGGAGGTGGACGACCACCGTGCCGTCCGGTTGGCGGTAGGCGTCCTCCGTCTTTAGCAGCGAGAGATCGACACCGGCGATGACGTCACCGGCGGAGTAGAGCGTCAGCTCATCGCCGGCCAGCGCGTTCGGGATCAGATCGTACGTTTGCCGGATCGTGCTGACACTGACCACGCGCATCGACGCGGTTTCGAGGCGGTTCAGATCGCGGATACGCGTGACGAGCGATCCGAGGTCGACGGTTTCTTCCTTGCGCGTGACGGCGCGGACGGCCGCCTGTTCGATGCGATGCGCGATGAACCAGGCCGCGGCGGCGATGAACAGCAGCACGATGGCCAGGGCAGTGAGAAGGAGTGCGAGCGCGGGGATTTTGCGCGGCGGTTTTTTGGCAACCGGCGCGGCGTCAACTGCGGGCGGGTCGCCCGCGCTCCCAGGGTTTGTCATTGACTTAACAATATCTATCGCTTTTGGAATTTTCTGCTATCCTGCCGCTCTCCCGGTAGGATTCAAGGAAGCATTCAAGCGCCGGCACGGCCGGCAGCGTGGGTTGCCTCCGGCTTCGCCCCGATAGTCGCCTGCACCGACTGCCGCGCGATATCCCTCAAACTCCACTGTCCCTTCGCAAGCGCCACTGTTTTTCGATGTGTCCGACGAAGCTGGACCTGCCGGTTTCGAGCCACTCCGTCAGAAGATCGACGCTGATCTCGTCGAGCGAGTCGATGATGGAAAGGCTGGCCGCCTGCGCGACGCGCTCGATCGGTTTCTCCAGCAGCGCTACCACTTTCGCCGATCGCGTCAGACGCCACGCCAGCTCCTCGTCGTGATTCATCGACAGGATGCGCGTCGCGGTGAGCGTGAGCAGCACCGCCGCGTTCCAGTTCGTCCGCCGGTCCCAACGCGGCGGGACGACGAAATCCGCGGCACCGATTTCGGAGGCCAGGGCCGCGATGTGGCGTTCCGTCGACAGCCGGATTGGACCGAGGTCGGCGTGGAAAAGCATCTCGTACGTTTCCTCGCTGCCGTCGCCGGTGAGCGTTCGCGCGAGGGCGTTTCGCGCGGTGGCGTCCAGCTCGATCGGGACGCCGGCGAAAAATGACGCGCCGTAATTTTTCGCGAGATCGGAAAGCTGCGACAGCGCCGTGAGATCGGTCGTAACCGGAAAAATGATCGGAACGACCACTCCCCACTTCACGCCGCGTTCCTTCGCATCTGCGAAAAGTGCTTCGACACGATCGAACTCCAGCGGCCAGGTGGCGATGGCGATCACCGCATCCTCCGCTTCCAACTTCGGGATCGCGCCGCGCGTGGAGACGAGTTGCATCGCCGCAACGTGCCGCTCGCTCGCGAACTGCAGCGCTTCCTCCCCGCGGCCGAAGATGACTTCCGCGAACTCGGCGGCATCGATCAGCACCGGCGCATGCAGCGGATGGCGCGTCGTAGTGCGCTCCAGATCGTCGCGCACGTTCTCGCAGACGGAAACCTCGAAGCGCTCGGCGCACGAGGCGCGCAGGTCGATGTAGTCGATGGCGATCGGCGCAGCACGGCGCGGACTGTACGGCGCGATCGTGGTCGCGGCCCAGTACGGCGCCTCGGGCACCTGCGCGCGCGTAAGCCGCAGATGTGGCGTTTTCTTGTAAACGATCACGCGGCCACAGTGTATGCGCGTCTCAGCGTGCGAGATACGGCGCCACCAGCGAGCGGACGTACTTGGCAATCATGTCCAGCTCGAGGTTCACACGCGCGCCGGCGACGGCCTCGCCGAGGTTGGTGCGGCGCAATGTTTCGGGGATGAGTGCAGCGCCGAAACTCCCGCCATCCGGCTCGACCACCGTCAAGGAAACCCCATCGACAGCAATCGATCCTTTGTCGACGACAAGCTCCGCATACTCCTGCGGCACGCTCCACCGATACACCGCGAACTCTCCCTCGGCTTTCATCGACAGCAGTGCTCCGACGCAGTCGACATGTCCCTGCACGAGATGCCCGCCAAGCCGGTCGCCGAGGGACATCGCGCGCTCGATGTTGACTTTCGCACCGCTCGTCAGCGAGCCGAGGGTGGTACGCGCGAGCGTTTCGTTGGAGACGTCGGTGAGGAGCGAGCCGTCGCCCTGCGGCAGGACGGTCAGGCAAACTCCATTGACCGCGACGCTCTCACCGCGAACGAACGGCGTCTCATCGCTCGTCCGCAGCCGCAGCCGCGCGCCCGAGCCGAGATGGTCGAGCGAGTCGATGATGCCGGTATGGTTGATGATGCCGGTGAACATTCAAATCTCCCGGCTCTTGCCCGCGCGATGATCGACCGCGGAGCCTTCGAACAGCCTGTCGAGTTTGCCCGATGCCGCATCGCGTTCGATCTCAGGGTCCCAGGCTTCGGCGTCTCGTTTGAGAACCCACGCGCACAGTTCCGCAAGCTCTTCCGGAGAGAGCATTTCAATCTCTCGCTGCAGCGCTTCAACCTTTGTCATTGCTTCGGAAGTTTACTCGGACGCGGGATTGTCATGCCAAGGCTCGCGTTGCGAATATGCCTGATCTGACATATATTTCGCATGCCTGATGATAGAGAGACCCTTGGTCTGGTTGCATGGCGAGGTGAAGACCCCGCCGTTTTCTCGGATGGGACGCCTGGAGGCGGGATTTCTCCTGCGCCGGCTGCAACAAGGTGAACACCTTTCTCTTCCGTCATCGCGTCCCATGCCTACGATTGGCCCGCAATGTCATGAACTTCGGATCATCGATGAGGGAGCTACATGGCGGATTCTGTATCACGTAGCTGGCGACGCCGTTGTGATTCTCGAAGTATTTTCGAAGAAGACCCGAACGACACCCAACCTGGTACTTCATTCGGCGAGGGCGAGATTGAATAAGTACCTGCGAGATGCGGAGGACTGACTATGAAAACGGAAAAGAGAAAGAAACTTGCGAAGGCAGGCTGGAACATTGGTGATGCGAAGGATTTTTTGAAACTCGATGCCTCGGAAGCGGAGTTCGTGGAGATCAAACTCGGTCTGGCGCGGCGCCTCCGCGAACTGCGCGAGCAGCACAAATGGACACAAGCCGATCTCGCCGGCCGGCTCGGTTCCAGCCAATCCCGTGTGGCAAAGATGGAGGCTGCTGACTCGACGGTGAGCGTCGATCTCCTCGTGCGCTCACTACTTGTAGCCGGCGCGGATCGCAACGACGTGGGTCGCGCGGTGGGATCCCGACGAAGATAAGAGCAGCTTCACGCCGAAGCTGTGTGTTGTTCTACAAAGTGGGTTTCGATTAGTTCTTCTAAGTCTTCGATCATCCGGCGAAGTTCGGGCTTTTCGAACTGATCCCATTGAGCGTGAAATGCTTGATTACGCACTTTCACGTGCGATTTGAGGCGTTCGGCTTTGAGCTTGCTCAGAACGCCCTTCGACTTCAGCGAATTGAGAAGCGGTTCAAGAGTCTGGCCGGTCGAATTAACTCCGTGCTTCCGAGACAATCTCTTCACTGCGTCTTCGAAAACGGCGCAGGCCAGGATCGCTGCGACGTCGCGCTGCCCGCTCTCATTTTTTTCGGCAGCGAGCTTCAGAAAATCTTCAAACGCAAGGCCTACGAAGTGAAACTCTAAGGTGCCAATCAGGCCCGCCGACCACTCCGATGTTGCTGATTTAAGGATACCCAGAATCGCAGCGACCCTCGAAGCTGCGAAACTATCATCGGCCTTCGGCAATAACCGCGTCGCCTCGGTTTTGTATCGGCTCGCCACCGGCATCGAAATCTCCAGAACATGAACCGCCGAGAACATCCAGGCAAGGCATGCCGCGCGCACCTCCAAGCCGATTGAACGATCGTCAGCAATCCCGCGAAGGAGTTGATTGCCCTCCGTGACGAGGTCCTGGAGTCGCTTGGTGATGTTCGAAAGGTCTGTGATCATCGCGCTCTGGGAAAATGCGAGAGTGTTACTGCTAAGCCCGTTGATGCGCAGTAATCATTACATCATCGCCAATGATCTCCACCCCATCAAATCGAAAACGGTACGCGTCCGCCAACTTCGCCGCCCCCTCGCCGCTGAAAATAGAGCGTGCCTCCGCACCCCCAACCACCATCGGCGCAATAAACACGATCAGCTTCTGCCACAACCTTCGCCGGATAAATGAGGACAACACGTTCGAGCCGCCTTCAACGATCAGCGATTGGATACCGCGGAAGTAAAGATCGGCGAGAAGCGTGTCGAGATCGACATCCTCGGTGATGTGAATTGTGTTCCCGCCGTCGGTGAGCACCGTTGCGTCAGGCGGGACGATGCGGCGGCGGTCGAGGACGATCCGCGTCCACGGCGTTGATGCGAGACCGAGACGACGCGTCAGTTGAGGATTGTCGTCGCGGATCGTGCCGCCGCCGGTGAGGATGGCGTCGTATTGCTCGCGAAGCTCAAGACTTTTCTGTCGGGCGGCTTCCGAGGTGATCCAGCGGCTGTCGCGGGTGACGGTGGCCAGTTTGCCGTCGAGGGTCATCCCGGCTTTCAGGATCACGAACGGGCGACGGTGCGTCACGGCCTGGATGAAGACTTCGTTCAGTTTGCGGGCCTCGGCTTCGAGGACACCAATCTCGACTTCGATGCCGGCCTCCCGAAGTTTCTCGACGCCGCCGGCAGCGACCTCGTGCGGGTCGCGCATGGCGATGACGACGCGCGTGATGCCGGCCGCGATGATGGCGTCGACGCAGGGCGGCGTGCGGCCGTGGTGATTGCACGGCTCGAGCGTGACGATCATCGTCGCGCCGCGGGCATCGACATCGCGCAACGCTTCGATCTCGGCGTGCGGTTCGCCGGCGCGGTGGTGCCACCCCTCGGCGATCACGTTGCCGTCGCGCACGATGACGCAGCCCACCATGGGGTTGGGGCTGACGGAGTAACGGCCGCGCGCGGCGAGGTCGAGGGCGCGGCGCATGAGGTCTTCCACGCCGGCGATTGTCCAACAAAAAAGCCGGCGATTGCTCGCCGGCTTTTGCTGTCGATGCGATGGAGGTTAAGGAACGTGGATGAAGCGGAAGCCGGAGATGGCCGCGCCGCCGCGTCCCGAGGAGGTGACGTAGATGCGGGCGATCTGTCCGCCTCTGAGGCGATCGATCGCGGCACGGAACTGCGCGAGATTCGAAATCTTCGTCCCCTGCACTTCGCTGATGACGTCGCCCTCGGTGAGCACGTCGCCGGCGGCCGACACTTCCTTGACGCCCGTCACCACGACGCCGGTGACGTTGTCGGCGATGCCGTACTGCTGGCGCATCTGGGGCGTCAGTTCCTGTACTGACATTCCCAGTTTGTTGCGCGCCGGAGCAACTTCCTCGGGCTGTTTGTCGGGATCGGCCTTGTCGGCTTCAAGCGTGCGCTCGATCGTCGATGCAGTCAGCGTCTGGCGCTTGCCGTCGCGAATGACGGTCAGGTTGATCTTGCTGCCGACCGGAAGGTAGGAGATGTAGTCGATCAGCGCGCGGTTGCTGATGATCGGATGGCCGTCAGCCTCGACGATGATGTCGCCCGGCTGGATGCCGGCTTTGGCGGCCGGCTTGCCGGCCTCGACGGTCTGTACCAGTGCGCCACGCGTATCAGGCGGCAGCTCGAATCCGGCGCGAGCGTCTTCGCTCAAGTCGAGAATGCCCATGCCGAGGTAACCGCGGATGACCTTGCCCTGCTTGAGCTGCGGCAGGAGACGCTTCGCGGTATTGATCGGCGTCGCGAAGCCGAGGCCTTGCGCGCCGCCGCCGCGGATGGCGGTGTTGATGCCGACCACCTCGCCGTTGATGTTCATGAGCGGGCCGCCGGAGTTGCCGAAGTTGATGGCGGCGTCAGTCTGGATGAAGTTTTCGAACGAACGGGTCTGATCGCCGAGGCCAAGTGTGCGGCCCTTCGCGGAGATGACACCAACGGTGAGAGTGTTTTCGAACTGGAACGGGTTGCCGACGGCGATGGCCCAGTCACCCTTGCGGATGCGGTCGGAGTCACCCAGCGGAACGCTCGGTAGAGACTGCCCGGCGTCGATTTTGAGCAGGGCGATGTCGGTGGCCGGGTCGCGGCCGATGATCTTCGCCTCGCTCGTGTGACCGCCGGTGCCATTCTCGTCCGCGCCCCAATGGACCTGGACCTTGCTGGCGCCGTCGATGACGTGGTTGTTGGTAACGATGTAGCCGTCGGGCGAAATGATGAAGCCTGATCCGCCGGCGACCTGCTTGTGCTCGTCATCTTCCTCAGGCGTGCGGTTGCCATGCGGGTTGCGGGGACCGTTGCCGTTTCCCTGGCCCGGGTTCGGGAAGAAGAATTCGAAAGGATCGCCGCCGAAGGGGTTCTGTTTGCGGAGATCGCTGGACTTGATGACTTCGGTCGACGTGATCGAGACGACCGCGGGCATGACCCGGGCGGCGACGTCGGCGAAGGATGGGATGGTGACCGAGGCGACAGGCGCGCCCGACGAGGTGGTCTGGATGACCGACGACTGCGCATGCGAAGGACGCATCAGGCCGAGGTCGGCGCTGACGACGACTCCGAACGTGACCGAGGCGATGATGATCGCGATCGTCGACAGAATGCGTTTGGTGGTTGGATTCATATCTGTTGAAGCTCCTTTGAAACGTTGATTGAATTTGGAAGGCGGGCCATTTGCCCCGCTGCGTTAGACGTGCCAGCGGGTGCGGCTTGGCGCCGCATGTGTCTGAGACGGACGAGGCCACGAAATGTTTCGTGGTCAGATGTTACGCGGTACGAACAACACAGGATGCCGTTGAAGCGTTCCTTCCGTCCTCAAAAAGTGCGTCATTTCGGGATGCGGAAGGCGGATGGTTCGAAGATGGGCTCCGCCGCGCCATTCCGGGCGACGTCGAGCATGGCCCCGCCGAGGATTTCCGTAGTGGTGACGTAGTTCGGAAACAGGCGCAGCAGCAGCGGGAGCAGCGGCCGGGTGATGGCGTAAGCGACGCGATACAACGTCGTCCGCGAGGTTTCGCCATGCATGGGCTGAATGCCTGCCGGCCGGAACATGTACGCGGCCTTGAACGGCAGCCGCAACAGCGCGTTCTCGGTCGCGCCTTTCACGCGCGCCCACATCACTCTCCCCTGCTCGCTGCTGTCCGTTCCGCTGCCGGAGACGTAGATGAATGTCATCTGCGGATTGAGCCTCGCGAGCGTCGTGGCGGCGGCCATGGTGAGGTCGTAGGTGACGCGGCGATATTCGTCTTCCGTCTTTCCCGCTGCCGATGTGCCGAGGCAGAAGAAGCAGGCGTCGTAGCCGGTGAGTTCGCCCTCGATATCGGAGTAGTCGTAGAGATCCTTGCGGACGATCTCGGCCAGTTTCGGATGTTGCTGTCCTGTGACAGTCCGCCCGATTGAGAGCACGCGACGCACGTCCGGTGCGAGGAGGCACTCGCGAAGGACGCCTTGCCCGACCATTCCGCTCGCACCGAAGAGGATTACATCCACTCGTCGAGCATACTCGACGGCGCTACAATCGCCACTTCGTCCGCAACGCTGATCGACAGGAGAATCGCATGCCCGTCACACGCAACATCAAGCCGGAAAAAGGGGACGTCCTGCTGCTGGTCGGCACGATGAAAGGCGCATTCATTCTTCGCGCGGATGACTCCCGCAAGAAGTGGGAGATCGGCGGGCCCTACTTTCCCGGCAGCGCGGTTTACGGCATGGCCTACGACGGCCGCTTCGGACGACACCGCATCTGGGCCGGCCCGGCCAGCATGCATTGGGGCGCGCTACTGCGGTCGAGCGACGATTTCGGCGAGACGTGGACCGATCCCAGCGTGGCGAACGTGCGGTTCCCCGAGAGCGCGGAAGCGGCGTTGAAGAATATCTGGCAGATCGTTCCCGGCCGCGATTCGGAAGCGGACACGCTCTACTGCGGC
>JAFAOU010000175.1 GCA_019247495.1 Acidobacteriota bacterium
GTTTCGCATACGCCTCATCGAACGAATACTCGCGCGACCACGGCAGCGCAACATTCGGCAGGTGGTAGGCGGTGTAGCCGGTGATCGCGCCGGCACGGGTCACGTCGACGATCTCGAACGCCGGATTGTTTCCGAAGACCGGCGTCACGGAAGGCGTGATGTGAATGAAGCGCCCGCTGGCAAAACGGAATTCATCCTGATGTGTGTGGCCGGCGAACGATCCGAGGATCGTCTTGCGGTGCGCGGCGGTGATCTTCAGGTATTTCTTCTCGTATTCGTCCTTCCAGAACGTCTGCGTTTTCAGGTTCGGACAACTCCCGCCGTACTGCAGGGTGTCGAAGACATCGATGCCGGGCGGGATGTGGAACAGCAGCCACACCTGCTTCCCTTCGCGGCGCGCCAGATCGAGTTCCGCCTCGAGCCACGCCAGTTGCTGCAGACCTGGATCGGGCCCGGGCGTACCACACGGATTCTTGTAATTGGTCGAGAAGAAGTTCGTATTAAGGACGATGACGCGGACGTTCTTCAGCGTACGAACGTCAGCGTGATAGTAGCCGCCGGTCTTAAAGCGGCGATCGAATGAGCGCGAGCGGACCAACGGCTTCCAGACGTTCCGGACGTTCGCGAGAAAGACGCTGTTCGGCGCGATCGCATAGTCGCCGCAATCCGAGTCGTTATTGCCGAGCGCCGGATAGACCGGCGTGTCGGGATACGCCTTCCGCAACACCGCGGTGACATACGCGATGGTCTTCGTCACGAATGCCGTGAAGGCGGTCTGACTCTTGTCGGTCGCGTATTGCTGGTACGTCTCCTGGAACTTGTGCGCGAGAAAATCGCCCGAGATCAGCACGAACGCCGGCGACGGTATCTGCTTCTTCATCTCCCCGATCGCCGATCGCAGCAGCGCGTCGTTGATGTCGCTGCCATAGGAGGAGAACGTGGTCGTCGTGGAAGAGGCCAGGATGGCCTCCCAGTCACCTACCGGCGCCGCTTCCAACTTCGCCACGAGCGCCGGATCTGCAAACGGATCGAAGTGGATGTCGGAGACAGAGAGAAACGTCTCCGCCGCCGCGGAGGATGCAAAGGCCAGAAGCAGAACGAAGATCGCGCCGGTTTTTCTCATGAACAGAAGTATCGCTCACCCCACGGCGCATCCTCCGCGGCGTTCTCTGGTCAAAGGGGAGAATCCCTACCTAGTCGAGGTCACCGTGGACGACTGGGTCGTATCTGACATAGCCGTTCCACACATCACGATGCTGCGTGATGTAGGTGCTCAATCCTTCGCCGGCAATCGCGAGACGCTTCATTTCTTCGACGTGATCGCGACCGACTCTCTCAGCGGTGTACGCATACAGATCACCGTCACGAAACCGAACGATGATGAAATCCAGCTGGTTCTTGAACTCCACGACGCCCGAGTTGCCGCTGAGGTTCTGATAGGGCTGCACACTCACAGGGGAAGCAAGACATCCGCCGCCTGTGGGCCGCTGTTCCGCGACGAATGGGAAGAAACACGAAAGCCGCCCAAGTGGCGGCCAATTCAAGTACTTCGATTTGGCGGGGCCGACGGGGCTCGAACCCGCGACCTCCGGCGTGACAGGCCGCGGGTCGCGGGTCTGTAGAGGGGTTGGTCTCTACGCCCTGTGGATTAACCGCCTCATAACACAGCACTTATCGCCACAACTGCCGTACCTTGTGACGATGCTTGTGACGATCACAAGCTGCACAAGCATACACGTTTCTTCCGTGGAACATTCGCCGTTTGGTGCTTCGCGGCGCGTGCTGAGCACGCGTTTTCGCGCCTCACTTTTCCAGCAGCGAGCGCAGATCGGCAGCGTTAAAAGGCGTCAGCAGGTCCGTAGGTTTGCAGCCGATCGCAGCCGACAGTTTGAGGATCGTTTCGAGCGTCGGCATGTAACCGCCGTTCTCCAGAAGGCTGATGTGATTCTGGAAGAGGCCCGAGCGCTCCGCGACTTGCACCTGCGTCAGCTTGCGCTTCAGCCGCACTTCGCGCAGCCGCTCGCCGAAGACCTTCTGAATGTTCAGCGGCGCCGTCATGCCTCCTCATTTGCATTGACTCTTTTCGGTTCCCGATATATAGTGTGCTGCATATTTAGGGGAGCCCGAGTCATGCTCGCAAGTGCCCTCGTCGAGTCCATCCGAGCCATCTTCCTACATCGCGACCCGTACGTCACCAAGAGGGCAGCGGCCACGATGCTCCGCTGCACCGTCGCTGAGATCAAAGTCGCGATTGCGGCCGGCGATGTGGAGACATCCGACACATGCAGCGGCGAACGATTGCCGCTCCATGAAGTCGCGAAGCTGGCTCGCTTGCGCTGGCAGGTTGTCGCGATCGAGGAAGCGTTAGGCGAGGACGCGCAAGCGATCCTTCCACCTGTTCTGTGGACACGGCCCATCACTCTCCGCGTCTCGCGCTATCACCTTCAGATGCTCGACCACTGCGCGGAGCGCGAAGGCGTGCCGGTCGACACGATCGCAGCGCGGGCGCTGGATGACTACATGGTTGCTCATCACGACGAACTAGCCGACGCCATCGAGGACTACAGCATCGCGCTCGACTGGCCGGAAGAACAAGACGTTACGCCGCGGGCATAGCCGGATACGAGCATGCGCCGCAAAGAGGAGGGAACCGTGCTTAACCCCGATGAAGCCGCGAACGTTCGCGCGATCTTTGTACACGACGGCGGGGCCGTCACGGTCGATGAAGCGGCAGCGCTTCTCGGATGGCCGCTCGCAACGATGGACGCAGCAATCAAGTGGCGCGCAGTCACGATCGATGCAGGAACCGATCGCGAGCCACGTATCAGCCGCGGCCAGCTTCTCGAGCACGCATTCGACCAATGGCCGCTAAACGACATCAAAGCCGCGTTGACCGGCCCGCAATGGCGAGCGTTGCGCAAACGGTGCGGCGCGTCGTTCGGCAGATTAGCCGTCTGCGATCGCGACACGTTGCGCGACGCGGCGGCGCAACCATCGCGAGGGAGCGTCGCATCCGCAGCGCTGGTTCGGCCCGAGCTTGCGGCAAAACTGGCGCGCGCAGAGAAGCGCAAGAGCAAAGCTAACGTGGTCGTCCCGGAACAGTTCAAACGTCACCGGCGAGACCGTGATGTCCGCATGTTCACGCTGACGCGGTTTGAGGTTCGTTATCGCGATTTCGTGCCGATGCTGCGGATTCGTGGCCGGTGGCTCGCTCGGCTCGGGTTCAAGCCGGACATGTGCGTCTACGTGGTCGCGCAGCCCGGCGCGCTGCTGATCACAACAACGCATCCCGCGAAGCTGCAGCAGGGTCAACCCGACGAACAGCAGCCGAGCGTGAGCAGCGCGCTGCGGTTGGCGCTCGCTGCGCCGCAGCACCAGGTCGCGCGGCGCTCGCGCGCTCACGGTGTCGCCGAGGGGTAGACCGTGCAACGCCCTGCGAAACCGAGCGTTCACGAACACACCGTGCTCAATAAGCCGCGCGGTGCGGGCGTGCGCGCGCCATTGCTTCTGATCTCGGGAGAGTGGATTGCGGCGGCCGGGTTCAGCATCGGCGCGAAATACACGGCCGTGAGCGAAGAGCCGGGCCGTCTCGTGCTCACCGTCTACCAGCCAGCCGCGCAACCATCATCAGATAGGCGGCGCAGTTGAGATACGCGCTCATTCAGCTAAAACCCGGCCACACGATGGACCCGCAACTAGCCATCGAGGCGTGCATAGCGCTGCGCAAGCTCGCGCGCGCTAACCCAAAGGTTGACGCTTACAGCTTCATCAGCGAGATCGCGGGCGCGCATTTCGGCTCATCTTTCACAGCCTTTCTAGTCGCCGCCGTCGCGCACGTCGAGCGCGCGCAGCGCGTCGCCGATCGCTTCAGGGATTGGAGAACGAGCAAGCTCACACACGCGCCGCTTCTCATGAAGCCTGATCCGGTCGGGGCGCCGATTCGTCCGCTGCACAGGTTCCGCGGCGCGTCGATCGACGTTAACGCATTGATCTCGACCACCGTTGCGGTGCGTGCCTCCGACCGCGAGACAAGCAAGTCGCGCGCAGCTTCATTCATACGCACGCTAGACGTGGCGTACGACGGCGGGACCGATGATCTTCTCCGGGCACTCGTCGAACTCGTCGAACGGGATCGCAGGTTCGCGCGGCGGTTCCGCAGCTGGCGGCGCGCGGCGGCGCATCGCGCGGGCAGGTGAGGTGATGGTGCGCGCCGATCGGCTCACGCAACTGGCGTTTTCGCTTTTAAGTGATCGCCGGTCGCTTTCATGCGACGGCCGCTCACATGAAAGTGATCGCGCGTCGCTCGCTTCTCGTCTGGAGGACAGTGAAAGTGATCGCGCGTCGCTTTAATCTCAACTTGAGGACAGTTGAACTTGAGGCGCGGTCACTTGTTTCTGCGCGCGCGTCGCTTTCACCTGCTCGCGTGTCGGGTGAAAGTGCCATCGATCCACTTTCCATCAGGAGGCCGGGGAACTGCTGGACGATCGCCGAACTTGAATGGTACGGGCCTCTGCCTAATGGATGGTTTGTGACCGCGCTCGTTCTCTCGTTCGATGACTACTTCCGAAACTGGAACGTGTCGCTCGGGATGGCCGACGACAAGAACAACGAAACGGGATGCCTCTGTCACGCTCCGACGCCGGCAGGCGCGTTAGAGCTCGCGTACCGTTCGATTTGCGAGACAAGCGCGCTCGCGCTCCGATACAACGATCCGATGTTCTGCGAGATATGCATGTACCCCCCGGACCCCGGTGACATTTGTCCACGATGCGGGCAGGTGCAACCGAACTGGTGAGCCGCTTCCGAGGGGCTCTACTCCTGGTGGAATCGGCCGCGCGCCCCCCGCGCGTCACGTCCGTTGCGGGGCAACGGCCGCGCCGCGCTGCCCGCCCCGCCGAGGGTCTCCACCGCCCGTAGATTTTTCCGTCGGCCCCCCGCCCGTCACGCCCGTTGCTGGCGCAACGGTCGCGCCGGGCTTCCCACCCCCGGGGATTTCCACCGCCCGAAGCGCCGCCCGCTCACCGCGCCCGAAGCTGGTCCAAAGCGGGAGTACCCCGCGTCGATACTGCTCGAAAACGACCGAGCAGGTACAACAATCCCTTACCCTGTAAGGGTGTCGCTTCAGGGCATTTCCCTACCCGGAGAGATCGAGCGCTCACGTGCCAAAGTTTCCCTATTCAGGCGGAAGAGTTCTCATTTCTGAGATGAACGGCTTCTCAAACTTGTGCGCTGAGTCGCCACAAAAAGACGGATAAGCCGCCTAAAATTAAGTCTTTAAGAATCAAGGCGGGGGACAAATAATTGCGCCTCGTTACAATTTGGTAACGATACTATTGCTGAGCGTGACGTATCTTACTTACAGGTCCGGTCCCGCTTCATCCCGGTTGCTGCAGCAACTCTTGCCCGCCTCGTCTCGGCCGAGATGGTGGCTGGTAACAGCAGTCACCGCCGTAGCCGTCCGCGCGTAGCGTGCGGCACGGTGGGAAAGGAGAAGGTGTATGGCTACCACAAGAGCCACCACCGCAGAAGCAGCAGCGGTCGAGCCGCCGACTGGCGCACCCCCGACCGATACCGTCACTCCCACCATCACCCACTACCAGCAGGTCGCAGCCGAGTTCATGGCGGCGCTCGACGAGATCGCGAAGATCATTCCGAAGCTGGAGGCGGCTCACGTCTCCACCGCGAATCTCGTTCGCTCCCGCCTGAACGTTCCGAACGAGTTCCTCGCCACCGTCACGGCGGCCGTCGAACAGACTCCGGAACTTCAAGCCGTGAACAAACTCAACGTGAACGACGCACGCGACACGCTGCAGTTCCTCGACGCTTTCCGCCCCGTGCGCGACAAAGTGGACGCCTTCGCGAAGAACCTCAAACACACGATGGATTCGCGCAAGGCCACACTCGCGACGCAGTCGCTGCAGGTCTACGACATCGCCAAAGGCGTTGCGCGTGATCCGAACAGCGCCACCGTCGCCGCGCTCGTCGCGAACATGAAGCGCGATCTCGGCCGCCGTGGCCGCCCGAAGACGCCCGCGGCGCTCAAGAAGGTGGTTCCGGCCCCCGGCATCGGCGTGCCCACGCCGCGGCTGCTCCCCACCGTCGATCACGAGGGGGCGGGTTCGTGACGACTCCGAGCCGCGTGGTCTAGACGCGGCCCGGGTCGGACACACGAAAACCCCCTCGCCGATCAAGACAAGGAGCACCTGTGTCATGGGAACCATACCGCACAACTTCATCTGCGGCGTCATCCCTCCTCACATTCTGACGAGGGTCGCCGAACACACCACGGATGAGGCAAGCGGCTCCGCCCGCACGACGCTCGAGCACATGCGCGAGCTCGCGACGAGCCGAGCGGCTACGCTCATCGAACGGCCTTCCGCAGCGGCAACTGCGCCAGCATCAACGCGGAAACGTCGCAACGTCTACACCGCGAACCACACCCTCCGTCTGCCCGGGAAGCTCGTGATGAGCGAGCACAAAACGCGCGGAACGGATGTCGAGGTCAATGAGGCCTACGACGGGAGCGGCTCGACGTACGATTTTTTCGCGCAAGTCTTCGGACGTGTCTCCATCGACGGCCGCGGAATGCGTCTCGATTCCACCGTGCACTACGGGACGGACTTCGAAAACGCGCTCTGGAACGGTCGGCAGATGGTCTACGGCCACGCCGATGGACGAATCTTCGTTCGATTCACCGCATCCGTCGATGTCATCGCCCATGAGCTCACGCACGGCGTCACGCAGTTCGCCGCGGCTCTCGGCTATCACGGCCAGACAGGTGCGCTTAACGAGCATCTTTCCGACGCGTTCGGGTCCATGGTCAAGCAATGGTTGCTCGGCCAGACGGCGGACCGTGCGGACTGGCTCATCGGCGCAGAAATCCTCGGTCCCGCCATCGATGGCGTAGCCGTTCGTTCGCTCGCTGCGCCGGGCACCGCCTATGACGATCCGGTCATCGGCCGTGACCCGCAGCCCGCGCACATGCGCGACTACGTTCAAACCACCGACGACAACGGCGGCGTCCATATCAACTCGGGCATTCTCAACCACGGCTTCTACCTCGCGGCAATCGCGCTCGGTGGCGAGACGTGGAACGTGCTCGGGAAAATCTGGTACGTCGCCCTCACCGAACGCCTCAAGCCCGAGGCGGACTTCGCGGACTTCACGCAAGCCACCGTCGATATCGCCGGCGAGTTGTACGGCCACGGCGGCGGCGTGCAGCGGACGATCGCGCAAGCATGGTCGAGCGTCGGTCTCAACGTGCCCGTCATCGGTTGCACGGCCGAGCATCCTCCGGTTCCGCGGCCGACCAAGCGAGCCGCCGCCGTCGCACGACTGCGCAAGTCGTCGCGTCGCCGGCCTGCCCGCTAACGGCCTCTCTTCACTTCACAAACACGACTGAGATTCCTTGAAAGGGGAACTACCACATGAGCACCAATCCGAAAGAACTCAACACCACAGTGGCGTCCGAGTCGCACATCAAAGCCAACAAACGCACGGTCGATGCGAGCCTGCGCAATCTCCAGAAGGAGATGGAGCAGGAAAACACGCTCGTGCAGGAAACGCCGGTCGGCCGACTGCAGCGCGTCGTGAAGATCTACAACAGCGTCAAGCCGCTATTAGCGGTCATCAGCACGCTGCCGCTGATCCCGTCCACCTGGCGCGCGGCGATCGTGATGTTCAATCAGGCGCTCGACGCGCTGGCCGCGTCCGCGCCGGACATCACCGCCGACTTCAAGGCGGGCAAGGACCTCTGAGGAGCGGCGATGCGCACCATTCGCAAAGTCGCTCGCAGCGCCACGTCGGGCCGCTTCATCTCCCAACGTGAAGCGCGCCGCTGGCCGCAGTTCACCGTCGTCGAGACGATCAGCTATCCGTCGCCTCGCCGCTTCGGTGGCCGCCGCCACGCCGCGCGCCACATCACCGAGGAGAACCAGATGGAGCGCGACTTCAAAGCCGGCAAAGACCAGCGCACCGCGGACGCGAGCAACAAGCGCCCGTCGTCGAAGTTCAAAGCCGGTAAGGACATCTAACCATCCACGCAGTTGACCGGTGGGGCGCGCGCTTCGCGCGCTCCACCACTTGGGAGGGAACATGAACATCACCAACTACCCGCTCAAACGCGGCCAGTGGTTCGCGGACATCACCGACAAAAAGTTCGTCGTCTGGCACGGCACGGCCGGCCGCACGATGCACACGCCCGTCTCCGGTCGTCCCGGCAAAGCAACCACGTCGATCGACGGCTGGAACAACAACGCCGATCGCGTCGGCGCTCCGTGGCTCGTCGATCGCGATGGCACGATCTACAAGACCTTCGATGACGCCGGCTGGATTTTTCATCTCGGCATCAAAGGCACGAACGGCCGCTACGACAAATCATCCGTCGCGATCGAATTCGCAAACGAGCTCGCGCTGGACCTCGACGGCGATCGCCTCTACGCCTTCGGAATGAACACGCCGAACACGATCTACAACGGCCCGCACATCAGCTATGACTGGCGCGGATTCCACCACTTCGCACAACTCGATGAGCCGCAGGTCGATGCCGGGATCGCGCTCACGCTCGACATCTGCCAGCGGCACGGCATCGACCCCGTTTTCTACTACCCCTCGACGACGTTCGACTTCCCGCGCTGCTTCCAAGTCGCGACGATCATCTGTCACTCCAACTGCCGCGCGGACAAGCTCGATCTCTGCCTGCCGGAGTGGGTCTACGAGAAGATTCAAGCCGCGGGAATCCGCCTGCAATCATGAAGGAGACGCATCATGGACGAAATCCTGTGGCTTCTCGAGCAGGCAATGCGCGACCTTCAGGCGGCACGCCGCCGCGCCGGCAGCAAGAAGGTCCGCGCGCATCTCCGCGTCGCAATCGCGCGCATCAATCAGGTCTATCACTACCTCACCACGTAACGGAGCGGGGAGCTGCGTGGCTACGTCCGCGGCTCCCTTCTCACCGCCAGCCGGCTACGTCGCGACGTGCTCCGCGTTTGCGATAGCCGGCCGGGGCGCGCGGCGCAGTTGCTCGGGAACGCGCGGCGAGCAGCACGACCGGGCGAGCGCGGCGCGATCGCGTTGCAGTTCGCGATCCTCTTTGAATGTCGCCATCACTGCGTCGAATGCCGCTCGAACGGTTGGATGCTCTGGCGGCGCGATCGAGTAGCTGATCCACTTCCCATCACGCGACGTGTTCACCAGTCCCGCGCTCCGCAGGTAGGCGAGGTGCCGCGAGATTTTCGGTTGCGGCTCGTCGAGCACTTCGACGAAGAAGCAGACGCAGACTTCGCCGTCTGCCATCAGGTTCAGCAAGCGCAGCCGCGTCCGGTCGCCGAGCGCCTGAAACAGCGCTTCCAGCTCCTCAGCGGTCGTTTTCGACTTCGTCACGCGAGAATTTGTCATATTCGCCTTGACAGATGTAATGAGTGGCACTATCTTCCGGTTCACATTCGCCGTAACGAATATGAGGAGATGATCATGCCATCAGAGGTTCAAGTTCTCAAGGCCCACGTTTCAATCAACGTCCGCAAGGTCGAGCGCAGCATCGACTTCTACCGCAAGATGCTCGGTATCGAGCCGTCGAAGGTCCGCACCGGCTACGCGAAGTTCGACGTGCAGAATCCGCCGCTGAATCTCGCGCTCAACGAGGTGCCGAGTCTCGCGGACGCCGGCGCGCTCTCGCATCTCGGGCTGCAGGTGAGTTCGACCGATGACGTGCTCGCGTTCCGCACTCGGTGGGCCGAAGCGGGCCTCATCACCCGCGACGAGATGCAGACCGACTGCTGCTATGCCACGCAGGACAAAACGTGGGTACACGATCCCGACGGCAACGAGTGGGAGGCGTTCGTGGTCCTGCACGACAACCTGCCCGAGGTGAAGCTCGCTGCGGCGTGCTGCGGAGGACCGGCGCCGAAAGCCGTGGATGCGTGCTGCGTGAAAGACGCCGACGCAAAGACGGCGGGCAAGTCCGGTTGCGGTTGCAGCAGCGCCGCGAGTGCGTAATTGCGCGCGTGCTCCGTTCCGGGCCATCGTCAGCTTCGCGCGGCGATGGTCTGGAACATCCGCAGACGGTTCTGGATCGCGTCTCGAATCTGCGCGAACACTCGAAGCTTCTGTTCGTCCGTTCCCGTCGCCGCGCTCGGGTCATCGAAGCTCCAATGAATCCGCTCCGTCGAGCCGGGGAAGATCGGGCAACTTTCGTTCGCACGATCGCAGACCGTGATGACGTAATCGAACTGCTGCCCGGTGAACTCGCCGAGCGTCTTCGATCGATGCTTGCTGATGTCGATTCCGATCTCGCGCATGGCCTCGGTCGCGAGCGGATGCACACGCGTCTCTTCGGTGCCCGCACTGAACACCTCGAATTGATCGCCGCCCATCTTGCGCAGTAGCCCTTCGGCCATCTGACTGCGGGCGGAGTTGTGCGTGCAGAGGAACAGGACGCGTTTCTTCATGCTCACCTCAATGCGTGTTCGTCGTTGGCGTTGCCGATCCAGCGGAAGAGAAGCGTTGCCGCGAGCGCGCCGAGGAGTTGCGCGATGATGAAGCCCGGAATGCCGGCCGGCTCGATGCCCGAGAACGTATCGGTCAGGCCGCGTGCGATCGTCACCGCTGGATTCGCGAAGCTCGTGCTGGAGGTGAACCAATACGCCGCGGTGATGTAGGCCGCGACGGTCAGCGGGACGACCGCCGCGCGTTTGCCGGTTCCGTGGATGACGACGAGCAGTCCGAACGTCGCGAGGAATTCGCTGAACAGCTGCGCGAACCCGACGCGCGAGTGATGCGACACGACGAGCAGCGGATGCTCGAACATCACGTGCGCCGCTACGACTCCGGCGATCGCGCCGACCAGCTGCGCCACGATGTAGCCGGGAACGCGTCGCCACGGAAAGCCACCTTCCAGCGCCGCCGCGAGCGACACGGCCGGATTGAAGTGCGCACCGGAGATCGGCGCGAACGTGAAGATCAGCGTCACGAGCACCGCGCCTGTGGCGATGCTGTTCGCGAGCAGCGCGAGCGCCACATTTCCGCCAGACAGTCGCTCGCCCATGATCCCGGAGCCGACGACGGCGGCGACGAGGAGTGCGCTCCCGATTCCTTCGCTGACGATCGCCCGCATGCGCGGCGCATATTCGCATAAGCGGATACAGTTCGCACCTATAATCGCCAGCGATGGCGGCTCGTGCGGCGTCGCAAGCGATCAGCGACAAGTTCGCGGCATTCTCCGATCCGACGCGCCTGCGCATCCTTCATCTGCTGCGCGAAGGGGAGATGTGCGTCGGCGATCTCGTAACGATCCTCGACATGCCGCAGCCGACGATCTCGCGGCACCTCGCATATCTCCGGCGCTCCGCGCTCGTCACGACTCGGAAGAGCAGCCTGTGGACGTACTACTCGCTCGCGGCTGCGAAGTCGGAGCTCCACCGCAAGCTGCTCGACTGCCTGACCGCGTGCTTCGCCGATGTGCCGGACCTGAAGAAAGACGCGACGCGTGCGACGAAACTGAAGAAGGCGGGAGGCTGCTGCGAGCCCGAGCCCGTTGCGCGGAAGGCGCGTCGATAGCGCTGCGACGACGCGGAGTTAACCGGTCGGCCCATCGATGTTTGGCCGGATGCACACGCGGCCAGCGCTTATCACAGTCTTGGCCAGTGCCTTCCTGGGCCTTTCAACAGACACTTGTTTCTGCATTCATGATCTGCGAAACTTGCAGCCGTTGGCTGCAAATTTAGCGCCTCCGCGAGTGCGGAAAACTACGAAGGTCACGCTTCAGGGCGCCCTCGGTGCGTCGGCGGAGAGAGCCGTTTTTCTCGGCTTCGCGCCCGCGCGCGTGCTTGCTGCAGTGAGCTATGCCGACATCCTCGATGAAGAGACGCAACGCGGGTATCAGCGTCGTCCCAACCCCCAGCACAGCCTCGATTTCCGCCACTATATCCAACGACCCGGCAGCACAACCATTCCTCTCACGTTCAACGCCCGCCCCCGGGAAGATGACGCTTGGAAGATCGTGAAACACCGCGGCGGCGCCTCGCTCGAACTGCGGATGGACGCCGGGAAACTCTTGACTCAGGTGGACTGCCAGCACCGTCTCGGCCACCTTAGCGATCTCGACATCTCATTGCCGTTCATGTGCTTCCTCGGTCTCTCCGATCGTGAGGAGATGGAGATCTTCAACACCATCAATAGCAAGGCAAAGGGCCTGAGCACGAGCCTTCTCGACTTTCACGCCGCGACTCTTGCGGCGAACCTCGCGGAAGAGCGACCGGAACTCTTCATCGCGTTCCATCTGCACAACGACACCGACTCGCCGTGGTACCGGGAGCTAGACCTAGGCGGCTCTGCCACATCGGGAATGCATCGGCGCGCGTCGCTTCGAACGATGCAGAAGGCAATTCGCCGGTTCCTCAACCAGACCCGGATACTCCAAACCGAGTCGCCGGAGAGTGTCGCCCGCCTCGTGCTCGCGTTCTGGGCTGCCGTCGCGCAGGTTCTGTCGGATGCCTGGGCGAAACCTAGGAAACACCTGCTGAACAAGGGTGTCGGTGTCTACGCCCTCATGGCGCTCGCAGGCGACCTGTACATCGAGCATCCACGCGCTCAGGAGTGGGACCGGCGACATTTCGTGTCCGTCCTCTCCGATTTTCTGCCGCAGCTCGATTGGAGCGCAACCGGCGACTTGCAGGGTCTCGGGGGGGAGGGTGGCGCGAAGCAAGCGGTCGTTATTCTCCGAAAAAGTCGCAAGCAAAAACCGTTGAAGGTGGTTCACCGTGGCTAACAAGAACATCCTCCTCATCGAGCCGGGATACCGGAACAAATACCCCCCGCTCGGGCTGATGAAGATTGCGCAGTACCACGGGCCGCGCGGCAAGGGAGACCACGTCCGCTTCATCAAGGGCGAAGACCGCTCCGTCCTCTCGACGGCTTGGGATCGCATCTACGTGACGACACTCTTCTCATTCGAGTTCGCACGAATCGCCCAGAGCATCGACTTCGCGTTGAAGGTTGCGAACGGGCACGCCGACCGCGTGTTCGTCGGAGGCATCGCAGCCTCGCTCATGCACGAACTTTTCGTCGCTGAGCCGAGGTGGAGGGGCATTCGGTTCATCGCCGGACTCCTTGCGGATTCACCGGCCACATCCCTCCAACTCGATGACTACTCAGAGGAGCTCTACTCCGACGACCGGCACGGGACCGCGATTGAAGACCTCATCCCCGACTACAGCATCCTCGACCAGATCGACTACAAGTACCCGGTCCGGGACGCGTACTTCGCTTACGCATCCCGAGGTTGTATTCGAAAGTGTTCCTTCTGCGGAGTCCCGAAGCTCGAGGGCGCACAGCGTGATACAGAATCCTTGACTGCGATTGTCCAAGGAATCGATGCACTTTACGGCGTGAAAAAAGACCTCGTGCTGATGGACAACAATGTGGTGGCGTCTCCTCGCTTCCAAGAACTCATCGCGGAAATCCGCGATCTCGGCTTTCTACCCGGGGCGAAGCTAAGCAGGACGGGTCGCGTTCCAGTACAGCGCCGCGTCGACTTTAACCAAGGAGTTGACGCTCGCATCCTATGCAAATCACCGATGTACCTCCGAGAACTGTCGTCCATCTGCATCAAGCCGCTTCGGATTGCATTCGATCATCTGGGTTTGAAAGGGCCTTACGAGAAGGCGATCCGCTACGCTCACGAGTTTGAGCTGACTGAGTTGTCGAACTACATGCTCTACAACTTCCACGACACTCCTACCGACCTCTTCGAGCGCATGCGGCTGAACGTCACCCTCAACGAAGAACTGGGAATTAGGATTTGGTCGTTCCCAATGCGGTACCAACCTACGAACCTCCCGAACCGCTCCCATGTTGGCGAGAATTGGACCCGGTATCAACTGCGCTCGCTGCAGCTCATCCTGCAGGCGACGCACGGAATCGTGAGCGGGGAACCGGACTTCTTCAAACGCGCGTTCGGTGACACGCCTGACCAGTTCCAAGCGATCCTGCTGCGCCCCCATCACTTCATCTTCAACCGCGACTGGTACGAGCATCTCGGCGGTGAGACGGAGTTTGCCGAGTTCGAACGGCACTTCAAGAAACTATCCGCCAACGATCGCGCTGAACTGGTAACACTTCTGTCATCCACGAATCCGAGGGACTTCAAGGGCCTGCACAAGAAGACGACGAACTCGCTTGTGAAACGCATGCTCCCGTTTTATCTCCCGATCGCTAAAGATGCGGAGGCTGCGATCTGGCGACAGCAGCGCGCACTCTCTACGCCGGCGGTGGTGGATGAGGAACGGGTGGAGGATGCGGGCCTCGATGACTTCGATGATGAACCGGTGGCTCCGGTGAGCATGCCGGCGGCCCGGAAGCGGCAGGTCGCAGGGTGAGCGCGGCGTTGAAAGCGCTCCGTTCCCGAGAGGTGGCTTGGGAGGAGGGTCCGAGCGAGGTTGTACTCGGCGTCGACATCATTGAACTCGTCAGCTCGTCCTTATATGTCGACCCGCTGTCGGCATACCGGGAGTACATCCAGAACGCGGCCGACGCTATCGACGATGCCCGCGCGGAAGGCATCCTTTCGAAGAGCGTGGCCGGCCGGGTTGACATCATGATCGACACGGCTGCGAGAAGCGTCCGTATCCGCGACAACGGTACAGGTCTCGGCGGCCTTGATTTCGTGAAGCGACTGACTGCATTCGGCGCGAGCCAGAAGCGCGGGAAGCAACGGCGCGGCTTCCGCGGCGTCGGCCGCCTTGCGGCCGTCGGATATTGCCAAGAACTCTTCTTTCGCTCCCGGACTGGACAGGGTCAGCCAATCCGTGAGCTTCGCTGGGACTGCCGCTACTTGCGGTCGTCCTTGCGTTCATCCGACTTTAATGGAACGCTCGGTGATGCTGTCCGCGAGGCGACGTCGCACCGTACTGTCGCCCTCCCTGATTATCCCGACCGGTTCTTTGAGGTCGAGCTTCGCGGAGTCGTGCGGCACGGGAAAGACGATCTACTCAGCGCCGACGCTGTACGAGAGTTTATAAGCCAAGTTGCGCCAGTCCCGTTCTCGCCACACTTTCAGTATGGCCTTGAGATCAATCGCTTTCTTAGCGACCTGCCAACGCGGGCGGACTTGCACGTCTTCATCAACGGGGAAGGACCCGTCTATCGTCCGCACCGCGACGCAATCGAAGTGCGCCCCGGCATGATCGATGCGGCCGACGAGCTCCAGCTCGTGACGATCCCGGCCGTCGATGGTGGGGTAGCCGCGAAGGGCTGGATCCTGCATCACGCCTATCTCGGTGCGATCCCGCGAGATCTCGGTATTCGGGGCCTTCGGTTGAGAAGCGGAAACATGCAGATCGGCGATGACGCAATCGTCGAGAGCATATTTGTGGAGAGCCGCTTTAACGCGTGGGCGATCGGAGAGTTTCACATCCTCGACAGCCGGATCATCCCAAACGGGCGACGCGATCAGTACGAACAAAACGTTCACGTCGCGAACGTGCTGAATCATCTCGCCCCGATCGCCCGCGACATCGGGAACCGGTGCCGCCTTCGTTCGCAGTACCGGCAGATGATGAAGAGAGCGGAGAACCTCAGCATAGAGATCGAAAACGGCCTGACAGTTCTGCAGCAGGGCGCCGTGACCGCAGCGGCCCGTTCCTCGTTGATCTCGACGCTGAAAGGATCACTCGGCGCACTCGAGAAGATCGCGAACAACCCAGCGGTCCTGTCCGAAGATGCTCACACCGTTCATGACCGTCTTGCGATCCTTCGCAGGAAGCTGACGCGAGCCGCGGAGAAAACGAAGTCGGCCACTCCGCTCGCTAAGATGACGCCGCAGAAGCGACATGCTTACGAAGATGTCTTCTCCCTCATCTACGATTGTGCTTCAGACGTTCGTGGTGCAAAGGAACTTGTTGACCGCGTTCTAGCGCGTATTAAAAACTGATCCGCGCTGCGAGGAGAGTCATGGCGACACGCGCAAAGGCGTCATCGAAGAAGGAACCGCCACTAGATGTCGCGGGAATCGTTCTGCACACCGACCCCGACGTGTACCTTACGGCGCTGCCCGGGCGATGGCTTCTCAAACATTCAACCCCTTCTTGGCGCATCACCGACCCGCAGAAAGGATTCCAGCGCATCGTGAAGACCGACCGCGCGAAGGAGATTGCGCGAACTGTCCTTGAGCCAAATCGAACGTTCCCGAACGCGATCACGCTTGCGACGACTGCCAAGAGCTTCCGCGGAGAGGAAGGCCGTCTTCGGTTCCCGCAGAAGCCAAAGTTTCTCGTGGTCGACGGGCAGCATCGCCTATGGGCGCAGAACTACTCGACCGTCGAGGCGCTCTACCCCTGCGTCATTCACATGTCGCGAACTGAGGAAGACATGGCCGCGCTCTTCCTTGAGATCAACGACAACCAACGCCGCGTCCCATCTTCGCTGCGCTGGGACCTCGTGAGACTCGTGCGGAGCGAGGATCACAGCATGATCCTGACGGTCGACATCGTGCTCGCGCTCGCAACGCGTAGCGACAGCCCCTTCGAGTCGGTAGGCATCGATCTAACAGGCGAAAAGAAGGACGTCACCATCAAGCAAGGCTCCCTCGCGCCCGAAATCAAGACCCTCGTGAGCCGACAGCTGAAGAAAAAAGTCGATGCGGACTTCGAAGATTACGTTGGGCTCTTCATACGTTTCTTCGTCGCGATCCGTTCACTTGATCCTGAAGGATGGGGCAACCCTCAGTCTCCGTTCTATAAAGCTCGCGTGCTCAGGGCTCTCATTCGCGTTCTATCAGACCTTCTTGAGAAGACACCGATGCAGAACCTGTCGGCCGAGAAGCTTCGCGCCCATCTCAGCAAGATCGATAAGTCGACATTGTCTGAAGAGAACGTTAGAAAGATCCAAGGATCGGCCGGCGTGCAAGACCTCTATGCGCTCATGAAGAAACAGGTGCTCGGTGCATGAGTCTCTTTGACCTCCCGCAGGCGAAGCATTTCTGTGCCTCCCGCTCGTCAGTCGCGGGTACGTCGCAGTCGCTGCCGCATTTCCACGCCGCACTGCCGAAATCCACACACAAGCTGGTCGAAGGCACCACGGAATTTCAAGTCCACCAAGCAAATCTCATAGATTCCGCGGAGCGATGGATTGTCTTCGCGCTCGCGCACTATCGCCGCGCATTCGACATGCTTGTGCCGGTGTCGGCGCCTTGGGCGCAAGTAACGTTGTACTACAGCTCATTCTTCGCCGCGAACGCCCTCCTGGGGATGTTCGGAGGCTGGATGGGAAACGTGAAAGCAACGGCTTGGGTCATTGATGTCGAGCGAGGCGTGGTTGGATCGCAAGAGTTAAAGATCGTCCGTGGGTACAAGTCGCCGACGGGCGCAAAGGGGTCGCACCGGGTCTTCTGGGACTACTTCTACGCGCAAGCCAGCGCGAATATCGCGCCGTGGGCACCGCTCCCTCTCTTGACGGCGCTCGACCCCGTGAACAGCGACACCGGTTGGCAGATTAAAGAGCGAAACGACGCCAACTACGACATGTACCATGCCTGGGCATCGACGCAGCTCTTTGCGACCACGTTCCAGCCCGCGAAGCTCAGCTCACTGAGCGGCCCAGCAGCACTGCAGATGGAGAAGACGGCGCAACTCATCAAGCTCGCCCTCCATTTTGCGAACGAATACGGCCTCTCGGGAGGTGCGCTCCACGGCTGTGGCGTAACTGGCACCCGAGCGCAGCTGCAAAAGCGGCTCGTTACAAAGTCCGTCCCGCAGCTTGTTACCCAGTCGGAGCTACCGGCCCTGCTCGTTACGTAACTGGGAGTCCGAGTCGCTACCCCGGAAGCCGAAGTGAATAGCGCCTCACAACGCCTTCTGGCGATCGCGCAAGAGTTAGCCCTCGAGGATCCGACGTTCTTCGAGAAGAAGGGTGCGGGCGTGGGCGACAGGGCAACTGCGGCGTTCATGCACGAATTGCGTCGCCGCGCTGCGTCGTCGTTCGGCATCGATCACGCCGAGCAGACAATCTGTGGGACGAACAAGCTCTGCGTCGATTACTACTATCGCGACGAGGCAACAATCGTCGAAGTGGCGTTGAGCCTCCGGAATCCGACCTCGGAGTTCGAACGCGACATTCTGAAAGCGATCATGGCGCAGGACAATGGACATCCCGTGCGTCGTCTCGTCTTCATCTCGAAGCCGGGCGCCGCGAGGCGGCTCGGTGCGCCGAGTTCCCGCGCAATCATCGAGTGGGCCGCACGCGCGCACGACCTCATGATTAGCGTGCACGAAATCGTCCCGGGCTAAATGCGCTTCCCCTCACTGAAGACGCTGGCGCCATCGTCTCCGTCATCAACCTCGCACGCGCTCTCTGCAGCCGGGAAGAAGGTACCGAACGCCCACACCACTAAAAAGCGACCCGGCCGCGAAATCGGCCGCGGCGGGCTCGAAAACGGCTCCCGGGGGCTTACAAACACTCCCCGGAGCATCATTTAGGCCTTCTCAGGCATTACCGCAAAGTGCCCCGCGGCCGAAAAATCGTACCCCGGCATCACCGGCGAGCCCCCGCGGCCGATTTTCACGTCCCCGAGGGCCGTTTAGCGATCACCGAGCATCACAGCGAAGCCACCATCGCCGACTTGAAAGCGTTCCGCCATCAATGACACGCGCAGCCCAATCTTCTGCCATTGATGTCGTCCCGGCTCGAAACCACGCCTCATCGCTTCAAAGCGACGCGGGCGTGCATTACGTCGGCATGGCCCGAGATCACGCCGACGACGCCGCGGGCGATTACGGCGCGCGATCGCTTCGCGCAGAGTCTCTCGCAACGCGAAATCATCGCCAGCGATCGCAAAACCATCGCGCATGACCTCCACGTCCTCCGCGATCGATCTCCGATGCCCAGCGATCGAATAGCGCGCGCGACCCCGCCCGCCCACCCTCGCCGCGTCACGCCCCTTGCACGCTTGCACCGCGAAAAACAGCCGTGCGTCGCTGGCAAGGGTCGCGCCGCGGCTCCCGGCCCCGCGAGTGGCACGTTCGGCGCGATCGGCGACACCCGCCCGCCCTCGCGTCACGTCCGTTGCATGCTCGGTCCGCGATGAAACAGCCGGTCTCGCGGCAACGGGCGCGCCGCTCCCACCCGCGCACGTGGCACGAGCAGCGCGACGACCACCCGCCCGCCCCCCGCCCTCGCCGCGTCACGCCCGGTGCATGCTCGCGGCTCGCTGTCGCTCGCCGACTCGCGCCGCAACGGTCGCGCCGCGGCTCCCGCCCGCGCGCGTAGGGGAGGGTGTCGCGACTAATGTCCGTTACGCCACCGCCCATCCCGCCGTCGATATCACGCGCGCCGACGATGGAAAAGTTCCGCCCGCCCTTCCTTCTGTGAATACCCCTCGTGCTTCACCTTCAACCACTGCGTCTCGCGCGAATAGGGATCGCCGCGCCTCTTCGCGACAACTCCCTCTAGGTCCATCCGTACAACGCCTCGAGGAGCCGCGGATCATCACCATGCTCCACGTATCCCACGCTCGTTCCATCCACCAGCTTCCGAAGCGATCGCTTGCGACGCCACAGCGGCGACTGCCGAAGATCACGCCCATCGAGCCGCATCAGATCGAACGCGACGTAGCTTGCGATTCCCCGATTCATCATCAGCGCATTGAACTGCGGCACACCTTCCGCCAGGACGACGATTCACCATCCACGATTGCGTCGCGGGCTGCGAGCTCGCCGGCGATCGCGTTCGCGAGTTAATCGAAGCGACGCAGCGGCTTCATCGCCTTCGACAAGAAGCGGCCGCGGGATCCCTCGACATACAACGTTCCGCGGAATCCATCGAACTTCAACTCGTACACCCACTGCGGACCACGAGGCAGTTGCTTCACCAGCTGCGGGAGGATCGGTTCGACGCGAGGGAGCACGCGATTAAGCTCCCATCGCTTTTAAGTCACGACGGTGCACGGTCGCTCGTCCCGCAGTCACCTTCATAGTGGCTTCTCATGCTTTTTATATGTTCCGTCCACAGCCCACCCATCACGCAACTGCTCGCTCCGTCGTGCCGCTCATCGCGGTTTCGGCTGCAGCGCTTGAACACGCCGGCGCCGTCGCGCGCATCGCACGAATCTCTGGCGTCTATGTGCGCGCGCTCTACTGGTGGTAGCACGCGCCCCCACGCCGCGTCACTGTTTTTGCACAGCGGAGCGAACATCACGGCGCGGCCCAGCCGCAAAAACAGCGCCGCGGCTGCACGCCCGCCCGCGTCGTTCGGTTCCTTCGCTTCCGCCTGCACGTTTCCCCCTCCCATGCGCGGTCACGCCGTTTGCAGCGGGCGTGTGTAGTGGTGCCCCACGTGTCGCTCGGGCAAACGTCGCGCCCGCGCCCCGGGGGACCTCAAAGGAATGACATTACTTTTGCTGCCCGCCACCCGTCCCCGCGGGCTCGCCGGTTCCTCGCGAGTGGCCGCCCCGCCCGCCCCGCGGCGCGTCACGCCAGTTGCAGGCGCGCGCGAAAAGGAATGCGTTCGTGCGCGCGGCAACTGTCGCGCCGCGCCGCTCCACCCGCCCGCGGGGCTCTGTCTCCCAAGTTCGCGTTTTCCACCCCGCAACCCTTTCGTCCGCACGTGTCTCGCCTGTGGCAGCGCCTAAGACGCGACTGAGGCTGTCGTGGCCCGCCGCTTCGTGGCTCCGCGCGTTTCCACGCGCTCGGGCATCGCGTGCTGCTGCTTCCCCCTGCGAATCACTTTTAAGCGGGCCACGCAGCCTAATCGAGTCTTAGGCGCATACGCTTCTCGTCGCCCGCACCGTCCACCGCCCAACCCTTTTGCGCCGCGCGCTGCGTCGCTCCGCAACTGCTGCGCGGCTTCACGTTTCCCCCTCGCCGCGGGCGCAGCGCAGGCGGCGCGCCCCCCATCCCACCGCCCGCGCGTCCGCCGCGCGCTGCTCGCAGTGCGCAGCTTCGCAGCGCACTGCGCCGCGGCTCCCACCCAGGCCCCCGCCCCGCTCGTTGGGGCGCGGCTCGCGCCGCCGCGCCCCAACCTCGCGGGGGTTCCGTCATCAGTTGGCCTACTGCTCTGCCGAGAGCGCAGCAAACTGTCTCCCTAGCGCCGCAAGCGGGATGACCGGCGCACCGCTCCCGTTGGTCGCGGTGCGCCTCGCCGTCTTTGCCACACGCATCGGCGCTTCACGTTTCCCCCTCGCCGCGCCGCGCGCGCTCGCCTTCGGCTCGCGCGCCGCCGCTCCGCGCACCTTCGGCCGCGCCACCGCCCGCGCCCCCACGCCGCCGAAGGTGCGCTCCGCGGCACGGCGCCTCCGCCCTCCCGCCGCTCCGCCCATGTGCGTCCGACGAGAGGGCCGGCCACCGCACATCCGCCTCCGGCCCTCTCGTCGGCCGCACATCGGCTCCGCGGCCCCGCGCGCCGGCGGCGCGGCTTCCCACCGCCGCCGCCCGCCCCGTCGCTTCGATAGCTCACGCTTCGCTTTTTTCTCACCACAGCCGCCATTCGCATCGCAGTTTCACTTAATGCGCGCTCGCGTCTCGCCACTGCGCAACTCGGAGGTTCCGCCCGTTCAGCGCGCTCACGGGCGCTGCCGCAAACTCAGCGCAAAGTTCTGCCCGCCACCCTCACACGCGGGCCGCTTGACACGCTCTCGCTACGCTCCATACTCCTGATACCAAACCCTCGAACAGAAAGAGGTCCCTCATGTCCGCCGGGCGTGCTTCGCTTCTATGCTGTTGCGTTCTTCTTTTCGCATCGCGTGCAGCCGCGCAGAACGTCGATTTCACGGGGACTTGGAACGGCACGACGAGCGGTACAAAGATCTGTCGCAACGGCGTTACAGTTCACGAGGACGGCATATCAGTGATGGCCGAGCTCTTCCACGCCGGCATTAGTGTGAGCGGCGCTGTATCAGTAAACGTCCCGCAATACGACAGAGACTGCAAGTTGACCGGTTTTGCACCATTTGTAATTCCCATCAGCGGAACTATCGCGGGTTCGACGCTTACCGTTGCCTTCAAAACGGACCAACAAAGCGCCCCGGGGCAGGTATCTCTTTCGGTCGCTGGCTCGTCAATGACTTTCGCCCTGTCGGTTGCCGGAGACGAAGGTGTAACAAACGCCGGTTCGCTATCGCGCACAAGCTCCTTGCAGCCCATCTCCATCTTGAGCGGGACTTATGACGGGACGTTCACGAACACGCTTTTCTTGTGCGGCAAACCTCCGCCATTCACTTACTCCGGCGAGGTGTCGATGACTCTACTGCAGGCGGGCAGTATGGTCACAGCGTGTTTTGCTGTGACCGGTGGTTTGACTGACACGGTTGACGGGGCCAATTGCAGGGTCACGACTCAACCTAGGGTAAGCGCGCTTGCAGGACTAACTGACGGAGAGAAGATGGTCGCAACGCTCACCGACCCGGATTGGAAAGGGCATGACGTCACCGCGACTGTTTCCGGCAACACGATCAACGGAGAGATCACTCGAAACGCGGGCGAGAGCCTCGTCTTCTCGGTAACGCGCACGTCGAGCGGTTTCCCGCCGCCGTGCATCACCGACTTCACCGTAGCTCCGTCCACGCTCATCGTAGGGGCGTGGGTCTTATCGTGGTCATCGATGAACGCGGCATCAGCAACCATCGACAATGGCGTCGGTGCAGTTCCGGTCGGCGGCACAGTCACGGTCTCACCCAAGGGGTCAACGGTCTACACATTGACGGCAACCGGCATCGGCGGAAGCACGGCCACTACAGCTTTCGTGTCGTTCCCTCGCAGGAGAGCCGCTCGCCATTGAACCATTAGTTCCATGCTGTTGTGGTGCGTTCCGATCGGATTCCTGCTTCAGTTGCTCGCGTCTTTTTTTTGTTCCACCCACGGCCCGCCCTTCACGCTGCTGCATCGCTCCGTCGCACGCCTCGCGCACCTCGCACGCCCTCGGCGGTATCCACCAGGTGTAGATCGCGCGCCCCCTCGTGGCGTCACTGTTTTTGCAGAGCGGGTTGACGAAACCGGCGCATCAAAGCCGCAAAAACAGCGCCGCCACTTCCCACCCTCCCATCGCCTGTGGGTTTGCTCCGCGCGTCTGCTCGTTTCCACCGCCCATGGGCCGTCACGGCGCTTGCAGCGGGTTTCCGTATCGTGCACGCGCGTTCCTCGCGGGCAACCGCCGCGCCGGCCCCCCAACGGAAGCACGCGTCTCCGGGCGCGCTGCGCTTCGCGCACGACGACATCCGAAACCAATCGTGCTCGCACTCTCTCTCGGCGATGAGTGAGCATCGGCAAACGCCGAGGTAAAATTGAGCGATGCGCACGGCGCCGCGTTACTACCTCATCGCGGACGACGGCACGATCCATCGTCTTGCGCGCGCAACCTTCTACGACATCCTCATGCAGAAGAAGCCTACGCCATTCCCCGAACTGCGCGGCCAGCGCGTGAAGCTCGCCACAATCTACGTGGCACTCGACGGTCGACGCGCTGTCGCCGTCGCGCGTGCTCAATTCAACTTCATCACCTTCGACAGCGACGGTCTCTTCGACTCGACCGAGTGGGACGAGGCATCCGAGAGAACGATCGAAGCGTGGACCATTCCGAAGATCGATGAACCGACTCCCGTCATCGACGCTCGCGCACGATTCGCAGCACGCCGCAACGAAATCGAACAGACGTGGATCCCATCGGACGAGCTCCGCGATCAACTATTCGCTACGGCCGTCGCGAAACGCGCGACTTCCCACTAGCCGCAAATCAACTTCTCACCATTGACTACCACGCTGGCGCGCCTTAGGATTCGCTTCCTCTTCGGGAATGCAGCCCACCACCCGGAGGTTGTCAAAAGTCCTCACGCGGGGTCGTAGTTCAGTCGGTTAGAACGCTGGCCTGTCACGCCAGAGGTCGCGGGTTCGAGTCCCGTCGGCCCCGCCAAAATAAGCTTTCCGCGCCGCCGCCACGAGCGGCTTTTTTCGTTGCACCTGACGACCACGCAGGCTCGGTTCCGCGAAGACAACCAATCAACTTTTTCGCCTGAACACGACCGTCGGCCATCGCGCGAGAACGTCGTGCCGTCCGCCGCCGTTGTCAAGTCGCCCCCGCCACACCGACTTGACAACGGCGACGGACGACACGAATCAAAATGTGTAGCGACGGCCGACGGAGCGCGACGTGCTCCGGCCTCTGGAGCATCGCATCCCCGCCGCCCGACCCCGGCGCTTGCGCGGGCGACCAATCAGCCGACGCATTCAACGTGATAGCGCGACAGCGGCAGGCGTCAAGCCCTCCACCACCCGGGCCGGCTTGACGCCTGCCGCTGTCGCGCAGAGAAGTGCAGCCATGCGTCGGCTGCTCGGTCTGGCCGTTAGTCGCCGATCACGATCCGCCCGCCCGACCGGGGGAACCCTTCGGCCGGTGCTTCCTTCGCGCTTCGATTTCGTCGTGACTCGCCATGACGACGAACGCCTCGGCCACCATGCTCGTAGCGTCGATGTATCCCTCGCGCCCCGTCGCGTCGAGCGCAAGCATGCTTGCGCGCAATCGTCCATCGCGGACCTCGCCGGGCGCACCGCCTTCGCGCAGTCCCACCAATTCGTCGAGTGAAACGCCGAGCGCCGCCGCGAGCTTCGCCGCTCGTTCCAGTTGCGGCACGAGCCGGCCGCTCTCGTACTCCGAAAGCCGCGAGGCCTGCATCTCCGCCGCCTCTGCGACTGCCTCTTGCGTGAGCTCGCGCCGCTCGCGCGCGGCTTTCAACCGCTCGCCGAACTCCTCGGCAAATGTCTTTCGCTTGCCCCTCGGACTCCGCGTTGCCATCGGCCGGAGTATCCCCCCGCTTTTGCGCCGCACCCTTCCGCTCCATCCTCACGCGTGCGTGTATCACAGTAGTGTAATGGTTGACTTTACACAAGTGAGAACCTATAATTTCCACTTGACAGCGATTCATGAACACGCGCCAATCACAGGTCATCGCTTCTTTCCGGGCTGTCGTCGCTTTCACGTGTTCCCGGCCGGTCGCCGCAGTCCGCGTCGCAGGGCGCTCGCGCGTGTCTGTCGGGTAGGGGAGCGGGCATGCCATTTAGGGAAGATCCCGATTTCGTTTCTGGTCGCAAGGGCCGCTTTCAAATCGTGCCGTGGATCACGCATCCGCCGTTCTGCGTCTGCAGCAGTTGTCCAACGCACCGGCCTCGCGAAGCTGAGCGCACAGGGAAGCCGATCGCCGACGTTTGGGCCGCGCCGCTCGACATCCGCCTGCGCCGCGTCTCGCCGCATCCAGCCGACCGCAAGGCATCGCGCGTCGATGCGCAGCTGCTCAAACGCGACGAAGAGCAGCGCCTAGTCATCGCGGTTCAGCGCGCGGACGCCGAGCGGCACGCTCGCCAGACTGCCATCCGCTTCGGTGCCGTCGTCGATGCTTACCGCGATTACATGATCCGCGAAGGCAAGGATTACAAGCACGCGAAGTCGCTGATTGACAACCTCGAGGCTTTCATCGGCTCCGAGCGCGACACCGCGGCGGTTGACTTCGCGATCTATCAGGAGTTGCTGGCCGAAGTCGCACACCTGCACGCCGAGACACGTCGTCACTACGCATCGATGCTGCTCGCCATGCTGAACCACGCGAAGGCCGTTCGCGTCATCGTCTCTCACAAGCTGGAAGGCGTGCGCGTGCCGCAAGTCGTTCGCGATGAGGAGCCCGAGCCGTGGACGCCGAAGGAACTCTCCGTGATCATGGGGCCTGCTCTGTCACGCTACGAGAAGGAGCAGCGCGCATGGAATGAGAAGGTCGCCCAGGAGAAGAAGAATCGCGGCCTTCGGTCGCCGTCGTTCGTTCCGCTTCGCGGCCTGTGTCTCATCGCCTATTACACGATGATGCGCCCGACGAATAACCGGCACCTCGATTGGGAAGAGATCACGCTGGACCCCGCGACGGTGCGCGGCACGTTCAAACTGAACCGCCACAAGAACGTCAACAAAGGGATCAAGGCGCGCGGCTGTCTCGCGCGCGAGCTCGTGCTGTACCTGCTCTCCATTCGCCCCGCGAATCCCTCCGGCCCGATCCACGTCAACCCCGAGACAGGGAAGCCATACGTTGACCTTCGCAAGCAGTGGAAACGCCTGCTCGACATCGCCGGCCAAATCCTCGGCTACAAGCTGAAAGGAAAGAAGGCAAAGTTCCTCAACTTCCGGCATACCGGAGCATCCGATGTCGCGAAACTTGGGCGCGACGGACACCACCTTCTAAGAGTCGTCCGCATGATGGGCGATACGAGCCTCGCCACCGTCAACCGCCATTACTTCAACCTCGACGACGACGCGATGCAGGAGATCATCGACGGTTGGCAAATCCCCGACGCCGACGTGTTCGCGCCTGATCTCCCGCCGCTCTGCGAGGAGCAGGGGCCAGCCGAACGTGCAGGTTCCTCCGTCGCCGCCTGACGCGCTTCGCCTCGCGCCGCTGAGTGAGCATCGCTCGCCGGCAGGTGCTCGCACGCATCCGCGCGCCGCTCGCTTCGCGCTGGTCGCGTCCCGCTGCATAGGCGCTGCGCCAGCATCGCCGTCGATCGCGCGCCACACCGAGCCGCTGTGCGTGCATGCCGCGCCCGCGCGCTCGCCGCTGCGTTGCGTCTCTGCGCTGAATCAAGCGCGCTGCGCGCGCTTCACGTGCCGTGAAACATTGGCCGCATTCGCGTGGAACAATCGCGTTTTGATGTGTTATTCAGTGCTTCTCGCGGCCTCAAAAAAACCCGACCTTGTGACGAACCTTGTGAACTCCAATTTTCGTTATGAGGCTACGCGCCGCACGCTTCGCGCCGAAGTCGCGTCACTTGTTTGGGTTACGGTGGGGGGAGGATTCCGAGCAGGGGGCGCGCTCGATTGTGTGACAGGCCGGCGTTCTAACCAACTGAACTACGACCCCGCGGTCGGAACTCGCTCGCTAACCTGTGGTGTGCAGGTGGCATTCCCGAGGACGGCGCATCCTACGGGCGCATCCGCGGGGTGTCAAGATCAGGCGAGCGCGAAGTCGACTCGAAGCGTGAAGAGGGCGACGAGCCAGCCGAGGAGGATGACGAAGGTGGCGGTGATGGTGCGGTCGCGCGGGGGCGTGCGTCCGACGGCGGCGAGGAAGTAGAACAGCGGGAAGTCGACGAGGGCGTAGCGGGCCATCGACTGGAGCGAACCGGAGCTCACCGGCACGAGGGCGGACATCAACGTGTACGCGGCGTACGACCACTGCCGGCGGATAAGGAACCAGACGCCGGCCGCGATCATCAACACTGCTGCGACGGCGTTAAGGGCGACGAAGTTCCATGGCTTGCTCACCGCGAGGCCGCTGCCCGGAAAGGACATTGCAAATCGCGGCGCCGATGAGCGGCCCCACAACGTCTGCGCGTGAACGAACGCCAGCGGATCGCCGGTGTGGATGTAGAGGTAGGCGACGAACGCGAGCACTCCCAGAGGAATCGCGAAGAGCCACAACTGCTGCGTCGAAATACGCTGTCGTCGTTGCAACGGCAGCAGCAGGAGCGCGGGCAGGAGGCAGATTCCGATCACGCGCGTCGCCGCGGCGAGACCGCCGAGGATGCCGGCGACAGGCCACCGCTGTCGAATGGCGGCGAGGAACGCTCCGGCGGACAGCAACAGGAAGAGCGACTCCGTCATCGGAAGTGAGAAGAAGTAGCTCGTTGGAAAGAGCGAGATGTACCAGACCGCGCGTTCGACGTCGTCGTCCGAGGCACCCATCGCGCGGCCGGCGGCGGCAACGGCGAAGAGCGCTCCGAGCAGCGCGCCGTTCGAGACGACCACGGACAAGATCCAGTACCAGCGGTCGCTCGTTCCTCCCAACATCTTGAGGAGAAGTGGATAGCACGGGAAGAACGCCCAGGTGTTCTTCGGCTTCGCGTCGCCTGTCGGAAGCTCGTATCCGGTGGCGGCGATCTGGCGATAGAACCAGGCGTCGCCGATCATCATCATCCGCAGCATCTCCGGCCACACCCGTCCGCCCACCAGCGACACCTCGGTGCGCCACACGGTCTTGTAGTCCTTGGCGACGAACGTGATCTGCGAGCCGATGATCAGCAGGACGACGATGGCGATTCGACTTACGGCGAAGGCGCCGAGAACGCTAAAGACGGTCCGCCGCGGCACGCGCGGATTCTCTCACGGCGTGCCGTCGTATCAGGAGTGGTAGCCCTGATTGGGACTGGCCCCCGGCGCCCGAGATCAGCTCCTTAGAAGGCCTGCAGGCGCTGCGGCTTGGCCGGATGCCGGCGGATCGTGTTGGAGATGCGTATCCGCGCGGATCCCGATCTTCCGGGGAACACTTCGACGTCGAAGCGGCCGGAATCGCTGTCGTAGGTAACCGCTGACACGCTTCCGCGTATCGCCGCCACAACCGGCGCCGACGGCGACCAACCATGCACGGTGGTCGACTCCTCGGTCGGCGCGAAATCGATGGTCGCGTTGATCGCGCCATCGTCGGTTAGCTCGCTCACCCGTTTTTTTCCGAGCGGGACGAACTTGCCGGTGTCGCCGACGAAGGCGATGCCGGAGTCGCCGACGGGAACGGCGACGAGGTATGACGGATCGCCGTGGATGGTTTGCGTCCACGGCTCGTTGCCGTTGATGCGGCGGCCGCGGCCGGAGAGCCAGTTGTAGACGTAGACCTTGCCGCTGAGTCCGAGTTTCTCCGGCGTGAACGTGAACGTGCGGTCGTCGGTGCGCGGATGCGCGAAGATGTAGAGCGCGCGCATCGGACCGTGATCCGTGTATGTGTACGAAACCAGCGGCTCCCCCGCGTTGTGCGCGTCGTTGAGGATGCTCTCGTCCGTCGGGACGGCGGGGACGTCGGGCTTGACGATGATGCCGTCGGGCCTCACGGCGTAGAGCAGGTTTTCGGCGTTGACTTCGCCGAGGCCGTCGCCGACGCCGACGATGCCGGCGGATAGCGTGGCGATGAGCGTGCTGATTTTTTCAGGGCTGCCGAAGACGTCCGTGAACGGATAGACGCCGACCGCCGAGGCCAGGCGCGAGCTGTAGAAGAACTGGTCCCACTTGTCGCGCGTGAAGACATCCTCGCTCACGCGGACAGTGGTCAGCTTGCCGTACTTCGTGCTCTGCAGGAAATGGCGCGGGGTGGCCATGCAGTACTGCATCGAGAGGCCGAACTTGTCGCTCATGCGGTCCATGTTGTCGACGAACGCATTCTGATCAGCGAGGTTGTAATCGGCGGTGGCCCATTCGTCCATCCAATCCTGCTCATAGCCGAAGACGCCCGAGTCATGCAGGAGCGTTCCGACCATCGTCCAGTAGGCAGGATCGACGATGACGTTGTTTGACATCTTGTATTTCTGACGGTAGGGACTCTTTGCATCGATCCACCGCGCGTGGGTGATGAGCGGCAGGCCAAGGTCTTTTTGAAAGCCGCCGAGGCCTTTGGGGAAGATGTCCGGATGGGCCTCGTAGCGGTAGATTCCTTCCGGATTCCACGGTGGAAAGTGGTTCCAGTGGCCATCCTCCCCTTTTGGATACCACCAGCTATCGATCTGCATGTAGCCGAGCGCCAGGCCCTTCTTCGCGAACTCGTCCTTTACCGCCAGGAGTGTGCCGGTGTATCCGAGAGAATCGTCGTAGTTGTAGTAGTAGCTGGCGCCGTTGTCGGTCCAGTAGCCGAGTGACTTCAGACTTGGATCGGCGTCATTGGCGGGACGGACTTTGCCGTTCAGATCGGTCAACGCATGTCCCCAGGCGTCGAACGCGCGATTGATGCCATTGGCGACGACGAGAAGCGTGCGATGGGTCAGGCCGCCGGGGATGTCTTTGATGCGCGGGTTGATACGGCTCTCGATTTCGTGCGCATCGGTAAGGTGCAGATTCGCGACCATGAACTCGGAAGCAGAAGAGAGCAGGAACGAACGTCCCGCGTCGTCGAAATACACCCACGGCCCTTCTGTGCCCGACAGATCGAACTGAAATTGCGACCACTTTCCGCGGAACGACAACCGCCCCGGAACCTCGGGCGACACGGAGAGTTTGGGGAAACCCTCAGCATTCGCCGTATCGGTCGTGTAGCGATCGGTGAAGAGAACCGCGGCGCGATTCGGATAGGTGCGGATCGAGCCTTCGCGCGCGCCGAACGTAAAGGTGATCTCGTCAAAGTCGCCGATCCCGTCATGACCTGCGAGCGTCTTCAGCCCCGATGCGGCTACCGGCAGCGTCCCGGTGAACACCCAATTCGGATCGGCGGTGCGAATCGCGTAGTGGCCGTTCTCTTCGACAGTGACGGTGATACCGATGGACTGCTCGTGGATCGTCTCGGCGGAAAGCGGCTCAGCGATCGTGAAGAGAAGCAGGGTCGATGCGAGTGCACGGAGCACACGCGCAGACGAACACAAACGGGCCTCGAGCCCGAAGATCGCACCGGCCATAGAGAAATTGGTTTGGAGCCGGCGGCGATTGTAGAGGACGCTCTGTGATTCGTCGAGCTAATTATTCGGCGCGAACTCCGAACGCGTAGAGGTTCCCCGCCAGGTCTCCCACAAACGCGCGTCCCCGGGCGATGGCGACGCCGCCGAAACCGGGGGCATCCATCTCGAACGACCAGAGCACGTTACCGGTCGCCGAATCGAGCGCCACTACGGTCGTTCCTCCGACCGCAAACACGACGCCGTTCGCGAACGAGACCGGAGCGAGGACCGGCCCTCCAAAGGTGTGCAGCCAGAGGCGTTTGCCGGTGGTCGGATCGAGCGCGGTGACAGCACCAACGACAGAAGTGTCGTCGTTGTCGCGCGGCCTTCCGCCGCCGACGTAGAGCCGCTTGCCGTCGAAGGCCGCGGTCGAAAGCGTCCCTTGCCCAGCTTGCGGAACCTCGCCCATGATGGCGATCGCGGCGACCCACACCGGCCCGACGGCCAGATCGTTGCGGTCGAAGACGTAGTAGCCGCCGTCCTTCTGACCGGCGCCGACGAGTTGGCGTCCGTTCGCGTCGGTGAAGAGTGTCGGCGAGGAGCCCCAGTCGCCGTCCCAATAATCGCCGGACTGGTTGGGCAGTTTCCAGCGATCCTCGATCGCGAATGTATCGAGATTGAGCCGGACGATGGAGAAGGAGTCGCCGTCTTCCCACGCGTGCGCGGAACCGGTGGTGACAAAGATGCTGCCGTTTTCCGTATCGACCGCCGGCGACGTCCACACTCCCCCACCGACGCGATCCTCGGGGACAAAGTAGGTGGACGTCAGCTCGACGCCCGTGGCGGGATCAAGCCCGACGATGGCGCCGCGGGGAAACGGGTTGTCGCAATTGCTGGCGATGCCCTGGATGATTCGTCCGCCGGCCGCCGCGGGCGAGCACCAGCCGTAGTAGCCGCCGTTGACGGAGTTGTCGCCGAGCGACTTCCGCCAGATCACGCTGAGGTCATCAGCCCGGAGCGCGTAGAAGGCGTCATCGCCGCCCGCCAGATAAATCACGTTGTCGATGACGGCCGGCGACGACGTGACACCGAGCGTCGGGGGATTGCAACGATCGCTCGAAGTCTGCCCCAGATCGATGGAGGCGATGACGTCACCGGTCCCGGCATCGAGCGCCGATTCATGCCCGCTCCAGTCGCCGACATAGACTTTCCCGCGCGCGACCGACGGTTCGGACGCGATCGCACCCTTCAGCGTCTGCGACCAAATGAGATGCAGGTTTGGGGCGGTGACGGTGGAAATGATCTGTTCGCCGACCGCGACTCCATTCATCGAGTTCGACGCGCAGTAGCGAGTCCAGTCATTCTCCGGTCCGCGGGCCAGCCTGCGCCGGATGATGTTGGTCGGCCGCTCGATTTTCTGCAACCCACCGGACGGCAATGCCCCCAAACAAAGCAGCAGAGCACCGGCGATTGCGAACCACCGGCGATTCTCTTTCCCGCACATCACGATCTCCTTACCAGCTCTCTCTGCCGTGCCCGGTTACGGGCAACCTACAAGAGACTGGCCAAGAGTCTTGTCGCTTACGGGCGAAGGTGTGGCGATTGGGTGACGGATGGCTACTTTAGGCGTATGCGGGCAGCGTCACCGCTTCCGCCAGCCGCGGCGCGTCCGCATCCTTGCCCGACAGAACCGGCTCTCGAATCGGCCAGGCGATGCCGATATCGGGGTCATTCCAGAGGATCGACCGGTCCGAGTCCGAGTCGTAAAGACTCGTGCATTTGTAGACGAGATCGGTGTCGTTTTCCAGCGCGCAGAAGCCGTGGGCGAAGCCGGGGGGAATCCAGAGCATGAGTTTGTTCGCATCGCTCAGTTCGAGGCCGAACCAGCGGCCGAACGAGGGCGAACCGCGGCGGATGTCGACCGCGACGTCGAAGATCGCTCCGCGCGTGCAGCGCACCAGTTTTCCCTGCGCGTTCGGCTCCTGGTAGTGCAGGCCGCGCAGGACCCCGCGGGCGGATCGGGAGTGGTTATCCTGCACGAAGGCGTCGCCTATTCCGATGTCGCGAAACGCGTCAACGCGATACGTCTCCATGAAAAAGCCGCGGTCATCGCCGAAGACTTTCGGTTCGATGAGCAGGACGCCGGGCAGGCTGGTTTCGCGAATGTTCAAGGCCGGCGGATGATACGACAGCTCGTTTGCGGTATTGTTGCTTCATGCGCGCGCATTTCGCATTCACGTCGAACGCTGTTGCGAGCCAGGCATCGGACGCGTTGCGGGTCGTCGTCGTCAGCAGCGCGCCGCTGGTGCGCTCCGGACTGCGCACGATTCTCGGCGCATTCGACGACCTCGATCTGACCGAAGCCGATCCGACACGGCTGCGCCTCGTCAACGCCGACGTGATGCTCTGCGATGGCACGCTGCCCGATGTGGACGTACCCGCTCTGGTGCTCGTCGTCGACGCCGCATCCGCGGCGGATGCGCTGGCGTCCGGCGCGCGCGGCGTGCTCGCGCGGACTGCTGCGCCGCGGCGGATGCATGCGGCGCTGCACGCGGTGGCCGAGTCCGAAATCGTCATCGATGACGCGTTCGCCGATCATCTGCTGCGGCAGACGCGCGCCGAGGTCGAGATGATCGAGCCGCTGACGGCGCGTGAACGTGAAGTGCTGCGCCTCCTCGCCTCCGGCCTCACGAACAAAGAAATTGCCCAGCGCCTCGGCGTCACCGACCACACCATCAAGTTCCACGTGAACGGGATCCTCGGCAAGCTGGGAGCCGCCACGCGTACCGAGGCCGTGGTCGAAGCGGCTCGGCGCGGAATCATCGCGGTGTAGCGAATGCCGGACATCACGCCGGACGCCGACGAGGCGCGACAGCAGCACGAGTGGCACCTCGCGGGCATCATCTTCTTCGCGCTGATCGCGCTCGTCGTCCTCTACGCGACCTTCATCATTCTCGACCCATTCCTCGCGCCGATCATGCTCGGCGCGGTACTGGTCACGGTGACGTTTTCCGTTTTTCAGCGCGTGCGCGCTCGCATGCATGGCCGCGCCAATCGCGCCGCGGCAGTGATGCTGTTCCTGATCACGTTCATCATTCTGCTGCCGGCGCTGCTGATCACGATCCTCCTGGTGCAAGAGGCCAACGTGCTCGTGAAGCATCTCCAGTCGGGCGACGCAACGCGCGCGTTGCAGCGGCTCGATATCAGCAACCGCATGCCCTGGCTGCAGCGCATCGCTCCAAATTTCGATCCGGCCGCGATCAATCCTGCGCACGTCATCATGCCCATCGTGCAGAAGGCTCCGACGTTTATCGCGGAGCACGGCGCGGGACTCATCGGCGGCATCGCCGGTGTGGTGATCGCGCTCTTTCTCGTGCTCCTGTCGGCATATTTCTTCTACGTCGAGGGCGAGACGATCGTGGCCGAAGGTGCAGCGCTCTCGCCGCTGCCGGCGCGCTACAACCACCAATTCGCCGAGAACTTCAAAGCGGTCGTCGACGCCACATTTCGCGGGCAGGTCATCACGTCACTGACGCAGGGGATTTTCATCGGCATCGGACTGGCCATCGCCGGAGTGCCGGGCGCGATCCTCTGGGGCGCGGTGGCCACGGTGTTGTCGCTGCTGCCGATCGTCGGCTCCGCGGCCGTCTGGATTCCCGCGGCGCTCTGGCTCTACATCACCGCGACGATGGGCGAGCGCAGTTACTTCGGCGTCATCTTCCTGACGATCTGGGGCGTGATCGTCGTCCCGATCATCGAGCACGTGGTGCGGCCGTGGGCGATGAAGGGAAAAATGCAACTCCCCGCCATCCCCCTCCTCGTCTCCGTCCTCGGCGGGATGGAAGCCTTCGGTTTCGTCGGCCTCGTAGTCGGCCCGCTGGTCTTCTCGCTGCTGATGTCGATCATCGACATCTACAAGCAATCGTTCCGCATCCCGAACAGCGAGGGCGAAGTCGCATAGCGCGCACGGGCTTGCCCCCCGGCGCTACCGCAGCGTCAGGACCGCGTCGTCGCCCGCCAGCGCGGCGCCGTGCTGGTCGTCGAACTTCTTCAGCTCCTGCTTCCGCTTCTCGTAACGCGACATGACCTTCTTCACGTACGAGCGCGTCTCGCGGAACGGCGGCACGCCGTTGTAGCGGCGGACGTTGCCTTCGCCGGCGTTGTAAGCGGCGATGGTCTTGGTGAGGTTGCCGTCGAAACGGCGGTTCAGATACTTCAGATACTTGGCGCCGGCGTCGACGTTCTGGTCGGCGTTGTAGAGATTGCTCGCGCCTAGCCAGCGTCCGGTCTTCGGCATCAGTTGCATGAGCCCGCGGGCGCCGACCTGCGAGCGCGCGTTCGTCCGGAAGCGCGACTCCGTTTCGACCACCGCCGCGACCAGAGCGGGATCGACGTCGTACTTCTGCGCCTTGGCGTGGATGATGTCGCCGAACGGGACGGCGTTCGCGAAGAACTGCTTGCGGATGGCGACGTTGATCCGCTGCATCTCGCGATGAAAAACGTCGTTCGGCTGCACGTTCGCCGTTTCTTCAGTGGCCGCGGGCGCTTCCGGAATCCAGGCCTCGTCAAACAGGCGGATGCGCTGCGTGACGAGGCTGTCGGGCAGCGTACGGGAAAGCTTGAAAAGAGAGTTGCCGGCGAAATCATCCCCGAGCTTCGCGACGACTTTCGAATGCGTGCCTTGCTGCTGAAGGACTTTTACCGTATCGAGGTCCTTCAACACGAGAAAGTGGACGCCCTGGAAGGCCTCGGTAACGCCGCCGACGGACAGCGCCGCGCCGACGAGGAGCGTGGCCGCGGCCCGGCCGCCGATCCAACGAAGCGTGCGGTGCGACTGCGCCTTGCGGCGCGCTTTCGCGGAACGCATCGACAGCGAATTCCTCAGCGAGCGCTTTTTCGTGGGCATCGGCCTCCCCTAGTTATTTTCGATACGAATAAGATTGGTTTCGACGCGGTCGTGAACCCCCTTTCCCAGGAGGTTATTGCCGTGGTTGGACAAGCATCTCCTTGCCGATCGCAGGTCAAGTTGTTGGGTGGCAGGAACTTACTCGCCGAATACGAACGCTGAAAACTTTTCGATCCGGCAGTCCTGAGCTAGCCACGCGTCCGGCGGGAGTCCGGCTTTGCGGCAGGTCTGCTCCAGAAAGGTCTGCCGGTCCCATCCGTACTCGGTCGCGACTTGCGGCAGCAGCAGGCCCGCGTAATGTCTGCGGCTGATGATCAGTCCGTCGCGTCCGACGACGATCTCCTCGATGTTCGTGACGCGTTCGATCGGTCCCATGACCGAGATTTCAAGCTTGAGATGTTCGAGCTCTCCGGGTGCGAGCGGCGGGAAGCGAGGATCGCGAAACGCGGCGGAGACGGCGCTCGAAGCGACGGCTTTGTAGAGCGGCTCGACGGCGCGGATGGAACCGATGCACCCGCGCAGATCGCCGTCGCGAGTCAACGTCACGAACGCGCCTGCCGGCTGCCGCAGCGTTTCGTCGAAACCCTCGGCCTTCCAATCGGGGGAACCGCCGTCGAGCACCGCCGCGATCGATTGCCGGGCAATGCGCAGGAGGGTCTTACGTTGCGTTTCGTTCAATTCGAACATCGTCACACCTGCGGCCGCGAGCTGCGGATCAGCATCAGGTTGCGGATGTACACGATCAATGCCGGAGCTTGGCCGAGGATGATGACGGGATCGCGGCGGAAGACGCCGTAGACGGTCATGAGGATGCCGCCGACGAGCGACAGGTACCAGAAAGTCACCGGCACATGGCTGACCTTGCGACGTTCCGAGGCGATCCATTGCACGAGGAAACGCGCCGCGAAGAGCGCCTGCGCGACGAAGCCGAACGCGGCGAGAAGGTCCCAGTGCCAGGTGCGGGGATCGTAGGGATGCATGAGGTTCTCGCGCGAAAGTCTATCCTGCGAGTCGCGAAGCGAGCCGTCAGGATGGGATCAATCGACTTCGTTTACCCGATACGTCAGCACCCGCTTCGACATCCACCGCACTGCCACGCAATCCGCCAGCCCGCGAAAAGCGCGATTCATGGCGCCGTACTTCGACACGCCGAACTGCCGCGGACGGTGATTCACCGGCATCTCGACGACGCTGTAGCCATGCATCCGCACCAGCGTCGGCAGAAAGCGATGCATGCCCGTGTACAAACGAATTCGGTCGATCGCCTCGCGCTTCACCAGCTTCAACGAACAGCCAGTGTCGGTAATGTGATCGTTGGTGATCCAGTTGCGTACGCCGTTGCCGATCTTCGACTGCATCCGACGCGACCACGTGTCATGGCGGTTGACGCGCACGCCGATGACCATGTCGGCCTTCTGCTCTTCGAGCGTACGCATCATGGCCGGAATGTCGGCGGGATCGTTCTGAAGATCGGCGTCGAGCGAAACGACGAACGTTCCGCGCGCCGCCCGCCACGCCGCATCGAGCGCCGCGGTCTGTCCGCTGTTTTTCTCGAACGTCAGCACGCGCAGCATCGGATGCTTCGCCCTGCCCGCGCGCAACACTTCCAGGCTTCGATCGGTCGAACCGTCGTCGACAGCCACGATCTCGTACCGCCACTTGCCGTCCAACGCCTTCGCGATCTCGTCGAGAAGGATGGGGATGTTCTCTTCCTCGTTGTAAACCGGGAAGACTACGGAGAGATCGGGCATCGATCGAAGTTTATCCTGACGACGAAGGTGTCTTGGCTTCCGGCGTGAGACCGCGCAGAAAGCGGTCGACGGGCACACATCGGACCCCATCGATCATCAGTTCCTCACTCCCCCGATACAGCAGCAACGGTTTCGCCTCTGGATAGTCTGAAATGAATGTGCGCAGCGGACGTAGGTCGTTCGAACGCACGATCGGCGCGTTCTGAACTTCGATCGCCATGAACCCCAGATCCCCGTAGACGACGAAGTCGACTTCGACGCCGGAACGAGTTCGCCAGAAGAAGAGCTTCGTGTCGCCGGGCGAATACGCGATCCAAGCCCGCAGATGTTGTGCGACGAGTCCTTCGAGAGCCGCTCCTGCGATTTCGGAGGGACGGTCGAGCGGTCCGCGCGGCCGCAATGACCGGAACACACCGGCGTCGAAGAGATAAAACTTTGGTTGCTGCGTTGTCTCCCGCTTCGCGCGGCGCGTAAACACAGGCAGGCGAAACGCGAGCAGAAGATCTTCGAGAACTTCGATGTAACCGACGATCGTGTTTCGCTCCGTCTGCGCTTCACGGGCCACGTTCGCCACGTTAAGCACCGCACCGTGCGAAAACGTGACCGTCTCCAGGAAGCGCGCGAACCGGCCGATGTCTCTCGCCCACCCTTCGAGTTTGACCTCTTCATCGAGGTAGAGCGTCGCATATGCGTGAAGGGTGGCGGTTGGGTCCGGCGAACCGACGACTAGCGGCAGCATGCCGATATCCAACGCACGGTCGAGGTCGAACGTAGGCACCTCGGCCGCCATGAACGGATGCATGGTGAGGTTCACAGCCCGACCCGCGAGCAGGTCGACGCCACCTCTTCGAAGCTTGCGCGCGCTCGATCCTGTCAGCAGAAAACGCCGCTTCTCGCCGGACTCCATCAGATCGTGAACGACGTTGAGCAACTCGGGAACACGCTGGATCTCGTCGACAACAATGTCGCGTTGGGTCGATCCTTCTACGAGTTGCCGCAACCGTTCCGGACGGGCGCTCATCTCTCGATACGTCCCCGGCTGAAGGAGATTCAGCCATAGGGCGTCGGGAAGGGAATGGCGAAGCCAAGTGGATTTACCTGAACCCCGAGGGCCAAAAACGAAGGCACTTCCCGAGGGAAATGGGAAAAATCGACGCACTACTTCCATTTTGAGACTCAAAATGGAAGTAGCGGTTCCAGAATTCCGACGATCTACCTGCCCAACTCGTACAAATACTCCACGAACGACATCACCGCGCCGTCGAGGCCTTGCACCTTCGGGGTCGCGGACTCGATCACGTAGTACTCGTCCGGCGCGTGCGCGCCGCTGCCGTGGCCGAGTCCGAAGTGGCCGGCGGCGAGGCTCAGCGGCGGATTGGTGAAGACGTAGCCTGGATACGAGCCGGCGTTGCGCGGCCACAGGACGGGATCAATTCCGGCGCGCTTCAACACGGCAACCTGCGACTGGATCAGCGGCGCCGTGGCGGCGGTGCCGGTCGGGTCGTAGCCGCCGGTGACGTTTACTTCGATGTCGCCGAATCCGCGTTTGGCGAGGTGCGCTTTGAGTGCGGCCACCGCGTCGTCCTTCTTCATGTCGGGCACGAGGCGCATGTCGATCTTCGCGACGGCGCGATGCGCGAGGATGGTCTTGCCGCCCGGGCCTGTGTAGCCGCCGACGAGGCCTTCGATGTTGACCGTCGGCTGCGACTCCAGGCGCTCGTTGGCCTGCTGCCACGGGAGATCGTCGATCCAGTGCTGCACGCCGAGGGACTTCTTCGATTGCGCTTCACTGCGGCGCGCTGAGGCGGCGGCGATCATCGCCTTCTCGTCCGCATTGAGAGGACGCGGCGTCGGGTAATTGTCGATGGCGATCGTGTTGCCGTCCGCGGAGACGAGCGTGTCGAGCGCTTTCACCAGATGCCACGCAGGACTGTCCACCATTGCCTTCAACGATGAGTGGATGTCTTTGGCCGGACCGCGTCCCCACTTCTCGCCGCTCGATACGAGTTCCAACTCGACGATACCCTTTGCGCCGAGGCTGACGGTTACGATGCCGTCGAGATCCTGCGAGGCGGCAGGCATGAACACGCCGCTGCATTTGCGCAACGCCGCTTCAACCTCAGGGCGATGAACGAGCTGGCCGATGTGCGGAGAGCCAATCTCCTCCTCCCCTTCCGCGACCATGACCAGGTTCACCGGCATCTTTTTGCCGGCGCCGCGAATCGCGTGCAGCGCGGCCAGGAATGCAGACTCCGGTCCCTTCTGATTGACGGCGCCGCGTCCTACGATGACCTTGCCGACGTTCGGCTTGTCGACGATGCGCGCTTCGAGCGGCGGCGATGTCCACTCGGCAGGATCGAACTGCTTGACGTCGTACATGAAGTAGAGGCCGACCGTCTTCGGCGCGCCGGCGTCGAGCGTGGCGAAAACGCCAGGCTTGCCGTCGGTCGTCAGCACGGCGACCTGTTGGAAGCCCGCCTCGCGCGCGAGCCGCGCCATGTACTCCGCTCCCGCCGGAAAGTTGCGATCCTCGGCGGCAATCGACGGCAGCGCGATCCAATCCTGCAATCGCTTGACGGCTTCGTCGTGACGTTTGGCGACCTCGCGCTTGATGTCCGACAGATCGTCGGCGATGGCGACGTTTGCAATGACGAAGACAGCGATTGCGATCAGAGCACGCTTCAAAATTGACCTCCACACGATCCGGACGTTCGAGTGGCGGGATGCTATCGCGCGCTCCACGCACTTACAATCGAGCTTCGCACACCAGGAGGACTCCGATGAAATCGCTCTTCGATCAACCCGATCGCACTTCGCTCCTGCAGCGTCTCGACAAGTTGCAAGCGGACACTCCCCGGCAATGGGGAAAGATGAACGCCGCGCAGATGGTGACGCACTGCGCGCGAGCGCTGGAGACCGGCACAGGCGACCGGCCGATGAAACAGAAGCTGATCGGCAAGATCCTGATGCCGTTCTTCCGAAAATCAATCCTCGGCGAGAAACCCTTCAGCCGCAACGGCCCCACCGATCCATCATTTATCGTCGCCGACGACCGCGAGTTCTTCACCGAACGCCAGAAGCTCGTCGACCTCATCGCCAAATTCGTCCAGCGCGGACCCGACGCGGCAGGCAAAGAAACCCACGCCTTCTTCGGATCGATGACCGGCCAGGAATGGGGCGAGACGATGTACAAACACATCGATCACCATCTGCAACAGTTCGGGTTGTAGAAGGGCGGCCGTAGCGCGTGGCGTAGATCAATCGCTGCATGAGCGTCACGAAGCGGCGGTGGCCTGCAGCTCTTCGTACGTGCGTGGCGCTGTCGTCGCGTTTATCAGTTCCAGGACGGTATGTTCGAACTCCTCGGGCGAGATGCGGCTCTTCGTGAAGAACGCCGTCGGGCCCAGCCGGAGGCGGGAGCGGTCGGCGGGGGCGATGTCAGCGCCTGAGTAGACGACCACCGGGATGCTGCGCAACTCATCATCTTTTCGCAGCCACTTCACGACGTTGAAGCCATTCATCCGCGGAAGCACGACGTCGAGAACCAGCAGGTCCGGCTTGACGCGTGCGGCGATCTCGATCGCTTCCACGCCGTTCGCGGCGTGATCGACGGTCACGCCCGCTTTCTCGAAAAGGCTTTTCAGCACATGGGCGAGATCCAGATCATCCTCCACGATGAGGATGCGCGGCGCGGAACGGGAGCGGCCTGTTACCCGCTCCAGCGCCGCGAAGAGGTGTTCCTCATCCAGCGGCTTGGGGATCCAGCCGGCGATCTCGCCGCTGTGATCTTCGCCCGCGGGCTGTGCGCTGGCGGGTGGCAGAACACTGGCCACCAGGATCGGGATGTTGCTCGTTTCCTCCTGCTCCTTGAGAGCGGCCATCGTGTGCCATCCGCTTACGCCGGGCATCAGGGGATCGAGCAGGATGACCTGCGGCATGTGCTGGCGCGCCAGTTCGACTGCGCGTTCGCCGCACTCCGTCGAGATGACATCGTAGCCGCCGTGGCGCAGCATGGTTTCCAGCATCTCGCGGACGAGCGGATCGTCGTCGCAGAGCAGCACGACTCCAGCGCTTGCGGACGGCTGCGCCGCGCTTTCCTCGAACGGCATCGTGAAATAGAACGTGCTGCCCTGTCCGAAAACGCTCTCCGCCCAGATCCTCCCGCCGTGCTGCTGGACGATGCTGCGGCAGATCGGAAGGCCGAGGCCCGTGCCGCCCTTGTCGCGCGAGTCAGAAGCATCGACCTGCTGGAAGCGTTCGAAGATGGCTTCCAGCTTGTCGGCCGGAATGCCGCGGCCGCGGTCGCTGATGCGGAAGCGCAGCATCGCTCCCTCCGCATCCGCGCTGAGGATGACGGTGCTTTCCGCGGGTGAAAACTTCACCGCATTGCTGAGCAGGTTCGTCAGCGTCTGCATCATGCGGTCGTGGTCGGCCACGATCGTGCCGAGGAAGGGGGAGTTGAGGATCGAGACCCCTGCCTTGTCGGCCAGCGGCTTGATCATGTCGACGGTCTCCTGCATGAGGTTCGTGATGTCGAGGCGCTGTTTGTCGAGCGTGATCTCGCCGGAGCTCAGTCGCTCCAGATCGAGGATGTCGTTGATCAGCCGGACCAGTCGATCGGTATTCGACACGGCGATCTCCAGCATGCGCTGCCCTTTTTGCGACACCGGCCCGAGAAGTCCGCTGTTCAGCAGGCCGAGGGAGCCGCGGATGGATGTGAGCGGCGTGCGCAGCTCGTGGCTGACTGTCGAGACGAACTGCGCCTTGAGGCGATCGACCTCCTCCTTCTGCGTAATATCGCGGAAGGCAACCACCGCTCCGATGACGTCTCCCGTTTCGTCATGCATCGAATTGCTGGTGAAGTCGGCCGGGAATGTCGATCCGTCGGTACGCCGGAAGCGGTACTCGGCGCTTGTCTGCCGCGTGCCCGTACGAAGCGTCGTAAGAAGAGGGAACTCGATCGAATCGCCGGCGTCGAGAAGGACGTGCTGCTCCAATGCGCGGCCGGCGAGTTCGTCCGGCGTGCTGCCCAGCAGAGTCCCGGCTGCCGGGTTCGCGGAGGTGATGTTGCCGTTCCGATCGATCCCCAGAATCCCATCGCCCGCGGAGTCGAGAATCATCTTGTTCTGACGGCTGAGCGAAGCGATGGCCTGCTCGGCAACCTTTCGTTCCGTAATGTCCATCAGCGCGCCGATGAGCCGGATCGGATTCTGCTCGGAATCCCTGACCACAAAGACCCGCTCGGTGACGGAGGCGAACGTCCCGCCGAGCTGTCGGAAACGGTATTCATTCGTCTCCAGAGTCGAGGTGCCGCTCAGAACCTCGGCGATATGCGAGGCGATGCGGTTCTGATCGTCCGGGTGAATCTGCTCGATGAAGAGCGTGAGCGGCATCTGCTCCTGGCCGCCCAGCCCGCAGCGTTCACGGAATTCTTCGCTGATCCAGCACATGCCGCTGCGGACGTCGAGATCGAAGATCATGTCGCTGGTTGCTTTTGTCGCAAGCTGGAATCGCTCCTCGCTCTTGCGCAACTGTTCGCGGGAGCTCAGCAACTCCGCCGTCATCTCGTTGAACGTGGTGGCCAGCGCGGCCAGCTCCTGCAACGGCGGCACGGGAACGACGGTCCCGAAATCGCCTTGCCCGATCCGCTCGGCGGCGCGCTTGAGATTCATGACAGGAGTGAGAATTCCGCGGGCGATGAGCCACGGAATGGCCAGCCCGATCAAAAGCAGAACCATGCCCGTGAGGCCGACGGTTCTCCGGACGCACTTCACCTCTGCGCGCAGAGTGCTGATGTTCCGGCGGGCGAGATTGCTCTCCTGATCGATATAGGCTTCGAGCTGGATGCCGCCCTGCGTATCTTCGAACTCCAGACGCCGGGTCAGAAGTGCTTTGGCGTCTGCAACCGAGCCCTGAATCACGAGACGGCGTACATCTTCGCCATTTGCTCGCAGCCGCAAATAGTCGCTGTAGGTGTCGTTGGCCAGGCGAAGCTCGGCCTTCGTTTCCTCGGCTGAGTGCCCTGCGTCGGTCGTCACCGCGGCGCGCCACCCTTCGAAAGCTCTGTCGACATGGTCGCGGTGGAGCGCGATTTCTCCCTCGAGCTCGTGATCCTTCGTAAGAAAAAACCGCCAGTACGTCCAGGCCTCGGACTCGATGGCATTTCTCATCGCCGCCGACTCGACCACTTCGGTCAGGCGCCTGTCGAGTTCGTCGATCCGCGATGCGAGCTGTCCGGCCTTCACGAATCCGGAGTACTTGATTCCGCCGCCGATCTTGGCCACGTGCCGTCCGATGTCCAGCCTCCTGGTGGCAATTGCCTGATCGGACAGCCGCAGGATGGTCCCCGATCGCGGCCTGACTTCGTCCCGAAGGATGGCGGTGGCCTCGTCGTGGCGTCCCTGACCTGCCAGACTGATGATGCGGTCGCTTGCGGCGATGAGCTGCGAGAGCTCTACGTCGATCTGCCGAATCGTCGCCTGCTCGTTCGGAAATGCATCCTTCGGTACGGCACGCCACAGCGCAAGCGCACTCCTGGCATCTGCAGCACCTGTGCGAATCTCTGCCAGATCATCCTGCGATCCGGTTACCAGCAGATCAGCACACTCGCGGCTCTGTTCGATGACTCCCTGCGTGAAGTCGAGAAGGGCCAACGTCGCTTTGAGGTCTTCATCCACGCGCTGAATGTCCCCATCGACGAGGAAGTACGGCATCAGCGCGATGGCCAGCAGGGCGGTCAGCGCGATGGCCAGCAGCGTGACCAGGGAGAACGACTGCGAACGCAATGAATGTCTCATGGTCAGAACTCCACCGTGCTGCTCAACATCACCGGCGGTCTGGACTGGCCGTGCCGCGGAAGACCGACGCCGATTCCCAGTTGCATTCCGCCGCGGACCCAGGCCACACCGGGAGTGATCGACAAGGCCTCGGAGTGCGACTGGTGTCGCACTTCCAGCGTTCCGCGCCAGTCGCGCCACGGCCACACGCCGGCCAGATCAAACTGCACGTTGCGCTGCCCCTCGTCCATCTCCATCACCACTCCCGAATGAATTTCGCCACGTCCTGCGCGCCAACCGTTCATGACGTGCAGCTCGAAATTCTCCGGTGCACCCGGCCGGCAGTTCACGGCGACGATCAGATTTGCCGATGGCCGTCGCACGAGTTCGTACGCCAGGCCGACCTCGACCTCCTTGACCTTCGCGGTCATCGAGGATTTATCGACGACCGCGGTCTCGAGCGCGACCTGAAGACGGTCAGTCAGACCGAGTTCGAAGTCCAGCCATCCGCCGATCGATTGCCCTTTCGTCTCTTCATCTCCTCGGGAACGGAGGGCGAGCGTCGCCTGAAACTCACCTTTCTCCTGCACGCGCGACACGTTGACGACGTGAAGCTCCTGCACCAGCGCAGCCGGCTGTTGCGCAGCCGCGATTCCTGCGATGTTGACGAGAGCGAACGCCAGGACGGCAGCCTGCTTCTGCACTGGAACACCTCCATTGATTTCGTCCACTGGAGGGCAACCGAGCTGCCGAGCCCGCAATCAGCTCAAGGCCTTTCGTTTCAGTGACTTCGCTTTTTCGATCGAGAGCCTTGGGCGTCCAGAGACCGGACAAGGATCAACTTTTGGACGCCTCTACGCAGTATGTGCGGCGGTCTCCGGAATTACTTCCGGCGCCGATCGGGTGGATCGAGTAGAAAGCGCGCAACCGCCGAAGTGGTGCGTCAATTGAGTAGGGGGCGGGATTCACAGATCCCGCCTCCCTCTCACACCACCGGACGTACGGACCCGTATCCGGCGGTTCAGTGAGCGCGGTTAAGTTGCAACCATCGATCGTGGAGCCTAATCAGGCCCTGCTCGGTGAGCCATGCGG
>JAFAOU010000176.1 GCA_019247495.1 Acidobacteriota bacterium
GTGGAATCGCCGCCGATGACTTCCGACGCGCTGCGCATCCGCGTTCGCGCAACAGCGGTGAATCGCGCCGATCTGCTCCAGCGCGAAGGCCGCTACGCGCCACCTCCCGGCGCCTCTCCGATCCTCGGGCTCGAATGCGCGGGCGAGGTGATCGAGATCGGAGCGGACGTTCGCGGCTGGAACGTTGGCGATCGAGCGATGGCGCTCCTCGCCGGCGGCGGCTACGCCGAGGAAGTCGTCGTCCATCACGGTTCCGCGATGCACGTTCCCGATGTGCTCAGCGACATCGAAGCGGGCGCGATGCCGGAGGTTTTTCTAACCGCGTATCTGAATGTCTTCGAGCTCGCACGTGCGCGAGAAGGCGAGACCCTGCTCATCCACGGCGGCGGCAGCGGCGTCGGCACGGCGGCGACGACGCTGGCAAAGCTCGCCGGGCTGCGCGTGATCGTCACCGCCGGCTCGCGCGAGAAATGCGAGCGTTGCCTCGCGCATGGGGCCGACGTCGCCATCAACTACAACGAAGAGGATTACGTCGAACACGCGCGCGGCGCGAACGTGATCCTCGACCACATCGGCGCTAAGTACCTCTCGCGCGATCTGGAATGCCTCGCCGCCGGCGGCCGCGTCGTGATCATCGGCTCGATGGGCGGCCCGGGATCGATCGACTTGAACGTGAATGCGCTGCTCTCGAAACGGCAGCAGATCATCGGATCGACGTTGCGCGCGCGGTCAGTCGAGGAGAAGGAAGAGATCGTGGCGTCGTTCGTCGCGCGATTCGGCGACGACCTGCGCGCCGGGCGCATCCGCCCCATCATCGATCGCGTCTTCGATCTCGCCGACGCGGACGAAGCGCACCGCGCGATGAAAGAGGACCACTTCGGCAAAATCGCACTGCGAGTGTGACCGTTCAAACCACAGAGACACAGAGAGAGATTTTCTCTGTTCCCTTTGTGCCTCTGTGGTGAAAACGGTCTCTTTCTCTACGCGCCGCAGCGCTTCGTGCGCATCAGCATGCGCGCGATGCCGGGCAGCTTGTCGGTGTGATCCGGAAGTTTGGGATCGGCGGCGAGCAGCGCGTTCACTGTGTCCTGCTGGCAATGGAAGACAGTGAAGCGGTCGATGTCGGGGACGCCGGAGCGGGCCAGGTCGAGGGCGGTGATGCCGTCGCTGGCGGCGAGGCGCGGGTTGGCTTTGTGCGCGAGAAGGATTTTCACGATATCGGTGTCGCCGTAGCCGGCCGCCAACATTAACGGTGTGGTCCCGTGGGGGTCGGCTTCGTTCGGGTTCGCGCCCGCGTTGAGGAGCGCCGTGACGGAAGCCGGCTGCGACTTGTGAACTGCGTGCAGCAGAGGCGTCCAGGAGTTCACAGCGGTGTCGCTCAGATTCGGATTCGCGCCGCGGATGGTCAGCAGCCGGATCATTTCCACGTTGCCGGCGCGTGCGGCGGCGATCAGCGGCGTGTAGCCGGCCGAATCGTGCGCGTTCGGATCGAGGCCGGCGTCGAGCATCCGCTTCATACCGGCGACGTCGCCGCCGGACGCGGCCGCGGCGGCGGGAGAGTTCGGACCGTAGTGGCAGGCGAGCGAGAACGTGATGTAGAGGATGAGCAGTGCAAGGCGTCGCATGCCCATCAAGATGCGCCCATGCCAGAGCAATGTCAAGTACTTTATAAAACTAAGCGAAATAGCTTTTGGGCCGCCTCGGTTTGCCCATGCTCCAACGCAGTCTTCAACACGGGAGAACTATGCCTGACCAGAAAGCACATGAGGTACTTCGGAAGCACAACATCTCGCTCGAAGACGTGAAGGAGCGCCGTGCGACGCTGCACCACCTTCGCCACATCGTTCACGCCGAGGAGCTGCCCTTCGACGTGTTCAAAGCCATCGTCAAACTCCGCCGCTAGGCCGGCACGGCCGGCGGCGTTGGTTGTCCAGGCTCGCCAAAGTGCGGACTAAACGATCAGTGGCGCGGCAGCCGGGCAACACCGCTACAATGTCCCGCTCATTCCGCCCGGGGGGACCTCGACTTTGCCGTTTCGCGACGATGCTCAGCGCCTGATCGACCAAAAGAAATTCGACGAGCTCGAGTCCCTCTGGATGTCGCAGCTCGACCGCGACCCGAGCGACGTCGACTCGTTCATCACCACTGCCCGCGCCCTTCGCAAGTCGGAGCAGCGCACGCAGTCCGATACGCTCCTCGGCCTCCTCTCCGACACGCTGCTGGAGAAGAAGTTGTGGCCGCTGCGGCTGCAGGTGCTGAAGGAGCTGGGCCGTCTTTCGAAACACCCCGCCACGCTGCGGCCGCAGATCGAGCAGGCGCTGCGCGGCGCGCACGGGACGCACAAGAACTTCCAGCGTATCTATGAGTTCGCCGCCTTCAACGAGCCGACCAGCAATCCGGTCGAGAAGGCAGAGAAGATCGAGACGTGGCTGAAGTACGACGAAGGTGAGATGTACTTCATGGCCGGCCGCGGCGCCGGCATCGTCACGGAACTCAATCCCGACCTCGGCATCGCTCGGCTCGATTTCGAAAAAGACAAGCGCGTTCCGGTTCCCATCGGCGCGGCCGCCAAGTACCTCACCCCGCTTCCGGCCGGACATGTGCTTCGCGAGAAGTTCACGGACGGCGAAGCGTTGCGTGCCGAGGCGAAGAAATCGCCGTCGGCATTCTTCGCGCGCATCCTGCAGAGTTTCGGACGTCCGATGCAGATGGGCGAAGTGCGCGACGCGGTCATCGGCATCGTCCCCGAGGAGAAGTGGAGCTCGTGGTGGACGGCGGCGAGGAAGAATGCGCAGATCGTAATCAGCGGAAGTGGCGCCAAGGCGACGTATGCCTGGAGCGCGTCGACCGGCGCGGCTGACGAAGCGATCAAGCGCGCATTCGATCGGGCCGATCCGAAAGGGAAGCTCGACCTCGCGCGGAAGCACAGCGCGCGCAGCAAAGATCTGGCGGATTACATCTCCGGGAAGCTTGCGTCCGAGGCTGCGAGGCTTGCGCCGCGCGATCCGGCCGCGGCGTGGCAGATCGCGGCGACGTTGGAGACGCTCCCCGGCGCCTACACGGCGCTACTCGATCCGAAATCGCTGATCACCGGGCCGCTGGCGTCGCGCGTGATCGTCGCCGTGACCGACAAAACGTTGCGCGAGCGCGCGCTCGTGCAAGTCCGCGAGATGCATCCGGACTGGCCGAAGGTTTACAGCGAAGTCTTCTTCCTGGACGAAGATCCGCGCATCCTCTCGCGGATCATCAATTCGCTCGAAGAGTCCGGCAACAAGGAGTTGCGCGACCGCCTCATCGACGAAACGCTGCGTTATCCGCGCCGGCATCCTCGCGCGTTCTACTGGTTCACCAAGCAGCTCAACGACCAGGAGACGCTTTCGGACAAGGCGAACTACGCGCTGCTCTTTCAGATCATCGACGCCATCAACTCGGACGAGTTCTCAGCCGTGCGTGCCCGGCTCAAGGACATGTTCGATCACGGCGGCCTCGCGCTGCGTATCATCACCGGCGTCGACAACGAAGAGGGCGCCCGCAAGCTCGTGGACACGATCGACCGCTACGGCGCGATCGAGGAGTATCGCCGCGAGACCGCGAAGGGCGCGGCGCTGATGAAGTTCCCCACGCTGCGCGAGCCGGAGGCCGAGCCGGTGTACGCGACGGCGAAGTCGCTGGAGCAAAAGCGCGCCGAGCTCGCCAACCTCAAGACCGTAGAGATTCCGGCGAACTCGCGCGCCTTGCAGGCCGCGCGCGAGATGGGCGATCTGCGCGAAAACTTCGAATACAAAGCCGCCCGCGCTCGCGCCGAGTATCTGTCCGCGCGCGTCGGCGAGCTGGCCTCGGAGATTTCGCGCGTTCAGGTCTTGAATCCCGAGCAGGTCGATACGTCGATCGTGCGCGTCGGGACGAAAGTGGCGCTCGCGAACGGCGATGAACGCCGCGAGGTCACGATTCTCGGTCCGTGGGAGTCCGCGCCGGAACACGGCGTCTACTCGAATCAATCCGACGTCGCCAAAGCGCTCCTCGGCCACGCGACCGGCGATCTGGTCACGTTCATGGGCAACGACTACCAGATCGAATCGATCCGCATGTGGGAAACGAAAGAGTGAAGGGTGAAGAGTGAAGAGTGAAAGCCGGAAGTGAAGGACTTGCGCTTTCACTCTTCACCCTTCACTCTTCACCCTTCCCACGGATCGTCGTCCTCTGCGCGCATCCGTCCGACTGCTTCGCCGGACCGATTTTTTTTCACTTGACCCGTTACTTCTTCACTTAAAATGCGCGCGCCATGACTTACGTGATCGCTGAACCGTGTGTGGGAACCAAGGACACCGCCTGCGTCGACGTCTGTCCCGTCGACTGCATCCATCCTCGCAAGGACGAGGACGGATTCGCCGAGGACACGATGCTGTACATCGATCCCGAGGTCTGCATCGACTGCGGCGCGTGCGAACCGGCCTGCCCCGTGCAAGCCATCTTCCCGCAGGACCTTGTGCCGGAGCAGTGGAAGCACTACACGGAGATCAACGCGGCGTGGTACAAGAAAACCTGAGAATGTGAGCTGCGTCACGAAATCGGGGAAGCTGCAAACTTAGACTCATCGAACAGCAATTGGCCGAGAGGCAAACAAAGGGGCGTAATGCCCCTTTTTTATTTTCCTTGAAAATCTGAGAACAGCCGTTGGATCGAGGCCCTTCAGTTACGTGCCCACCTCGGACCCAAACGACGGAAGAGCGGGCGAATGGGCGTGCCTCCGTCGACAATTGCTGAAGCTACCTCTCTCTCTGCAACGCGTGCCGGAGGGTCTCGATCGAGCTGCTGTTCTGATGTGAAGCAGGCGCAGGGACGCGGCGTGTGTGAGCGCCACTTCACATCAGCCAGCTCGGCTTCAACTCCCCACCTCAGAACTCCGCGCGGCACAACCCTCGTCGCCACTACTGGTGACGGAGCCTTGGGCAACCAACGCCGTCGGCCGTGCCGACTAGAATGCGCCGATGAAGATCGCATTCATCGGACTTGGCGCCATGGGTTTCCCGATGGCGCGCCATCTCTCCAAACAACACGAGCTCGTCGTCTGGAATCGCACACGCGAAAAGGCGGAGCGCCATGCGCGCGAGCACGGGACGACGCTCGCGAACGATCTTGCCGAGTGTGCGGACGCCGAGGTCATCATCACCATGCTCCCGACGAGCGTCGAGGTCGATGAGATCGTCGACAAGCTGCTTCCATCGCTGCGTCCCGGAACGCTGTGGATCGATGCGACCAGCGGCGATCCGAATGCTTCGAAGCAAACTGCTGCTCGCCTCGGCGAAAAGGGAGTCGCGTTCGTCGATGCGCCTGTGACCGGCGCGACGGTCGGCGCCGAGAACGCGACATTGACCATCATGATCGGCGGCGATGCGGCCGATTTTGAACGCGCGCGCGAAATCCTGCAGCTCTGCGGCAAGACCATCATTCACGTCGGTCCGGTCGGCTCCGGCCACGCCATCAAAGTCCTCACGAACACGATCATGGGCGCGACGGTCTGGATCACTTCGGAGTGCCTGCTCCTCGCCAAGCAATACGGCATCGATCTGAAGACCGCGCTGGCCGTGACGAACGCCGGCAGCGGCCGTTCGAACGCATCCGAAACCCTCCTGCCGATGCGGCTTCTCGATCACAAATGGCCGCTCGTCTTCAAGCTCGCCCATCACGACAAAGACATCCGCATCGCCGCATCGATCGCCCATCAGCAGCACGCCGCGACGCCGATGCTCGCGCTGACGCAACACCTCTTCACGTCGTCGCTGAACCAGCTCGGCGACGGCGCCGACTACATCGAGGTGGCGAAGATCGTAGCGAAGATGAACGACACGGAGTGGGAGTGAATCTAGTCGATTAGTAGATCAGTGGACTAGTAGATTAGGAAGACGGTGGATCGGTCATCAACCACGGCCTACTCCACGAATCTACTAATCACTAATCTACTAATCGACTGATCTACACTTCCGATCACCGTGTCCCTTCCTCCCGGCACCCGGCTCGGCCCGTACGAGATCGCTTCGCCCATTGGCGCGGGCGGGATGGGTGAGGTTTACCGCGCCAGCGACACGCGGCTCGCGCGCGACGTGGCCATCAAAGTGCTGCCGGCGGAGTTCGCGCGCGATGCGCAACTGCGGGCGAGATTCGAGCGCGAAGCCAAGGCGATCTCCAGTCTCAATCATCCGAATATCTGCATGCTGTTCGACGTCGGCTCGCAGAACGACGTCGAATATCTGGTCATGGAGTATCTCGATGGCGAGCCGTTGACCGAGCGGCTGGCGCGCGGGCCGCTGCCGGTTTCGGACGTCCTTCGGCACGGCATCGAGATCGCCGACGCGCTCGACAAAGCGCATCGCACCGGCATCATTCATCGCGACCTCAAGCCGGGCAACGTCATCCTCACGCGGAGCGGCTCGAAGCTGCTCGACTTTGGCCTGGCCAAAGCGATGGATGCGGCGCTGGTGGCGTCCACCTCGCCGCAGAGCATCACCGCCATGCTGCCGAGCGAGCCGCTGACCGCCGAGGGGACGCTGGTCGGGACGTTCTGCTACATGGCGCCCGAGCAGATCGAATACGCCCGCAGCGACGCGCGCACCGACATCTTCGCCTTCGGCTGCATGCTGTACGAGATGCTCACCGGCCGCCGCGCGTTCAACGCCGGGAGCCGGGCCGGGATGATCGCGCAGATCATTGCAGGCGAGCCAACGCCGATCTCGACGCTGCGTCCGATGACGCCGGTGTCGCTTGACCGCATCGTCCGCACGTGTCTCGCGAAAAATCCGGACGATCGCTTCCAGACCGCGCACGACGTCATGCTCGCGCTGCAGTGGATCCGCGACGAGCAGTCCTACCCCTCCGCTCCGATGCCGGTCGCACTCGCGCGCGGGCGCATGTGGCGCGAGCGCGCCGCGTGGGCGATTGCGCTCGTGCTTGCAATCGGCGCCGCAGCTGGAATCGCGATGTGGTCGCAGCGCGAGATCGATTCGCTGCGCCAGCCGGTAGTTGCGTCCATCGGCCCTCCGCGTGGACTTCGTTTCGTCTTCACCGGCGACTACGCCGGCTCGCCCGTTCTGTCGCACGACGGCCGCCGCGTCGCCTTCGTCGCTGCCTCGCCCGAAGGAAAGCGGACGCTGTGGGTGCGCGCGCTCGATGCCGCCGAAGCGCGCGAAATCGAGAACAGCGATGACGCGATGTTTCCCTTCTGGTCGCCCGACAATCACGCCCTCGGATTCTTCGCGCACGGAAAGTTGAAGACTGTCGATGCCGCCGGAGGCGTGCCCATCGTCGTCACCGAGGCGCCGAATGCCCGCGGCGGAACGTGGAGCGAGGACAACGTCATCGTCTACACGCCCGAAACGCGCGCCGGTCTGTATCGCGTCAACGCCAACGGCGGCACGCCGGTTGCGCTCACCACTCCCGGCGGCGGCATCACCACGCATCGCTGGCCGCTGTTCCTCCCCGGCGGCAAGTCGTTTCTCTACCTCGCCGCGAATCACTTCGTGCCCGGCTCACGCGCCACCGCGTTGCACATCCGCTCGCTCGACGGACGCGATGATCACGTCGTCGCGCAAACGCTGGCGAATGTCGCCTACATCGATGGCCGCCTGCTGATGCTGCGCGAAAGCACGCTCGTCTCGCAGCCGTTCGATGCCGGCCGCGGCGCGTTGACCGGCAGTCCGTCGATCGTCGCGCAGAACGTCCGCTTCGATGCCTCGACGTGGCACGGCGTCTTCGATGCCGCCGGCCGCACGCTCATCTACCAACCCGGCGGCACGCTCTCCGGCACGCACCTGGTCTGGTTCGGACGCGATGGCAAGAACCTCGGCACGCTCGGCGAGGTGGCCAAGTACTACGACCTGAAACTCTCGCCCGACGGCCATCGCCTCGTCACGAATGCCGGCGAGCCGCGCGCCGACATCTGGGTCATCGATGCCGAGCGCGACGTCCGAACGCGGCTCACGTTCGAAGAAGGCTCGATCAACGAGGCCCCGGTCTGGAGTCACGACGGCACGGAGATCATCTACGCCGCTCGCGACAAGCCGGAAGCACGCGCCGCGATCTATCGCCGCCGCGCCGACGGCAACGGTCCACGCCAACTCGTGGCCAGCCTTGCCGGCGATGCCGATCCCGGAGCGGTTTCTCCTGACGGCCGCTGGGTAGCCGTCTCACTCTGGCAAAACCCTGCCGCGCCGCAGATCTGGGCCGTACCGTTGATTGCTGGCGCTCAGCCGCACGCGATCATCGCCGGCCAATTCGCCGCACACGATCCACGAATCTCGCCCGACGGCCGCTGGCTCGCCTACACCTCGAACGAAAGCGGCCGCGACGAAATCTACGTCATCCCCTTCCTCGGCACGGGCGGCAAATGGCAGGTGACAACAACCGGCGGCCATTCTTCCCGCTGGTCTCCCGACGGCGCCCACCTCGACTACCTCACCGCCGACAATACGTTGACCGAGGTGGATGTACAGACCGCGACAACCTTCGCCATCACCGCCACCCGCCCGCGCTACCGACTCGACGTCAACCCGGTCTCCTCATCCGACTACGACCTGGCGCCGGACGGAAGGGTCATCGCCAACGGAGGCGAAGCCGACCCGTCGCCGGTCACCGTCGTCGCGAATTGGAGATAGAAGCCTTTCACGCGGAGTCGCGGAGTCGCGGAGAAAAAAAACGAAGCCTTCTCTCCGCGTCCCCGCGACTCCGCGTGAAACCAGTCTCGCGCAGTTTGTGCATAGAATCCCGTCCGCAAATCAACTGGAGGTAATTTTGATGCGTAAGTCCTTCCTCGCAATCCTCGTCCTGCTCCTCGCGCTTCCGCTCGTTGCGGACGAGGGGATGTGGCTTTTCAACCGGACGCCGAACGCCATCTTCAAGCAGCGGTATGGGTTCGAGCCGACCAAGGCGTGGCTCGACCATCTGCAGAAGTCGTCGATTCGGTTCAACAGCGGCGGCTCGGGATCGTTTGTCTCGGCTGATGGGCTGGCGCTGACCAACCATCACGTCGGGCTGGACTGCCTGGCCAAGATCTCCACCAAGGATCACGACTACGTCACCACCGGCTACTACGCCAAGACGCAGGCCGACGAGGTGAAGTGCGTCGACCTCGAGTTGAATGTGCTGCAGTCGATCGAGGACGTCACCGCGAAGGTCAACGCCGCCGTGACGCCCGGCATGACCACCGCGGCCGCGCAGGCGGCGCGGCGCGGTGTGATGAGCACGATCGAGCAGGAGTCGGTGAAAGCCACCGGACTTCGCAGCGACGTCGTCACGCTGTTTCAGGGCGGCGAGTACCACCTCTATCGCTACAAGGTCTATACCGACGTGCGTCTCGTCTTCGCGCCGGAAGTGGCCATCGCCTTTTTCGGCGGCGATCCGGACAACTTCGAGTATCCGCGTTACGACCTCGACGTCTGCTTCTTCCGCGCGTATGAGAACGGCAAGCCGGTGCATCCGGCCGATTACCTCAAGTGGAGCGAAACCGGCGCGAAGGATGGCGACCTCGTCTTCGTCTCCGGTCATCCCGGATCGACGAGCCGGCTGAACACGATGTCGCATCTTCAGTTCTACCGCGACGTCGCCTATCCATTCACGCTCAACCTGCTGCGGCGCCGCGAAGTGCTGCTCACCAATTACGCGCAACGCAGCCTCGAAAACGACCGCCGCGCGCACGATGATCTCTTCGGCGTCAAGAACTCGCGCAAGGCCTATCTCGGGCGCATCGCCGGATTACAGGATCCGGCCGTGCTGCAGGCAAAGGCGGCCAGCGAAACCGCGCTGCGTCAGAAAGTGACGTCCGACGCGCAGCTCAACAGCGCCTACGGTGAGGCCTGGCAGAACGTCGACGCGGCCATCAACACGTACCGTCCGATCTACGTCGATTACCGCTTTGTCGAAGGCGGCATTGCCTTCAACAGCCACCTCTTTCAGACGGCGCGGACGCTGCTCCGCCTCGGCGATGAATCGACCAAGCCGAACGGCGAACGGCTGCGGGAGTATCGCGAGTCGAACCTGCCGTCGCTCAAGCAAGGTCTATATTCAGAAGCTCCGATTTATGACGATCTGGAGATCGTGACGCTGGCCGATTCGCTGTCGAACTGGCTGGAAGTCGCGCCGGCCGATCCGCTCGTGCAGCAGGTGCTGGCCGGTAAATCGCCGCAGGAGCGCGCCGCGGAACTGGTCCACGGCACGAAGCTCAAGGACGTCGCCGTGCGCAAGGCGCTCGGCGAAGGCGGCAAGGCGGCGGTCGACGCATCGAACGATCCGATGATTCAGGTGGCACGCATGGTCGACGCCCACGCTCGCGAACTGCGCACGCAATACGACAACAACATCGCCGAGCCGCTGCGCCAGTCATACGCGAAGATCGCCAACGCCCAATTCAAGACCAGCGGCGGCGACACGTATCCCGACGCGACGTTCACGCTGCGCCTTTCGTTCGGAACGGTGAAAGGCTTCACAGAAAACGGCGCCAACGTTCCGTGGGCCACCGAGATCGGCGGCACGTTCGAGCACGCCGCCGAGCATGGCAACGAGGGCGAATTCAAACTGCCGCCGTCGTGGACTGCGAAGAAAGCAATCCTCGACAACGACAAGACGCCGTACGACTTCGTCATGACCGCCGACATCATCGGCGGCAACTCCGGCAGCCCGGTGGTGAACCGCAACAACGAATTCGTCGGCATCATCTTCGACGGCAACATCCAGTCGCTGCCGTGGGACTACCAGTTCGACGAGCGCCAGGGCCGCGCCGTGGCCGTGCATTCGGCCGGCATCCTCGACGCGCTGAAGAAGGTCTACAGCGTCCCGGGACTGGTCAAGGAACTGACCGGAAAATGAAGACGCGGGATGCCGCGGCGGCCGACGCCGCGGCCATCGCTCGCATTTACAACGAGGGCATCGACGACCGGGTGGCCACGTTCGAGACGCGCCACCGCACCGCGGACGATGTGGTGCAGTGGTTCGACGGACGCCATCCGGTCGTCGTCGTTGAGGATGATCACGGCGCGGTAATCGCGTTCGCTGCGACGTCAACCTACCGTCCGCGCGATTGCTACGCCGGCATCGCCGAGTTCTCCGTTTACGCAACGCGTACTGCGCGCGGACGCGGCGCCGGACGGATGGCGATGGAAGCGCTGTTCGTCGCCGCGCGCGACGCGGGATTCTGGAAACTCGTTTCACGCGTCTTCGTCGAGAACGACGCCAGCCGCGGGTTGCTGCGGAATCTCGGTTTTCGCGAGGTGGGTACTTACGAGCGGCACGGGCAACTCGACGGCGTGTGGCGCGATGTGGTGATCGTGGAGAAGTTGCTTACGCTTCCATCGACAGCTCATTCACCCTAAGTGGCATCGGCATCGCAGACCTTGTTGACCGATGCGTCGCTCTGGACTGTTGTTTCTTCTCCTCGCCATTTCCGCGACAAATGTCGCTGCGCAATACACGTACATCGTCCCGGTATCCGGGGTTGCGTCCGGGTTTAACAGTCAGTACTTTACGAGCGTCATCGCATTCAATCCCACCCTTGCCCCGGTCACCCTGCGATACGAAGCGATCTATCCAGCCCCAGGAACCACCAACTGCAGATTGCCGTCTTCCCTTACCGTTCTGCCTCGGGGCCTGGTTGGTTTGGGTCCGGCTTGTTTTGGTCTTCACGCGCTCGTTGTCACTAGCGATCAGCCGTTGCGGGTCGTCGAAGAAGTCTTCGCCACTTTCCTGGTCAAGGATGCGACCGGAAACACCTTCGGGCGCTCCGAACTGGAACCGATTGAAGTGGCAACGGACTGGATTGCGCCTGAGCGTGAAGCGATGATTCCGCTGGTCAGGATTCTCACCCCACCCGACAAAGCAAACATCATCCTTGTGAATCCGAATGACTTTGTACTCATCGTCAGGCTCCACGTCGAGCGGCAGGAGCTCGGCAAGGTGGTGGATAGCACGCTGCAGCTTGAACCGCGGTCGTTTCTGATGACTCTCGTCCCGCCGATTCCGACACCGATACCAAGCGGCGGGATTCCGCAGGTTTTTGATGCGATTCATCAAATCACGATCCGAGCAAACGGAAAGTTTCAGGCGGGAGTCTCCAACACGTATGGCGGCGGGACGATCTACCGCGCCGCCGTCCCCTTGCAGCCTTGAGGGATGACAAACTCCGCCGTTGGTGTTAGACAGCGCGCCCTCAGATGCCTGACCCTCAGTTCATCCGTAATTTCTCGATCATCGCCCACATCGACCACGGCAAGACGACGCTGTCCGATCGTCTACTGCAGAAGACGGGTGCCGTCGAGTCGCGTGACATGCACGAGCAGATGCTCGATGACATGGACCTCGAGCGCGAGCGCGGGATCACCATCAAGGCGCGCGCCGTCAATCTGCAGTACAAGGCCAAAGACGGGCAGGAGTACGTCTTCAATCTCATCGACACGCCCGGCCACGTCGACTTCACGTACGAAGTCTCGCGCAGCCTCGCCGCGTGCGAGGGGGCGGTGCTCGTGGTGGACGCCACGCAGGGCGTCGAGGCGCAGACGCTGGCGAACAGCTATCTGGCCATCGCCAACAATCTCGACGTTCTCTCCGTCATCAACAAAGTCGACCTGCCGTCGGCGGAGCCGGAGCGGGTGCGCGAGCAGATCGAGAACGTGATCGGGCTCGACGCGCACGATGCCGTGCTGGCGTCGGCGAAATCGGGCATCGGCATCGACGAGATCCTCGAAAAGATCGTCACGAACATCAAGGCGCCGGCGGGCGATGCGAACGGTCCGTTGCGCGCGTTGCTCTTCGACTCCTGGTATGACTCGTACCGAGGCGTCGTCTGTCTCGTGCGCATCGTCGATGGCGAACTGCGCAAGGGGATGAAGATCAAGTTCCTTTCAACCGACCGGATTTACGAGGTCACGGAAGTCGGCGTGTTCACGCCGAAGATCAAGCTCGTTGACCGGCTCGGCGTCGGCGAGGTCGGATTCTTCTCGGGCAACATCAAAGACATCGTCCAGGCCAAGATCGGCGACACCGTCACGAACGCGAACGCATCGCCGCTGCCGCTTCCCGGATTCGAGGACGTGAAGCCGATGGTTTTCGCCGGCATCTTTCCGATCAACACCGACGACTACGAAGACTTGCGCGATGCCGTCGGCAAGCTCAAGCTCAACGACGCCTCCTTCAGCTACGAGCCGGAATCGTCCCTCGCGCTCGGATTCGGATTCCGCTGCGGCTTTCTCGGGCTGTTGCACATGGAGATCATCCAGGAGCGTTTGGAGCGCGAGTTCAACCTCGAGCTGCTGACCTCGGCGCCGGGCGTTCGTTATCGCGTGCAAAAGACCGACGGCGAGTCATTGTGGATTGAAAATCCGCAGAAAATGCCCGATCCCGCATACATCCATTCGATCGAAGAACCGATGATCGAGGCGACCATCATCACGACCGACGAATTCGTTGGCCCGATTCTGGCTCTGGCAACGGACCGGCGCGGCGTACAGAAGAAGCTGGAGTACGTCAGCACCAACAGAGTCATGATCGTGTATGAGATGCCGTTGAATGAGGTGATCCTCGATTTCTTCGACAAGCTGAAATCGATCTCACGCGGATACGCCTCGCTCGATTACCAGTTCGTGGGTTACCGCGAAAGCGATCTGGTGAAGATGGACATTCTGATCAACGGGGAACCGCTCGATGCTCTCTCTCTTATCGTGCACAAAGAGAAAGCGTACGCGCGCGGAAAACTTCTCGTCGAGAAGATGAAAGAGTTCATCCCCCGCCAGATGTTCGCAGTGGCCCTGCAGGCAGCAATCGGTAATCGAGTCATCGCTCGCGAAACCGTGAAAGCGATGCGCAAAGACGTCCTCGCCAAGTGTTACGGCGGCGACATCTCGCGCAAACGCAAACTCCTCGAGAAGCAGAAAGAGGGAAAGAAACGGATGAAACGGGTTGGGAAAGTCGAGATTCCGCAGGAGGCCTTCTTAGCAGTGTTGAAGATTGACTGAGACCACCTCCGCGCAGGAGGTTCTCGTGAAATCTTCAGGCCGTATCGCAGTTGCAGTGACAGTTTTCCTTCTCGTGAGCTCCACCGCCCGCGCCGCCGGAGTCAATTTCAAAGATCCGCGCAGAGCGCTCGGCCGCGAGGACGACATCCGGGTCGATGCGCAGATGCTTCAGGAGACGCTCTCCCCCGGTTCCCCGATCAGCGTCACGTACCAGGTCGAGAATCTGACCGGGGCGCCGATCGCGATCGCCGACAAAGTCGCTGATGCGACCTTCGACGCCGACTCGCAGACCATTACCGTTTCGATCGGCGCGGAGATCCCCGAGGGGACGGCCATGCCGCATCTGACCGTGATTTCGCCGGGGCAGACCCACGCCTTTCGCATCGGAGCGTCAGCTCAAGTCACGGTCGCGAATGCGAAGAGTCCGTGGGCGCATGTGCCGCGCTTCGTGCAGATCACGGTCAATGTCCTGCGCGACCTCAAGCCATTCGCGAACCTCATCGCGCAGCAGATGAAGTCTGCCTCCGCGCCGCCATTGCCGAACAGTCTCTTCGACACATGGGTTGCCAGCGTTTCGTCGGTCGAGCTGAACGTCTTGCCGGTCCGCTGGAGCAACGAGCGGCAGGGAGTGACAGCGGAAATGTCGCACTCGGGATTTTGAGCCGGCCGGGCCTTGTCCCAGGCCACGATTTCCTGGTTTCAGCGATATTGAGTTTTCGCGCGCACGAATGATGCAACGCGATACACTTCGCGCGCGGCAGGCCGGAAGCCACAACTGGCAGGCATCAGCCGCAGAAGAGGAGATGTTGATGGCTTCCAAGGTTTTCGTAGGGAATCTCGACTTCAACACAACGCGCGACGAAGTCGAAGCGTTGTTTGCGCAGGTCGGAACGGTACGAGACGTGTTTCTTCCGACCGATCGCGAGTCGGGACGGCCCCGCGGCTTCGCGTTTGTCGAATTCGAGTCGGATGAAGACGCCGCGAAGGCGATCGAGAAATTCAATGGCCACGATCTGGGCGGCCGCGCTCTGCGCGTGAATGCAGCCGAGGATCGTCCGCCGCGTGCTGGTGGCGGCGGCGGTGGCCGTTCGTTCGGCGGTGGTGGCGGTGGCCGCGGTGGTAGCGGCGGCGGTGGTGGTTATAACGGCGGCGGCGGTGGCGGCTACGGTGGTGGAGGTGGTGGCGGCTACGGCGGCGGTGGTGGTGGTGGTAGTTACGGCGGCGGTGGTGGCGGTGGCGCTTACGGTGGCGGCGGCGGAAAACCGAAAGGCAGCCGGCGCAACATCCGCGCAAAAAAACGCGGCCTCTGATCGAAACCAAATGGGCCTCCTTCGGGAGGCCTTAGTTTTTGGGGGTCGGGTGTCGGCTGTCGGGTGTCGGGTGTCGGCTGTCGGGGGTCGGGGGTCGGGGTCGGGGGTCGGGGGTCGGGGTCGGGGTCGGGGTCGAGGGTTTAGCTTTTAGGCTGGTACGCCTCATCCCGACACCCGACACCCGACACCCGACACCCTTTTCTCCGTTTGTTTTTCATCTTCGGCAAGCAAACGGTAGTAATTTCGTGCGATGACCCCGATCACCCGAGGCTTTGGTGTAATGACGCTGCTGCTCGCCGCCGCGTGCAACTCGACCCCGCCGCCCACGCCGGCGACGGCGCCCGGCAAGATCAACATGAAAGCGGCGCGGCGGATGGTCGGCACCGAGAATAACGTCCGCGTCGATGCTGAAATCTACGGCGAGGACATGCGCCAGGGATCGAGCATCGCCATCAAGTACGAGATCACCAATCAGCGCTCGACCCCGATCCTGGTCGCCGATCTGATCGCGCAGTCGAACTACGATCCCGACACGCGCACCGTCACGATCGACGTCGGCTCCGAGATTCCCGGCGAAGAGTACCTGCCGCGGCTGATCTCGATTCCATCGGGTGAGCGGCGCACGTTCAACGCCGGCGCGGGTATCAACATCCACATGCCGGCCAACTCCCCCTGGACTCCGAAGCCCCGAGCCCTCCAGCTCCGCGTCAACTTCCTCGGCGATCCCGCGCCGTTCGCGATGCTGGTCGGCATTCCGGAGCGGGCGGTGCGCGACAAGAAGCTCGCGGACGACCTGTTCACGAAGTGGGTTGAACGGAACGAGACCGTAACCACGAACGCGTTGCCGATGCGCTGGCAGGACACGCGCTCGTCAGGGATGGACGACAGCGTACCGGCACGCCGCCGCCGCGGACCAGGCTGAGCCGGCACGGCCGGCAGCGTTGGGGTTGCCCAAGGCTCCGACCCCATCGCACCTTCAATGTTCTGTCGCGGCGATTTCTGATTTGAACAGCGCGGGCGAACGATCAATACGCGCTCTTGAAGGAGCCTGGGGCAACCAACGCCGTCGGCCGTGCCGACCCGACCTCAGAAGCTGTTGATCGCTTCCTGTTCGTTCTCGTAGACCTCGAACACGGTGATGAGCTGCGTCACGTGGAGCAGTTCGTTGAGCTTGGCAGGAAGGTGCAGCAGTTTCAGCTTGCCGCCCTTGTTCGTCACGGTCGTGTACGAGCCGACCAGTTCGCCGATTCCGGACGAATCGATCGTCGTCACGCCGGAGAGGTCGAGCAGGATTTTTTTGCTGGAGGCGCCTGCGATCACATCGCGAAGCTGCTGGTCGCCCGCGCCGATCGTGATCTTGCCATCGACTTTGATGATCGCGATGTCGTTTACGTCGCGAGTGGTGGCTTTCATCTCTCTTCTCCTTTGTCTGCTTCCCCGCGGCAGGTGGCCGCGGACGCGGAAGATATCAGGCTTTGCCGCTGGCGATACCGGTTCCTTTTGCCAGGTTTTTCGTCATTACCAGGGAAGTCCCGCCGCCGGCCTCGAACGAATAACGGATCTGGTCCATGAACGTGCGCATGTAGAAGATGCCCCGGCCGCTCGTCTTCATCAGATTCTGCGGGTTCAGTGGATCGCTGACCTTCTCCGGATCGAAGCCGGTTCCCTCGTCGGAAATGGTGATGGCCAGCTCGTGGCCGTGCAGTTCGAACGTGGCATTGACCTTCTTCTTCACGTCCAGCTTGTTGCCGTGTTTGATGGCGTTCGCGACCGCCTCGCGGACGGCCATGCCGATCCAGTGCGAGCCGTCTTCATCCATCCCGGCGTTTTCGCAGAGATGCTCGGCGATCACCTGCACGAGCTCGATGTTCTCGAACCGACTGCTGATGGTGATCTCGATCCGCTCGCCGTCACGTTCCATCAATTTTGAACCGCCGCGCATTGTAAGACAAAGAGTCAAGAGTAAAGGGTGAAGAGTGAAAGGGGGGCGCCTCTTTTCACTCTTCACCCTTCACTCTTCACTCTTTGTTCTACGGAATCGCGAGCGCTACGCTGCCGTTCCATTCGCCATGTCCCGACGGCTCCCCTGTTTCATCGCCACACTCGTCCTCGCCGCGTCCGCCGCGCACGCCGCGTCGCTCGACGCCGAGATGAAGGCGGTCGAGAAGCTGCGCGGACTGACGTTCGTTCGCCCCGTCGTCTCGAAGACCATCACCCGCGCCGAGCTGCCTAAGGTTTTGCGCGCGCAGATGGAGAAGTCGCTGCCGTATTCGCCAGACGACTACGCACTCGTTCTCCGCGCGCTGCAGCTCGTCGACGCCGGCAATACCGATCTCGTCGGAAGCATGCTCGATCTCTACGAGTCGCAGGTGCTGGCTTTCTACGATCCGCTGACCCACACCTACTTTGCCATCGACAAGCTGCCGTCTGCCGCAGCCGGAATCGGCGACAGCGACATGCTCCGCGAATCCGTCGTCATCCACGAGCTGACGCACGCGCTCCAGGACCAGCGCTTCCGGGCCGGCGCGCGCGACCTGGCGCTGCAGAAAGACACCGACGGCGGTCTCGCGCTGCACGCTTTGCTCGAAGGGGAAGCGACCCTGGTGATGATCGACTACGTCCTCGACCGCGCCGGCCAGAAGCTCGACGACGTCCTTGGCAATCCGGAAGTGTTGTCGATGCTGACGTCGTCGCTGGGAGCGGCGGACAAGACCATCGATTCGTCCACGCCGCGCTACTTCGCCGAGTCGCTCAAGTTTCCCTACGCGGAAGGGCTGAAGCTGGTCATCGACGGATATCGCCACGGTGGCTGGAAGATGGTCGATCGCATGGACGAGAATCCGCCGCGTTCTACGCGCGAGGTTCTTCATCCCGCCGAGTACTTCACGCGCCTCGCCGCAACGAGTACGCCTATGGTCGCGTTCGACGACAAATCCTCACTTCCTCACGCGCTCACCGTCGAGCACCTCGGCGAGTTCCACTGGCGCTTCCTCGTCGGCGAGGCGGGAGCGGGATGGATCGATGACCGCGTGACCGTCGTGCAGAACGTGAAATGCGACCCGACCGTACTCGTCGACACACGCTGGGAAAGCGCCGATCGCGCGCACGCCTTCCGCGACGCCTACGCCGCATTTCTTCGCGGACGCGGTCTCGAAGCGAGGATCGCGCTCGACGGCGTCCGCGTCCGCGCCGCGTATGGAGCGGACGCGAAGCTCATGGAGTCATTCGTCCGATGAATGTCGATTACGAAAGTCTCGAAGGCGACGTCGCCAGCGGTCTCTTTCGCGAGTCGCTGCGCGAGGAGCTGCTCTTCGGATTCCGCCAGATCCACAACTCCGGCGAACGCCTCCCGCTCGCCTCGTACTACGCCGCCCAGATCGCTGACATCGTCAATCGCGGCGCCGCCGAGCCGCTGAACAAAGACCTCGCCTTCAACCTCTACCAGGAAATCCTGCTCGCCGTCGAAACCGCGCGCGCCGAGGTCCTGGGTGAAGAGATGCTGTCGTCGTAACTCCTCGCGTCTCCGCGTCTCCGCGTGAAAAGCCTTCTGTAAAGCCCCGTACAATCCAGTCCGATGACGTTGCTCCTCAGCATTTACGCCTTTTCCATCGGCGCGATCGTCGGAAGCTTTCTCAACGTCGTCATCCACCGCTATCCGCGCGAGGAGTCGGTCGTCTTCCCGGGCAGCCATTGTCCGCAGTGCGATGCGGCCATCCGCTGGTACGACAACATCCCCGTTCTTAGCTTCATCGTTCTTCGCGGACGATGCCGCGCTTGCGGCGCAGGCATCGCGTGGCGCTATCCGCTCGTCGAGTTGGCGAACGCGCTTTTCTATCTCGCCGTTTTTCAACGCACCGGCCCGACGGTCGCGTTCGTGATCGTCGCGGCGATCATCTCGATGACCATCGCCCTCATCTACATCGATGCCGACATCCAGATCCTGCCCGACATCATCGACCTCCCCGGAATCGCCATCGGACTCGGCGCCGGCGCGCTCGGCCTCGGCATTCTGCATCCCTCGCTAATGCTGGCCGATTCGCTGCTCGACTCCCTCTTCGGCGCGCTCCTCGGCGCGGCCATTCCGCTGGCGATCATCGGCATCTACTGGCTGCTGCGCAACGTCGAGGGGATGGGGCAGGGCGACATCAAACTTCTGGCCATGATCGGCGCCGTCACCGGTTGGCGAAGCGTCGTGCCCGTGCTCATGATCGGCTCCGTGGTCGGATCGATCATCGGCGTGCCGCTCGCCATTCGCAGCGGCGAAGGGATGCGCACGGCGCTCCCGTTCGGCGTCTTCCTCGGCATCGGCTTTCTCGCCGTTCTCTTCTTCGGTCACGAGATGGCAAATTGGTATCTCAGCTTCGTGCCGCGCTGAAGCCGCTATCCTGTCCGGAATGTCCAACGGATCCGCGTCCCGCAGGTCGCTGCTCGGCGTCTCGTCGCTGCTTCTGGCGCTCTTCGCAGCCGGCGCGGTCGTGCTGTCGAGCACCGTTCCGGCGCTCTGGATCGTTGCGCAACGATCCGAACGCGCACGCGAGGCGGCAATCAGTGACGCGTGCGCGGCGATGCTCGCCAGCCAGGCTCCCGACCTTGCCGCGCTGGACGTCCTCCGGCAGCGCTACCGGCTGGAAGCGATCGAAGTTCAGTCAAGCGGTGCAGTCGTGCGATCGGGCATCGTGCCGTCGCCGGGCACTCCGTCTCACGTGGAAACGCGCAGCGCAGGGCCGGTGATCGTCCGCATTCACTTCGCGGAAGAGGCGCTCCAGCACATCGCGAGAACGGTGCGCCTGGCGCTCGTGGCAGGCGTCATCGCCGGTCTCGCGGCGATCCTCCTGCTGCCGGTTTACGTCAATGACGCGATCCGAGGACGCGCGCCGGCCGAGCGCGCAACGGCGGGTGATGAGGGCGGCACCGCGTATCTCCTCCATACGTTCGGCAGCTCTCTGGAAACTCTGAAGCAGCGCGAAAACGAGCTGAAACGGATGCATCGGCAGGAGAAAGAGCGCGCCGACGAGCTGGCCCGACTGACCGGCACGCTCGTGCGCAGTCTCACCTCGGGATTCATCGCGCTCGACGAAGCCGGCTTGATCGTCGATTTGAATCAATTCGCTTGCGACATCCTCGGTCTGCCGGGCAGCGCGGCCGTCACCGGCCGTACGGTCGAACAAGCGCTCGGCACCTCGACCTTCGCGCAGACGCTGGCGATGGCGCACGAGCGGCGAATCGCGGTGCAGCGGCGCGAGGTGACGAGCGGCGGCACCGAACCGGTCCACATCGGCGTCTCGACCGTTCCGCTCATGGATCAGGAGGGGCGATACCTCGGCATGCTCGCGCTCTTCGCAGATCTGACCGAAGTCCGCAAGCTCGAGCAGCGTGTGCGCGACATGCAGGCGCTTGCCGATCTGGGGGAAATGTCCGGAGGCATCGCGCATGAGTTTCGAAATTCGCTCGCGGCGATTCTCGGCTACCTCCGTTTGGCCCGGCTCGGTACAGCCGATGAAGCGAGCAACGAGCGGCTGAGGAAAGCCGAACAGGAGGCGCTGGCGCTTTCGGATGCTGTCGAGCGTCTCCTCGCCCTCGGCCGGCCGCTCTCCGCGCGGCACGATGATGTCGCGCTGACCGCGCTCGTCCGCGACGTGGTCGAACGGATCGCGCCACTCGCGCCGCTCATCGCGTTCGACGTCAGTGGCGACGATCTCTCCGTGCGCGGCGACGCTGCGCTCCTGGCGCGCGCACTCGACAACATCATTCGCAATGCGGTCGAATCGATTCAGTTGCGGGGAGGCGAGGGGCGCATCGTCATCCGCACGAGCGTGCATCCGCGAAAACGCATCACAGTTGAAGACGACGGAGCGGGTCTCGATCCGGCAGTGCGGCTGTTCGTCCCCTTTCAATCCGGAAAGCCCGCCGGCTTCGGCCTCGGGCTGACGCTAACAAAGAAAATCATTCTTCTGCACCACGGCACCATCCAACTTCAGCCGCGCCCCGAAGGCGGGGCGGTGGCCGAGATCGAGTTCGATGAACCGCCCGGCACCGGCACTTCGCCCGCCGAGGTCTTGTCGGAGCAACTGCGTAGCCGTTACATTTTGTAACAGAATTGGGCGCAGTCGCGTTCAGCGTTTTTCGAGCTGGCCGGATAACCTCATCGGCATCAATCACTTAATTGCCATGCGGTGCATGGCTCAGCCATTGCTCATAGCGAGCCCACCATGCTGCCGGGAGGACGAATGAAGCACCGCCACAGAGAAAGAGGACAAGCGGTCCTTGCGACGACGATCATCATCTCGCTCGTCCTGCTCACGCTTCTGACGATGTTGACTCAGGTTCAACTCGGAAACCGTCTTGTCTCGCGGCAACTCACCTATCAGGGACAGGCCGCGAACGCCGCGCAGGCAGGCTTGGTCGACGCGCTATCGTGGTTCCGGAAGCAGCAGGTACAGCCCGTAAAGGCGTTCAATCCTATTTACGACGCCTCCGCCACTCCGCCGATCAACGAGACCGAGGACACCAACAGTCCCAACATGGGAATCGTCCGCAACTATCAGGTCAGCGGTCCGGGGCGGCTGATGGCCCGGTACGAAGTGAGGAAAGGTATCCCTGCGTTCAGCGCGGCCGGGGCGGGCGTCGTCGACGTTACGAACCAGAAAGGCCGAACGAACGCGAGCCAGGGCTCCGTGTGGCAGTTGGAGTCGATCGGATATATCTGGGTGCAGAACGATCCGGCCAACAATAATTACGATCAGAGCACCAATCAGGTACTTTCAAAGCAGACCTTCCGCACTGAGATTCAGAAGATGAGCGTCAATGTTCCTGACGGCGGCGCGGCCCTCTTCAGTGCAAATTGCGACAACGTCACGATCGATACCAAGACAAAGATCCAGGGCGGCGCGGGTATCGGTGTCTCGTGCAGGCCGGGCGGCGGTCTTGGTATGAAAAATAACGGCGTGGTGCGCGGTCTCACGCCTACGAAGACCAACTCCGTGGCGCCGTACGACATTCAGGCGGTATTTGCGGTGACCCCCCAGGAGTTGCAGGGGCTTGCCGACGTCAATGTGACGACCGTGACCGACCTTCCCAATCCATTGCCGGCGATGAACCTGATCATCATCAATGGTGCCGCCGTGTTTGATAACAAGCGGCCGCTCACAGGCAGCGGAATCCTGGTTGTGTATGGCGATCTGACGGTCTCAGTCGGATCGAACTCCAACTGGAGTGGCGTCATTTACTGCACGGGCAACCTCGTCATCAACGAAGTGACACAGGTGAGCGGTGCCATCATCGCGGCCAACAACTCCAGCAGCGCAACGGTTGCGATCAACAGCGGTACCGACATTTCCGAGGCTGACTACGACCCCGCCATCATCAGCCAGATCAATTCACAAATGGGTCAGTACCGTTTCAGCCGTAGCAAGTACTGGGTCGGGAAATAACATGGGAAAGACAATGATAGTGACGACGCGTAGCCGGCAGGCCGGCATGAGTCTTATCGAAGTGATCGCCGGTTTCGCGATTATTTCCGTGATGGTGCTCGGAACGGTGACCGTGATGAGCAACGCACACAACCTCACGCGCCTGACCTCGAGCAAACAGTTCGCAACGGAAAAAGCGATCTCGATGATCGAAGAGCTCAAATCGCTCGTGCAGACGAATGCCGGCAGCACAATCGTCACGCTGGACGACTACGACGACGGCGTGAAGAACAACATGGTGCTCACGACCATCGGCGAAAAAAACCAGGCTCCGCTGACTCCGCCGCTTCCGGACGACGTAATGAGCGGTAACGTTCTGCTGACGCCGGACACGTGGCAGTATGAGCGTCTGATCACGGTCCGCAAGATCAAGGGGCAGGGAAACGACGTTCGCCTGGTCAACGTCAAGGTCTTTGAGAACCTGCCGAGGGGAGGACAAATCCTTCTCGCCGAGGTATCCAGCGTCATTCGCACACTGGCGGGAGATATGCCCCCCACGCAGGTGTACGACGTCTACTGTCTCGCTATCGAGAACGTGCCGGGTTGGTGGGTCTACATGTCGAACGTCGTCCCGTTCGTCAAAAGCGCCATCAGCGATTTGCAAGCCCGAAATCCGGGACTTATTTTCCGCGCGCACTGGATCACGTCGCTGGCCTATGGCCGCGATCTGCTCTACAAACCTTTCATCAATGACGCTGCCGATTCCAACGCGGACATCAACTCCGTCTACTTCTATCCCGGCAAGATGCCGACCGCGTGCATAAGTGCCGGTAACTGCGGCGACGATTATTACTATCCGTCGTTCTTCTTCCGCGGCCGCATGAGCGTCGACGGCGTCGATACGAACGGTTACGACGCCAAAGACAACCCGCAACCGTATGCGATCGCCGATCAGTACAACAACGCCATGCGGTATTACGACGAAAAGGCGCTTTACGACGCCCGTAAGAAAGCGGCCGCGAATCAGGACCCACCGCAAACGGAGGAGATGACATGGCGTCTGCTCATGGACGACATGTACATGAATCCGCAGAACTACACCAACGCGCTGATCATCAATCTCCACGGCGAGTTGATGCCGTTCCCGCCGGTGCGCAATTACTCGGATGCGGCGAAGAGCCCTGGAAACGCGGCATTGGTGAATGTCCGCGCCGTCACGCATCCGGAGCAACTGGTCTATGCGGCGAACAGCTGGGTGACGCTCCGGGTTTATACCTATACGGATCCTGCCTCGGCGACCGCGATCATGCCGGTACCGCTAACGATTCGGATCAACGGCTTGAATTCGTGGATTCCGTCGAATCCAGCCGGCTGCACCCCGATCGCTCCACCTCCGGCCGGCAGCACCTGCAACGTTCAGGCAATTCACGGCGGGGTTGACAATGACGGATCGGGAGGCGTCGATGCTTACGATGCAGCTCCCGTCGCCGCTGCTTCCTATCCAGTGGTGGGACAACCGAATCAGATGGCGTGGACCTACAATATCGACGCGGCTACAGGCGACACGGTCCTCAAGCTATACGGTTCGCCGCTGAAAACTCCAACGGAGGCGAGTGGCCGCGGCCTGGCGCCCGAGGATCGGCTTTATGGTCTTGATTACATTCCATCGCCCGTCGAAGATCTCACGACTGGTGCAGTTCAATTCTCTACGGATCTGACGTCCACGGCCGTACGCCCGAAGAATACAGCCCGCTGGATCATCAAGATTCCTGCGGCGGCGATCCCGGTTACCGGCGCGGTTCTCTCAGTTGAAACGCGCATTGGCGATCAGGAAACGAGTGGCTATCTTTATCCCACCGCCGTGGACCCTGAAAACAAGAGCCGAACCTTCGCATGGTGCGGACCCAATTCGTACATTTACGGCACCGCCGCTACACCGCCCAAGCTGCCGCTGACGGAGCGTTTTCAGGTGATTGGCGATCCGCGTCACTGCCCGTATGCGGATTTGAAACGGCCGAATGTTTTCGCTCCCTCGGCATTTCCGGCGGCCGCTATCGTTGGTCCGCCGGCCGTTGCGGCTGGAGCGTATGAGAGCACGTTGGGTATGGGCTACAACCGCTATTTCGATGATATGGAGGACGGGAACCGCAATCGGGGAGGAGCCGCTGAGATCACCGGCGCAAATGTCGAACCGTTCCACATCGTCGCCAGCGGTGGCAGCCAGAACAACCTCTTCGCAGTCAAGATCGATGGCGGCGCGACCATCACGACCACTCTCGCCAATTCCACCGTTGATATGACCGCGGCGCAAATCGTTGCGAAGCTCATGGCCAATGTGACGTTCACCGCGGTGGCGAATGCCGACGCAGTCAGCGGCCGCGTGCGAGTGACCACAAAGGCAATCGCGGCGCGGCCCGGCTCCGTACAGTTCGACACATCCATCGCGAATGACTGCGGCCCAACCGTCGGTTTTGACAATTCTATTGGGAGGATGGCCGGGTGGCCGGGTTGGGTCTATCAAGTCGGCGCTCAGCAGTACGGCATCAATAACAACGGCAATGTCGCCGACCCTGGATGGGACACCGGTGCGGGCTCTCTCGAGATCGACGTACACCGGCTCTTCCAAATGTTACGGTCAACACTGACACGATCCAATGCCATCTGGACCACAATGACCGGTTTCTCCTACTACTACATCGGCATCGGCAACGAGATCGGTTATGACTCGGCCAATGGATTTCCGAACAGTGTTCCGGTGTCGACAAAACCGTTTACGGGATCGGGCGGAAGCCTTTACGAGAACTCCATCACCGGGACAGTGAAATATGTCCGCGACAACGCCTCGCCGCCGGTCTGGTGGGCGAAACCGTGGATGGGCGAGCTCTATCCGGACTCCGCCTACGCGGCCTGGCTTGCCAACGGCAATATCCCGACCGGCACCGGCGCAACCAAGTTCGTCCGCGATGACCGCTCCAAGTTCCCGCCGTTCAACGGTACGAAACTGATTGCTTCGGTCCGCCGTACGAAGGAGATGGGCAGTACGACGTTCTTCTGGAACGGCAACGCCGGCGCGACGTTCCACCACACGTACCACGACGGCGACCAAGCCGCCATCACCAGCCCCGGTCCGGGTAAGGACATCGCGGACAACTACTCCCTGCCCGTTCCGGACACGATCGACAACGCGCGTCCCTTTGACATCAATGTCAACAATACCGGCTATAACCCCGAGAACTTCCTCCAGCCCGGGGCTTACCCGAATGCCTATGTGGCCAGAGTGCTGAATACCTACTACACGCATTCGGGCTCGGAGACACAAGGGAGCGGCCTCCTGGCTCTCACGGATCCGAGCAGTAATAATCCCGCGTTCATTGCCGTCAATGGCCTTTCACCGACCGGTGTGGCCGGCACGACCTTCATTGCGAAATGGTCGTTCCTGACGCTGATTCAGAGCTACATGAATGGCGGCCTCTATACCGATGCATCAGCCAGCCCGAAAGCGAAGCATATCCGCCAGTTGCCTCGCGTGATGATCACCGACCCGAATGAAAACACCGACCTGAAGAACAAAAGCTCCATCACCGTCGGGTGGAATACGACGTGGAGACGGTGGGATAATCTCACCTACACGACCGACCCGGCGTACGCCAACTGGACGGAAACGCTGACGATGAAGTATGCGGTGCTCTACAGCCCCAGCAACGGCGTTCCCGATAAGAATCCGGCCAATGGAAATCCCACTGGCTGGAAATACATCCAGGATGGCACCGTCGCCTATCCCGGCGTCAAGCCGGACCCGGCGCACGAGATCGCCGTTGCTGTATCGGCAGCCACGACGAGTACGTCGACGACCTTCAACACACCGGCAGGGACCTTTCCGCAAGGCAACTATCTGATCCGCGTTGAGGGCTACCGAGAGGGTTACCCGTTACACTACTCATTCCACCAGTACCGCGCCTTCTTACAGAGATCACCATGATGAAGATGAAGACGAGATCCCGATCGAGAGGCCAGCGTGGCATCACGCTGATGGAGATGATGGTGGTTGTTGCTCTATTCACCGTCCTTTTCTTTATCTCGTACACACTGCTCGAGGACAGCGTACAGACGAGCCTTTTTGTAGAGGAGCACAACGACCTTCCTATCTATGGTCAGTCGGCGGTCAACGCCATTCAACGGGAGTTGCTGCAATCGCGGGTCGTCTTCGAAGGCTCCGCTGCCAGCACCGGTCCGGGCTATTTTTCGGCACTCACGTTTCCCGCGGCATTTCCGCTGCTGACCGGTTCGAAGATGCCGGTGTTGAATCCGGCCAGCACTTCGCTCGTCCCCGATGATCCTGCCACCCGCTACACCGGCAACGTGCTGCTGGTCGCCAAGCAACTCCCGCCGGCGCTGATCACAGGGTTGACGGGGACCGGCGGTACATCGCTACTCGTGGACCGCTACCAGTTCCAGGTCTTCTACCTGACCCAGCGATTCAACCACGGGTTTGCGGGACAGAACTACTTCATCGACGCGATCCAGGCGAAGAGCGACATCTACGCCGACTACTCCCAGTTGACGCAATGGGCAGCGCTGGGAACGACCATCGCCGCGGACAAGACGAAAGTCGCCACGCAGTTGAGCGCGTACACGGATCCGATCACCGGTGCTTCGCAGCCGACGACGAAAGCATGGAATTCAGGTGTGGCCGCGCCCGTCGCGTTTTACACGATCACCGCGTCCATGGGCTTCACGGCCATCAACAGTCCGACCATCGCGCTGCCCACCTCGGCGAGCCTCGTGAAGGGTCTTAGCGGCGGCCGTGTTTCCGGCAAGATGGACTACACCATCGGGTTTCGTACTACCGGAGGCGCTCGCTTCAACGTGAACACGGACGTCAAGAAGGCCGACGGCTCGATCCAGGTGCGAGACCCGATTCCTAAATACGCCGTCTTCGATTCCAACGTACCGACCTTTCCGTCCGGCATGGAGTTTCTGATCGTCGGTCCGGCCGGATCGCGGCGCATCCTCAGCCGCATCGTCATCCTGGCCAGCTACATAGGCCATATCGACTCGAAGGAGTCGCTCGTCATCACCTCCGGCTCTTCGTAAGCGCCACGGCGTCGCCGCGTGAAAAACCGGCGACGCCGCCAATCTTTTTGACGGCCCGCGCGCTCCGTCTACTTCGCTAACTCACTTCGTTTCAGCGACTTCGCGCAAAACGCGTCTGCCCTCGTTCTCTTGCAATGGCCTTCTCCCGAAAAAGGAGAACGGCAATGGAACCAAAGAGAACATCGAAGGGGATGACGCTTCTCGAATGCGCTGTGAGTATGGCCATCATGGCCAGTCTGCTGTTGGCCGCGGCACCGGCGCTCGACAACATGCACCGACGCTATGCGCTGGCGACCGCCGCGGACCGGGTGCGCCGGCAGATGGTGCGCGCGCAGAGCACGGCGGCGGCCCTCTCGAAAAACTGCGGCGTCTACTACTTCCAGACGAACGGCGAGTGGATGTCCGCCATCTACACCGACGAGAACGGCAACGGCGTGCTGCGGAGCGAGATCGCCAGCGGCGTGGACCGGCGCATCGAAGGTCCGTACCCGCTCCTCAACACGACTGCGCCGGTCGTGGTCGGGATCGGGAACGGCTTCACCGATCCCGACACGCTGGCGCCGTTCACCGCCGGCTCCTCCCCGGTCGCGTTCAACAGTTCCTTCATCTGCTCGTTTTCGCAGATCGGTGCCGGTACCCCGGGCACGATCTTCCTCACCGATGGCGGCAGCCTGGGCGCCGCGGTGCGTTCCTCAGGATCGGATGGAAACATCCGGAAGCTTTACTACGCCGGGAAGGGGCAGAAGTGGGTTGAACGGTAGAGCTCGAAAACATCAGGGAATGAGTCCCCGCGGGGCGTCCGTTGCAACCGGTACTTTCCATTCAGGAGGCACCAGCCGATGCGACGTATCGGAAACGTGGTTATTGCCGTCTCTGCGGTTTTCGTGGTCAGCATCGCCTCCGCGGCGGAAACGAAGGCGACGAATGTGAAGCCGGCACCGACCCGGCCGCCCGTTGCAGCGGCAGCGGCGTCGGACAACGATTCTCCGCTCGTCCGCGCTGCGAAGATCAGCTATCAGGCTCGCCTCCATCCGAAGTCTCGAGTCGTGATCGACTCCACCACGCTCGTCGTTTCGCGCTGGCCGTCCGCGCCGGTGGCTGCAACCTCCGGAGGACCGGAGGCGCAAGGGCGCTCATGGGCTTCCGGCAACTCCGGCGATGCCGGCGCGATCGCCGCGCAGGAACGGAGTGCACGCGAGATGCGCGCAGCGGCTGAGCAGGCACGCCAGACTGCTCTGCGTCAGGAACAGTCGTACATGGCGCAGCAGAACGATGAGCCGTACAGCGAAGTCATCGACGACCACGTGACGAACCGTCTCGAAACGATTCCTTCGGAGATGACCCATAAGCCGCCGATGTAGTCCCGGCACGATGCGCCGCGGTAACCGGAACGGTTGACGCGGCGGCCACGGGATACTCGTAGACCTCTGGCGGCGTCGTGGTTGGATGTTTCTTCAGCCACTTGTTCGCGTACAACTCCTGGTCAGCCACCTCGAGCAGTTGCTGGATGGTCGCCCCTGCGGGCATCAGCGACGAGCAACCCATCCCGATCGTTACACCAACCTGCAACGTCGCATCCCGTTCGTGCCACTGCAGCGACGACAGCTCCGCGGCCAGCCGTTCGGCAACGGCGCGCGTTTCGTCGACGGTCAGGTTCAGCACGAGGAGCACGAACTCATCCCCACCGTAGCGCGCGATGACGTCGTCGCTGCGCGTGCGGCGCAGAAAGAGGCCGCCCATGTCTTTCAGCACGCGGTCGCCCATCAAGTGTCCGTAGTTGTCGTTGATGTATTTGAAGTCGTTCACGTCGAAGAGGACGACGGCGATGTTGTCCTTCTGCGCGATATGCCGCTCCGCCTGTTCGAAGAAATAGCGGCGTGTGGCCACGCGCGTCAGCTCGTCGTGATTGGCGATGTCGCGCCACTCGCGCGCGTCGGCATCGAGAGCACGCTGCCGCGCCAGGATGCGTCGCGCCGCCGCGACTTTCGCCACGACCTCGACCTCGGTGCAGCCCTTGGCCAAAAAGTCGTCGTAGCCGAGGGTAAGGGCGGTAACTTTGACCGAAAGCTCGTCGTGCGCCGTCAGCATCACTGCGTATAACCCGCTCATCTCCGAATTCGCACGGACCTCGGCGATCAGCGCGAGGCCATCCTTGCGCGGCATCTCGAAATCGGAGATGAGGAGGTCGAAGTGTTCGGCGGCGAGTTTTCGGAGCGCTTCCACACCATTTGCCGCCGTCGTGACCGTGAGCCCGAGGCGGCGCGCGATGGAAGCGAGCCAGACGGAGAAGTTTTCGTCATCCTCGACGATCAGTACGCGGACCGGCTCCGCGGGTGGGTCGGGGGGCAGATCGTTACGCCGGCGCTGGGGGGTCGTCACGCGCTGCGAGGTCATTCACGTTCGGAGCCATGCTCGGCCGTGGCCGTGACGCCGGTCACAGGATCGAGTTCGCCGGCCGCCTGAAAACAGACGGCCGGCGTTGGAAAGTCTCTAGTGGTGATCGAGCTAGCTGGGGAGCGCCGGAATCACCTGTACGAGTTCCATCATGCCGCGATCTTCGTGAGCGAGGATGTGGCAATGGAGAACGTACTGCCCGGTGAAGTCGACATAGCGGCTGCGCTCTTTGAAGTAGCCGGGAATCGTCACGGTGCACGTACCACTGCTGCACGCCGTGAAGTCCTTGATGTCGGCCGGGCACTTGTCGAGCTCCGTGCACACCGTCGACGGCAGCGCGTCCTGGCGAGCCGTCGGAATCGCGAAGACGTCCCACCACACGTACGGCGGCGTGATCTTCGTGCACGGCTTCCACGTGGCCGGTTTGGTCGGATCGGCGTAGCACGGATTGGCGGGATCTTTCGCCGATGCCGTATTCGGCTGGAACACCTCGATGATTTGAAACGGATTCACGTGGATGTGGAAGGGATGGGCGATGTTGATCGTGCGATTGCTGATCGTCCACTCCTCGGTCGAGTCGAGGAACATCGTCTGATCGACGTCGTGGCCGTCAAACAGCTTTCCGTTGATCTCATGCAGCGGCATCTGTCCTTTGCCCGACCTCCCCGAGCTCGGAGTGGTATCGAAGTCGAGATCGCGCTTCATGTGGATCGGACCGGTGATGTCCGCGAGGAACGCCGGAAACTTCGGGAAGTCGTTTTCCTGAACGATGAAATCCATCGGCGGGTCAATCTTCTTGTCGTCCGCTTTGACGCGCACCGTCAGGAGTATCGTGGCCGTACCGGTGGGGAGATCGCTCACCGACTGCACGACCTGCAGCGCGTAATCGCCTTCCTGCGCAGGCGCTTTGACCAGCAGATCGGCGCGGTTGCCGGTCGCGAGATTGAACTTTCCATTGACGGTGCCGATGCGCTGGTAATTCGGATACGAGAACTGCACGCCGTCCTGCGCAATCTGCCGCCATGAAACGGATTGACCTCCCTGGCCGTGCTTTGTGAAGCTGTCGAACTCGACGAAGTTGCGCGAGGACGTATTGACGATGCGCCACAGCTGCACCTGGTTCGGCTTCATCGAAACGACGGGAGTCAGGCGGCCATTGACGGACAGCGGCGCGGGACCGCCGCGATTCGTCGGGCTGAGAAGATTCAGCGCTGTCTCCAACTGCTGGATGACGAGCACTTGCTCGCGCAGTCCCCAGTTATGGTGCGTAGCTGTTTCCTTGTAGAAGTTTCGCAGCGACTCGTCGTACGGACCTTCGATGATGAACGCCCCGGTCATCCCGTTGCCGACGTTGAGTGCGGTCGAGCCGTGTTTGTGCGCGTGATACCAATGCGTGCCCGGAGCCTGTCCCATCTTCACCTGTCCGGAAGCGTAGTCGGGCACTTTGAAGCAGTACGGATAGGCGCCGACCGAATACTGCGGCCATTGATTCTTCGCCAGCCTGGCCTCGTTGCGCGGCCACAGCTTCATGTCGGCCGGCAGCGCGCCGTTCACCCCTTTGTACGGAGCGGTGGAGTCGTACTTCTGCAGCAACTGCTTCTGACTGTCGGTCCACGTCGCCGGGAGCTGGCTCCACTGCTGCGGCGAGCCGTAGGCCTCGCATTGCTTAAAAACCTCGCCGAACTGCTGCATCACGAAGTCAGTGCTCGGCTCGAGCGTATTGCCGCTTCGCAACGCGGGGCGGATGAACAGAAGGACGTTGTCGCCCGTAGTGCTCGGCGTCACGTGCGTGCCGTGAAAGTGCAGGTTGGCCGTGCTCGATCCGTGCAGGCAATTCGGATAGCTGTCGTTGCGCGGATAGATCTGCCTGGTCTGATTGGGATTGTTCGTGCGCGTGGCGGTCGAGATGTCGCAGGGACCGGTCTTCCCCTGCTCGCCCTGGTCGAGCGTGTTGGGAAAGTTGCTCGTGTTGACCTGATTGAGAAACGCGATCTCGACCATGTCGCCGATGTGCGCGCGCAGCGTTGGACCCGGCAGGATGTCGCCGGTGTGCGGCCACGGCGTCATCGGATCCTGCGTGCTGTAGCCCCAGAAAAACCGAAGCTGCTGCAGGTTGCACGGGCTGCCGGTCGCTGCGCTGGCCAGCGAGCGCTGCTCGTCGGAGAGCATCACCACCCCTTGCAGCTTGCCGTTCTTGCTCTTGATCTCCGGAACCGTGAGGAGATCGCGGCCGGGCGCGCAGATCGGTTGCTGTTGCGCGTATGCGCTGACCGTCGACAGGACAACAACAGTGGCAATCAACAGAAATCGTCGCATTGCGTTCCTCCTCTGTTTGACGTCTATGTGATGACGATGGAGCCGGTCTCGCCCGGATGCAGAGAGCAGGCGTAGTCCAGCGTGGCGGCCGTCGACGGCGAAAAGATCGGCGATGAATCGCCGCCCTGCGCGATCTGGTTGGGCATGAAGAACGTCGGATTGATGCTGCCATCCGACTTCACCAAACCGGGCCAGTGCGGTTCGGTGTCATCGTTGTTTACCCAGAAGATCTGATCGAGGGTGTTCGCCGCCAAAGGATCGGGACTGAACGTGACCGTGGAATTCCGATTGATGCGGATCATCAGCTGGATCGCCATTGCTCCTCCTCGTTTTCGTTCTCAGGGAGCAGCGGCCACGGATGTGCGAACCCGGGCGCGGCTCGCCAAAAGGAAACATGGAATTAAGGGTAGAAGCGGGGAGTGTAGCACGTGACGATGAGTCCGGCACAAGCGCCGGAACGCTGCTGCTCCCGAGGGCGCTGGCCCATCGAGGTTGGCTTGTCGTCCTTCGCCGAACGCCTGCCGCCCAACCCTCGCGCCTTCAACGAAATCGCGGAATCCGCTCCGCCCCCACCCCGTTGTAAGCACCCTGCCCGAGTCCGGAACGTTTCACGGCGTCAACCGTCGTAGAGGGCAGACTCAGAATTGCAATGCCCGAATTTATTGTCAGAGTCGGCACGCCCGACGGAGCCATCACCGAACGCCACATCCAGGCGATGAGCGTGCGCGCCGCGGAAGACGAGCTGCGCCAGCAGGGCATGCACGTCTTCGAGGCGCGCCGCGGCACCGTGAAACTCCGCGATCTTCTCCCGCGCGGCAAGAAAATCATCTCCACCGAAATGTTCCTGATGTTCAACCAGGAACTGCTCGCGCTCGTGAAAGCCGGCCTGCCGATCCTGCAGTCGTTCGACATCATGCTCGAGCGGCAGAAGAACCTGCGCTTCCGGGAAGTCCTCACGGATGTACGCGAGAAATTAAAGTCCGGAATCGCGCTTTCCGACGCCTTTGCCGCGTACGGCGACGCCTTCCCGCCGATCTACTCCACCTCGCTTCGCGCGGGCGAGCGCTCGGGCGACCTCGAAGGCGTCCTGCGCCGCTTCCTTCGCTATCAGAAGATCATCGTCAACCTGCGCAAGCGCGTGATCGGCGCGATGATTTATCCGAGCGTCCTGATCCTCCTCTCCATCGGCATGGTCTTCATCATGCTCGTCAAGGTCATCCCGAAGTTCGCCGAGTTCTATCAAGGCTTCGGCGCCGAATTGCCGTGGTTCACGACGTTGATGATCGGCGTATCGAAGACGCTGAATACGAACCTCCCCATCCTCGTCATCGTTCTCGTCGGCGCATACCTGTTGTTCCGCCGATGGACGAAGGGCAGCGGCCGCGTGGCGTGGGACAAAATCAAACTCAAGCTCCCGCTGGCCGGCGGCATCCTGCACCGTTTCGCGATCATGCAGTTCACGCAATCGCTCGGGACGCTGCTCGCGGGCGGTACGCCGATGGTTCCGGCCATCGAGATCGCCTCGCAGTCGGTGACCAATCAGTCCATCTCCGGAAAGATCTTCGGCATCGTGCAGAACGTTCGCGAGGGAGAGCCGCTGTGGCGCTCGCTGGAGAACACGGGAGCGATGAGCGACCTGGCCGTCGAGATGATCAAGGTCGGCGAATCGACCGGCGCGCTGACGGAAATGCTCGGAAATGTCAGTGAGTTCTACGACGAGGAAATCGAATCGCGGCTGACGCGCATGGTATCGGCCATCGAGCCGATGATTCTCGTTTTCATGGGCAGCGTCATCGCCATCCTGCTCTACGCCTTCTATCTCCCGCTGTTCCAGCTCAGCAACGTCGCCCAGCAATAAGAGACCATCATGGCCGCCGATCCACGCACGCTCCTCTACAAGAACGCCGATCCCACCGGTGAAGCCGCGCGCGCGCAACGGCTGGCCGACCAGTACGGCTTCGAGTTCGTCAACCTCGAGCACTTCCAGGTCGATCACCAGCTCTTCAAAGACGTCCCGCTGGAACTGATGATCCGCTACCAGTTTCTGCCGGAGAAGCGCGAGAACGGCCATATCGCGGTCGTCGTCGGCGATCCTACCGACGTCCTCAAGCTCGACGAACTGGAGCTGCTACTCGGCGCGCCGTTGAAGGTCAAAGTGGCCTCGGCCGCCGCCATCCGCGACAAGCTGCAGAAGTCCGAGTCGACGCAGCGCGTGCTCGACGAAGCGACCGAAGGCTTCCGCATGACCCTCGTCGGCGAAGACGAGGAAGGCGAAGAGACGCTGACGATCGATTCGATCACGCAGCAGGAGTCGTCGCCCATCATCAAGCTGGTCGACTCCATCGTCTTCAACGCCATTCAGCGCCGCGCCTCGGACATTCACATCGAGACCCGCGACAACGAAGTGGTCGTCAAGTACCGCATCGACGGCGTCCTCTACGAAGCGCTCGAGCCGATCGACAAGCGCCACCACAGCACCATCATTTCGCGCATCAAGGTCATGTCGGAACTCGACATCGCCGAGAAGCGCGTGCCGCAGGACGGCCGTTTCAAGCTGCGCATCACCGGCCGCACCATCGACTTCCGCGTCTCCATCGTCCCCACGGCACACGGCGAGGATTCGGTCATCCGCATCCTGGACAAGGAGTCGATGAACTCCGACTTCAAGAGCCTGCGCCTCGACGTCCTCGGCTTCGACGAGGAGATGCTGCTCAAGTTCCGCAAGTTCATCAAAGAGCCGTACGGCATGGTGCTCGTCACCGGTCCGACCGGCTCGGGCAAGACGACGACGCTCTACGCGGCACTCTCCGAGATTCAGACTTCGGAAGACAAGATCATCACCATCGAGGATCCGGTCGAATATCAGCTCCGCGGAATCACCCAGATTCCGGTGAACGAAAAGAAGGGGTTGACCTTCGCCCGCGGACTGCGCGCCATCCTTCGCCACGATCCCGACAAGGTCATGGTCGGCGAGATCCGCGACGAAGAGACGGCCGCCATCGCCGTGCAGTCGGCCCTCACCGGCCACCTCGTCTTCACCACCGTCCACGCCAACAACGTCGTCGACGTTCTGGGCCGCTTCCTGAACATGAAGGTCGATCTCTACAACTTCGTCTCGGCGCTCAACTGCGTCCTGGCGCAGCGGCTGGTGCGGAAAATCTGCGACTCCTGCC
>JAFAOU010000001.1 GCA_019247495.1 Acidobacteriota bacterium
TCTCCCGACGAGCTGCTTTGGTAGACTTCTTCACGGCCAATCTCCTTTCTGTGCCTCGAGCACGTTCACCTTTGCAGCGCACATTGTGCGACTGCGCAGGAGGTTGGCCTTCTCATCTCATCTGGCCCGGCGGCGTCTCGCCGCCGAGCCGCCAGACCCTCAAATTTCGCTGGTAACACTACGTCTGTGCAAGCCTCCCATTCGGCGGCGAGACGCCGCCGAGCCAGCCGGCGAGACGCCAGCGCTCCGACGAGGCGAACGCTTCATGGGTGACAGAGTGTTCGACTAGTCTACTGTCCCCGTGACGCTTGTCTTCTCCATCGCCGATTACGACTACATGGCCGAGGCGCTGGTGCGCGCGGGCCGCTTCGCGCGCGGCGACGTATCGCGGAGCAACTTTCCGGACGGCGAGCACTACTTGCGCGTCGAGGCGAACGTCATCGACAAGCATGTGGTCGCCGTCGGCGGCACGATCTCCGACACGGCCACGCTGGAGTTGTACGACCTCGCCTGCGCGCTCTCGTCGAGAACGGCGCGGAGACGCTGACGCTGATCGTGCCGTGGTACGGCTACGCGACGATGGACCGCGCGTCGAAGAGCGGCGAGTCGGTGAAGGCGAAGAATCGCGCGCGGATGTTTTCGTCGATCCCGCCGGCGAAGAACGGGAATCAGATCCTGCTGCTCGATCTGCACACCGAGGGCATCCCGCATTACTTCGAAGGAAGCCTGCATCCGGTGCACGTGTACGCGAAGCCGCTCATCGAGCCGCTGGCGCGCGAGTTCGGCGGCGCGTCGTTCATTCTCGGCTCGACCGATGCCGGCCGCGCGAAATGGGTGGAGTCGCTCGCCAACGATCTCGCCGTCCCCGCCGCCTTCGTCTACAAACGCCGCCTCGGACCTGAATCAAACGAGGTTACCGCCGTCAGCACGAGCCTGAAAGGGGAGACGGTGGTCATCTATGACGACATGATCCGCACTGGCACGTCGTTGATGAGCGCCGCGCGCGCCTACCGCGACGCAGGCGCGGGACGGATGATCGCGATCGCGACGCATGGCGTTTTTCCCGGCGACGCGTTCGACAGAATTCAATCGAGCGGATTGTTCGACGCGATCGCTTGCACCGATAGTCATCCACGCGCGTTGGCGCTGCGCGATCGCGGGCTCATCGTCCGCCCGGTCGCGGAGTTGTTCTGCCGGTACTTGCGGTGAGTTAAGTTGCATTGCGCTGTTACGATCCTTCGACGATGTCCACATCGGAGCAATCAGCCTCGAGCGAACAGACCACTCGCGTGACGACGGTTGTGTTTTACGACGCCTACGGGAATGAGCAATCGTTTGAGGTGCCCGGTTGGATCGGCATCACTTCTAAGCTCGCCGATCAAGCCGGTGAGATTGCCGCTCATCTTTCAGAGTCGGAGGAAAAAACCGGGCATTTGGATACGACGCTCCAACAAATCTATGTCGAGCGCCCCTACCGCGATCTCTCCACTGCTCCGAAGGACATAACGGTTGTCGTCCTTCGCAGGGCTGACGAGTCGGGCATGCGCATGCTCCAGGAGTTTGCCGGCCGGCTTGATGACCTTACGCTGCTTGCCGCGCTTGTCCATGGAAGGCTCGGGGCCAGCATCGCCGACTGGAGATTTGATGAAGTACTCGCATTCACGCGCGGCGGCGAAGGATAGAGTCCCCAAACCTTCTCCACCAGTTTTCGTCTTACCATCCCGACGCTTCGATGAAGATCCGTGCTCAACTGGTGCTTGCCTGCTTTCTCCTCTCGGTTCTGCCGCTGAGTGTGATCGTCGTCTACTCGTACCGGTCGTCGCGCAGTGCGCTGGAGTCGGCGTATCGCAAGGAAGCGGATGCGCGGACGCGGCAGATGGATCGGCGTCTCACCACGATCCGCGGTGATTTGCAGCAGCGATTGGCTGAGGTGTCGGCGCTGCCGATGCCGGCGGGCGCCAGCGATCACACGCCGGACGTCGGCAACATACTCATGACGATGGGCGACGCGGCATCGCTCGTCGACTCACTCGAGATTCAGCCGATGCGCGTTGCCGTTCCGGCGGCGAGAACGATCGTGCAGCAGGACGTCCGCCATGCGCCGCGCGGTAATCCGAATGCGCCGCCGGGTGTGACACAGCCGCCGCCACCCACGCCGCCGCCGCAGGCAGACGAATCGGCGGACGCCGGCGATGAAGCGGATACCAATGTGAAGGACGCGCCCGACGCGCCGGAGTCGCCGGAGCCGGTCGTCATCGCCATTCCGCCGCCGCCGAAGCTGCCGAAGTTCACGATGGCGCCGGAGCAGCGCGCGCTGATCAACGAAATCTCCACGCTCGGTACGAAGCTCGGGATGAGCGCGCAGACCATGTCGCCCGAGGAGCGGACGGCGGCGGAGAAGAGAATCCAGCAGCTGCAGAAGGATCTCAACGCATCGCTGCAAGCCTCGCAGTCGCAGTGGAGAGGGCAGTTCGACGCGGCGCAGAAGGAGCGCGAGCAGTACTTCAACGCGCGGGAGCAACAGCGTGAGGCTGCGCTCGCGGCGCGGCGGCACGCCCGCGATGTGGCAAGGGCGCAGCGCGCGGCGCGCGCGCCTGCGCCGGTTGCCGCGGTTGCGCCCGCGGTCGGGACGACGACTGAAGGCGTCGTCATCAAGCGCAAGCTCACCGACTCCGAAAAGCAGCAACTCCGCGACCACGAACGGCAGGCCACGCTCCTCTTCGGCCAGAAGTTCAACGTGCCTCTGCGAAAAGAGGGGACTATCGTCGGCCACATTTCGGCGCAGGTGAGCACTCCTGAAGTCGTCCGCCGCGTCCTCGGCGTGCACGGCGACGATGCCGACGAGATCACCTTCGCCATCGATCGCGACAACAACGTCTACACGCGCAATGCGGACGATCGCAAGACGCTCGATCGCGCCGGAATCACCGATCGCGTCCTGAAAAATCATCCGTTGAACGACATCAAGGAGTGGATTGTGGTGATGTCGCGCGATCCGCAGAGCGGCCTGCGCGTCGGCGTGGCACGGCCCGTCGGAGACAACCTCGAGGAGTTGCGCAAAACGGCGGGCAAGAACTTCGGCTACGGCATCGCGCTGATCTTTGTCGCGCTCATCGGCATCGTTCCGATCGCCAATCACATGACGCGCGACGTGAACCTCGTCACGCGCGGCGCGGAGCGGATCGCTCAGGGCGACCTGATGACGCGCCTGCCGGTGAAGTCGAACAACGAGATCGGCCAGCTCGCCGCGGCGTTCAATCGCATGGCGCAGGACCTCAGCCTGCAGCAGCAGACCATCGTCGAGCAGGAGCGGACGCGGAAGGAGCAGGAGATCCAGCAGCGCATCCTGGAGCTCGAATACGACCGTAAGTCGCTCGACCTCGAGGAAGCGCGGCGCTTCCAGCTCTCGATGCTGCCGAAGTCGGTGCCGGCGCACGATCGATACGACGTGGCGGTATTCACGCTGACCGCCGCCGAAGTCGGCGGCGACTACTACGACTTCCACGTTTCGCCGAACGGCATTCTGACAGCCACTGTCGGCGATGCCACCGGCCACGGCGCGAAAGCGGGAACGATGGTGACCGTCGTCAAAGCGCTCTTCTCCGGCTACACGCCCGAGGTGATGCCTGCGGAGTTTCTGCGCGACGCTGCCGAAAAAGTGAAGCGGATGGACCTCGGCCGCATGGCCATGGCGTTGCTGCTGGCGCGCTTCGATGGCAATCGGCTCACGGTCGCCTCGGCGGGCATGCTGCCGGGGTACGTGCATCGCACGCGCAACGGCAAGATCGAGGAAGTCGCGCGCGGAGCAACGCCGCTCGGCACCCTCGGCGCGGACTACCACGATGTCTCGATCGATCTCACGCCGGGCGACACGGTGCTCTTCATGACCGACGGCTTCCCCGAACTGCAAAACGCGAATGGCCAGCAGCTCGGCTACGCCGCCGCGATCGACGAATTCGTCGCTGCCGCGAAGGGCGCGACCGCGGACGACGTCATCGCCTCACTCGCCGCCGCCGCGAAGCGTTGGAACGGCGAGCGCCCGCCGAATGATGACGTGACCTTCGTCGTCGTCCGCGCGAAGACTGCGTGAGACAATCCGCGTAGTGTCTCCCCGGGTTTCGGTCATCATCGCCACGTACAACTGGAGCAGCGTCCTTCCGTACTCGATCGGCAGCGTGCTGCGACAGACGATGCAGGATTTCGAGATTCTCGTCGTCGGCGACGGCTGCACCGATGACTCCGAACAGGTGGTTGCGGCAATCGGTGATCCGCGAATCCGCTGGTTCAACTTGCCGGCGAACACGAGACATCAAAGCGGTCCGAACAACGAGGGACTGCGCCAGGCGCGCGGCGAGTTCATCGCCTATCTCGGCCACGACGATCTCTGGCTACCGCATCACCTCGAGGCGCATGTTGCCGCTCTGGATCCTGGCGGTATCGCGATGACCTATTCGCTGCTCATCTCCCTCGTGCCCGAAGCCGCTGAGCCGCGGCCGGTGAGACCGCGACCCCAGGACGGTTCGTGGTCACCACCTTCGTCTACGGTTCATCGCCGTTCCGTCACTGAGGCGCTGGGCGGATGGCGCGACTATCGCGAGGTTGTCGTTCCGCCGGAGATCGATTTATGGCGGCGAGCGCGCGCCGCCGGATTCGAATTCAAGTTTGTGCCGAGGCTTACGGCGATCAAGTTTCCCGCGTCGCAGCGGTGCGGCGTCTATCGCACGAGGCCGAGCCATGAACAGGCCGCGTGGAGCTCACGCATCGCCTCGGAACCGGATCTCGAAGCGACTCTGTTGGCGGAAATCGTATCCGGATGGGACATCGTGGGGCGCCTGAACGATCGAGAATTGGTCCGGCGTCTTATTCCGGAGCTGATCGTCCGTGCCGGCCGCCGCCTGCGCCGCCCACTGCAATTGCTGGCGTCGCTCTGGCCGAGGAAGGGCGCGGTCATCAACAGTGTTCGCCGCTTCAAGGGCCTGTAAGTGTGAGGAGAGGAGAGGGATGCTTCCTGGCGCGCGCAAAGATTCGCAGTTGGTAACGAAGGAGTGGGAGAAGATCGAGGAGCAGATCGACGGAGTCGTGGTGCGCGAAGTCCGTCACGTCCCGCGCGATCACGGCGTGATTACGGAAATCTTCCGGCCGGAGTGGGACCCGACCGGCTTGCCGATCGTGCACATCTATCAGTCGCGCCTCTTTCCCGGCGCGATCGGCGCGTGGAGCTGCCACGGGACGACGATCGATCGTCTGTTCGTCAATCAGGGCTATCTGAAGGTCGTGCTCTTCGACGGACGCGAGGAGAGTCCGACGTATCGCCGCGTCGTCGAGCTGCACGCAGGAGACGCGCGGCCGGCCTTCGTCATTCTTCCGACCGGCGTCTGGCACGGACTTCAAAACCTCGGCTCCTCCGACGCGTTGGTCATCAACTGTCCGACGAAGGCGTACAACTACGAGGATCCCGATCACTACCGGTTGCCGTTCGATTCGCCGGAGATCCCCTACACGTGGACGGTCAGCGGCGGGACGCGGCTGCGTTCAGATGCGCGCTGATCACGCGGAGACGCGAAGACGCGGAGAAAGAAAAAAACTCCGCGCTCTCCGCGGCTCCGCGTGAAAACGTTCTCTTTGCGTTAGAGTTCGCCCCATGCCGACACCGTACGAAAGCGCCAAACTCATTCTTCAGATTTTCGAAATGCGCCGCGAGGCCGTGCTCCGCGAAGCGCGGTTGTGGTTCGTCCGCGACTTCAACCCCGAGACGATCGAGGACGTGAAAGCCGCTCTGGCCGGTCCTCACAATCCGCACGTGCGGATGGTGGTCGGCTATTGGGACATGGCCTGCTCGCTCGTCACCCATGACGCCATCGACCGCGAGATGTTCCTCGACGCGAATGGCGAGATCTTCGCCACGTTCGCAAAGTTCCAGCACCTGCTGCCGGAGATTCGCCAGATCGCCGCCGGCCCCGGATTCGGCAAACACATCGAGAAGGTTGTGATGTCGGTGCCCGGTGTCGAGGAGCGCCTGGAGATGCTGCGTCAGCGCTTCCGCGCGATGGCCGCCGCAGCAGCCGCAGCGTCGGGCAACTGAGCGCTACTTCTTCACGTCTTCGATCTTCTCGAAGTGGAGGAACTCCCACTCGACGTTGACGATGTCCGGCTTGTTCTTCCCCCAGAACTTGAACGTGCCGGTGTCGTCGCGCATCTCGTCGCCGTTGCGGCACCACTGCGTCTTGAAGGCGATCTCGCGCGGAAGTTTGTCGCCGCCTTTGATCCATCGTTCGACGACGAACGTGAACTCCGTGAAGTCTTTAAGGAGCGGATATCCGGTCGGATGATGAACGAGCTTCGTGACGTGGCCGATGGCAACCCAATCGGCTTTCGCGTCGCAGACGACCGGATCAAATTGCGTCTTCGGCGTCCAGCAGGGTGGGGGCGGACAGGGCGGCGTCGCGAACGCAGAACAGGCGAAGAAGCCGAGCAGTGCGGTCAGAAGCAGTCGTTTCATTCTCAGGTTTCCTCGTCCGTCAGACCCCGCTCGGCCTTCCGGAGAAACTCGTCGAGCGGTCCGGCCGACTTCCGCATCAGAAATTCGGAATGGCCGCGGGTGACGTAGTCATCCAACTCGCCGACGAGTTTGTATCCGAGTCGTTCGTAGAGTTGGCGTGCGCGCGGATTGATCGAGGAGACGCAGAGGAAGACGTTCGGGAACTCCGCGAAGATGCGCTCCTCGGCGCACTTGACGAGTTTCGATCCGACGCCGCTGCTGCGCGCCTCGGCTGCGACGCAGAGGACCTGGATGTAGCCGACGAACGCACCCTGCGTCACGATGATGATGAAGCCGCGCGCGATGCCGTCCTCGCGCGCCACCCAGACTTCGCCGGCCGGATTCGTGACGCGGGCCAGACATTGCTCGAAGGTGCGTCCGAAGAAAACCCACGGATCGCTCGTAGCCATCATCTCCGCACATGCGCGCGCCTCGGCATCGCCATCCAGCCGCGCGATCTCCAGCTCTTTCATTGCGCCGGAGTCTACGCGATGATGCGCGGATGAAACACGCAGGACGTCCTCAGACCGGCGAATACGCCAGCTACTACCAGCGCTACGTCGACCTTGCCACCGAAAACGACATCGTGGCCGCGCTCGATGCGCAGTCGCACGAAACTGCCACGCTCCTCGGCGGCATCTCCGAGCAGCAGGCCGCGCATCGCTACGAGCTTGGCAAGTGGAGCGTCAAGCAGATCGTCGGACACATGACTGATGGCGAGCGCATCTTCGCCTATCGCGCGCTGTGCATCGCACGCGGCGACACCACGCCGCTGCCGGGATTCGAGCAGGACCCGTACGTTGCCACTGCTGCGTCCGACGATCGTCCAATCGCCGATCTCGCCGAAGAGTTTGCGACCGTGCGCAAGGCAAACGTGATGATGATGCGCGCGTTGCCGGAGGAAGCGTGGAGCCGCGTCGGAACGGCGAGCGACAATCAGATCACCGTTCGCGCGCTGGCGTTCATCATGCTCGGCCACGAACGCCACCACGTGCGCGTCCTGCGCGAGCGCTACCTCGGCGCGCCTAGCTCGCCACGTACCGCATGACCGCGACGTAGTGGCAGGCGCTGCCGCCGATCACGCACAGGTGCCAGATGCCGTGCATGTGCGCGACGCGTTTCGACAGCGCGAAGAAGACGATGCCCGCGGTGTAGATCGCGCCGCCCGCGGCAATCCACGCGATGCCATTCGGCGGCATGGCCAACCGCAGCGGCTTGATGGCAACGATGACCAGCCATCCCATGAGCACGTACAGCACGACGGAAATCGGCCGGTAGCGGCCGCGCAGCAGGACGTCCTTCAACACGCCGGCGATGGCCAGGGTCCAAACGATACCGAACAACCACCAGCCCCACGGTCCGCGCAGTGTGATGAGCGTGATGGGCGTGTACGTGCCGGCGATCAGCAGATAGATCGCGCAGTGGTCGAAGACATGGAAGACCCGTTTCGCAGGGCCGCGCCACGAGTGGTAGAGCGTGGAGCTGAGGTACAGAACGATCAGCATCGCGCCGTAGATGGTGATCGCGGCGATCGTGGTCGCATCGCGGTTTATCACCGCGCGAATCGCAAACGCCGATCCGATGATCGCCAGCACGCTGCCGATGATGTGCGTGATGCTGTTGAATCGTTCGCCGGGGTACATGGGTGTGAAGTGTTTATGCCACAAACTCTTCACGCTGTAGCGGCCGGAGATTCAGATCGATGATCAGTGTGGAACAGACACTCCTGTCTGTTCCGGTGAGGCTCGGGAGATCTGAGGAATCAAGCGGCTGGTGCTCGATCACTGCTTGAGAACACCAGCCGCTGAACTTTGCAAAAGCACAGACAGGAGTGTCTGTGCCACATTAAAACGGCACTTCGTCGTCGTCTTCGATTTCCGGACCGCGTCCGCCGCCGGCCGGCGCGCCCGCGGGCGCGGACTTACGATAGCCTCCGCCTCCGCCGTAGCTGCCGCCTTCGTCGTCGCCCTTCTTGTCGAGCATCTGCATCGTGTTGGCGACGATTTCGGTGCGGTACTTCTTCACGCCGGTCTCCTTGTCGTCCCAGCTATCGGTGCGGATCGATCCTTCGATGTAGACCAGCTTGCCCTTGCGGAGGTACTGGCCGCAGATTTCAGCGAGCTTGCCCCACACGACGATGTTGTGCCACTCGGTGCGTTCCTGTTTGTCGCCGTTCTTGTCGGTGAAGCGCTCATCGGTGGCGAGCGAAAACTTGGCCACGCTGGTTCCGCTGGGGATGGAGCGCAGCTCCGGATCTTTGCCGAGGCGTCCGACGAGGATGACTTTGTTGACTGTTCCTGCCATTGATTTCTCCTGTTCGTGAATCGTCGCGTGCGGGAGACGAGGCTCCCGTTCGTCATGTTGGTCCGCGCATTTTATGCGAGCCGCGCGATGCCGGACGTTTTTCTACCGCGAGTAGAATCCGCCGCCGTGAAGTGCGTGATTCAGCGCGTGCGGCGCGCGTCGGTGGCCGTCGCCGGCGAAGTCGTGTCGGAGATCGGAATCGGCTTGCTCGTTCTCGCCGCGGTCGAGAAAGGTGACGCTGAGCAGGTGATGCGCGACGCCGCGAAAAAGATCCGCGAGCTGCGCATCTTCGCTGACGACGCAGGCAAGATGAATCGCGATGTCACCGAAGCCGGCGGCGCGATTCTCGCCGTTTCGCAATTCACGCTGGCCGGCTCGATCGCAAAGGGACGCCGTCCCGGCTTCGACAACGCCGAGGAGCCGTCGCTCGCAAGCGCGATGTTCTCGCTCTTCGTCGACGAGCTGGCGTCGACGGGGATCGTCGTGAAGACCGGACGATTCCGCGAGTACATGATCGTGTCGCTGGAGAACGACGGGCCGGTCACGTTCGTTTGGCCGTAGAAGATAAGGTTTAACCACAGAGGCACAGAGTTCACAGAGAGATCCCCTCTGTGTCTCTGTGGTGAAAGCCTTCCCGCGCCATCGCTATACTCCCGCGCCTATGCCTTACGAACCCAAACTGATCGAAGAGAAGTGGCAGCGCGCGTGGTCCGATGCGAAGGTGGCCGAGGTCGACGTGGCGGCGCCGGGGGACAAGTTCTACATGTTGAACATGTTCCCGTATCCGTCCGGCGACCTCCATGTCGGCCATGGGCGGAACTACATCCTCGGCGACGCTCTCTATCGCTACTTCCGGATGCAGGGGCGGGCGGCGCTCAATCCGATGGGGTGGGATGCGTTTGGGTTGCCGGCGGAGAACGCTGCGATCAAGCGAGGCATCCATCCGCGGCAGTGGACGCTGTCGAACATCGAGCGCGAGAAGAAGCAGTTCCTGCGCTGGGGGATTCTCTACGACTGGTCGAAGGAGCTGGCCTCGTGCGAGCCGGAGTACTACCGCTGGAACCAGTGGCTGTTTCTGCAGTTGTATCGCCGCGGCCTGGCCTATCGGGCCAAGGCGCCGGTGAACTGGTGCCCGTCCGATCAGACGGTGCTCGCGAATGAGCAGGTCATCGACGGGCGCTGCGAGCGTTGCAGCACCATCGTCGTGCAGCGCGATCTCGAGCAGTGGTTTTTGAAAATTACCGATTACGCTGACCGGCTCGATGAAGGGCTCGACACGCTCGAGCACTGGCCGGAAAAAGTGAAGCTGATGCAGCGGAACTGGATCGGACGTTCGGTCGGTGCCGACGTAGAGTTCGCGGTCCCGTCGCTAAGCAAATCGATCCGCATCTTCACCACGCGTCCGGACACGATCTACGGCGCGACGTTCATGGTCCTCGCGCCGGAGCATCCCGACGTCGCGGCACTGATCGCCGACAACGCCGATCGCGACGAGATCGAGACGTGGATCGCCGGCGTGCGCAACCAATCAAATTTAGAGAGACAGGAGGCGGGGAAGGAAGGGCGCTTCACCGGCGCGACCGCCACGAATCCGTTCACGAACGAGCAGATTCCGATCTGGCTCGGCAACTTCGTGCTGATGCAGTACGGCACCGGCGCCATCATGGCCGTGCCGGGACACGATCAGCGCGATTTCGAATTCGCGCAGCAGTACGGACTGCCCGTCCGGGTCGTGGTCAAGCCGGCGAATGGGGAAGTGCCGAGCGCTGAGGAATCGTACTCAGTGAAAGATGACTCCGCGGTCGCAGTCGACTCCGGCGTCATCAGTGGAATGCTCATTCCCAAAGCGATCGAACGGATCATCGAAGAAATCGAGCGCCTCGGCATTGGCAGGAAGATGGTCCGTTACCGCCTGCGCGACTGGCTGATCTCGCGGCAGCGTTACTGGGGCACGCCGATTCCGATGATCTATTGCGAGCGCGACGGCATCGTACCCGTGCCCGAGGAAGAGTTGCCGGTGGAGTTGCCGCTCGATGTTCCGTTCACGGGGCGCGAGGGAAATCCACTGGCGAAGGATGAACGCTTCGTCAACACGAAGTGTCCCGTCTGCGGCGGCGCGGCGAAGCGCGAGACCGACACGATGGACACGTTCGTCGACTCGTCGTGGTACTACGCGCGCTTCATCTCCGCGAACGACAGCACGAAGATCTTCGATCCGTCGCTCGTGAATCGCTGGCTGCCGGTCGATCAGTACATCGGCGGCATCGAGCACGCCATCCTGCACCTGCTCTACGCGCGCTTCATCTGCCGCACGCTGCACGACATGGGGCTGACCAACTACGAAGAGCCGTTCACGCGGCTTTTCAATCAAGGGATGATCACGAAGGAAGGATTCCGCACGGCCAGCGGTAACTGGGTTTCGCCGTCCGAGGTCGAGAACGGTGTTCACAAGCCGACCGGCACGCCGGTTGTTTCCGAGATCGGGAAGATGTCGAAGTCGCGCTACAACGTCGTGCCGCCGGACGAATTGATCGACCGCTACGGCGCCGACACGGAGCGGGTCTACACGCTCTTCATCGCGCCGCCGGAGAAGGAAGCAGCGTGGTCGGATGAGGGTGTGGTCGGCGCTTCGCGATTTCTGAATCGCGTCTGGCACATGGGGGAGCAGATCCTGGCTCTTCCCGCTGGCGGCGGATCTGAATCCGCGGCACTGATACGCAAGACGCACCAAACCATCGACGCGGTCACGCGGCGTTTCGATCGATTCGAATTCAACACGGCCATCTCGGGACTGATGGAGTTGTCGAATGCGATCGGCGATGCGCTTTCCGCGGGGGCGGACGCGCGTGAGTCCTACGCAGCGCTGCTCAAACTTCTGCATCCGTTCGCGCCGCATATCACCGAGGAGTTGTGGACGATGTTCGGCAACGAAGGATTCATCCTGACGTCGAGCTGGCCGCAAGCCGATACGGCGCTGATGATCGAGGACGTCGTCACGATCGTCGTGCAGGTCAACGGAAAGCTGCGCGGCCAGGTGGAAGTGCCGAATCCGCCGGAGAAGGATGTCGTGCTGGCCGCGATCCGCGCGAACCAGAAAGTCCAGCAGTGGATCTCGGGGAAGGAAGTTGTGAAAGAGGTCTATGTTCCCGGGAAGCTGGTCAACATTGTGGTGAAGGGGTGAAGGCTTTGAACCACAGAGACACAGAGAAATACAGAGAGGTCTTTCTCAGTGACCTCTGTGTCTCTGTGGTGAAAACCTGTTACCTTTCACCGCGATGAAACGCCTCCTCCTTTTTCTTCTGCCGCTGCTCGCCTCGTGCGGCTACGGCCTCGTCGGCAGCGCCAACAACCTCCTCGCGCCGACGGTGCATACGATCGAGGTTCCGGCCTTCGTGAACCGCACCACGCGCGTCGAGCTTGAGCAGCGGGTCACGCAGGCGGTGGCGGCGGAGTTCGTGTCGCGCGGACGGTTGAAGCTGGTCAATTCCGCGCCGGCCGCGGACGTGATCCTGCGCGGTTCGATCGACTCGTTCGGCATCTTCCCGGTCGCGTTCAATCAGCAGGGGCGGGCCACGCAGTATCAGATCTCGATCACGGCCAAGATCGAGCTTCTCGATCATCGCGCCGACGACAAAGTGCTCTGGAAGAACGACCAGTACCGCTTCACTGAGAACTATCAGGTCAACACGGAATCGACCGATGCCTTCGACCAGGAAACGCGCGCGATCAATGAGATCGCGGTTCGGTTCGCGGAGTCGCTGGTGACGAATCTGCTCGAAGGCTTTTAAAGGCGTTTCACCACAAAGACACAAAGGACACGAAGAGAACCCCTTTGTGCTCTTTGTGTCTTTGTGGTGAAAACTATTTCCCCTTCAACTTAGCCCTCTCCTCATCAGCACGATCGCGCAGGAACGTCGTCACGATCAGGTACAGCCCTGCGGCGGCGGCGAGGAGGTAGCCGATCATCGCCATTGCGGGGTAGCCGAAAAGCGCCACGCGCGTCGGGACACGCATCATCATCGATGACGCGATCAGCAGCGCGGCGATGACCACGCCGACGGTGATGCGATTCGCGATCTTGTGCATGCCCGCCAGGAACTGCTCCGCCTGCATCAGCTTCAGACTGAACGACAGCTTGCCGGCGGCGGTCTGGTCAATGATCTCGCGCGTGCGGTGGGGGAGATCGAGAACGAGCTGGTTCAGGTCGAGCAGCGCGGGATAGAAATTGCGCGGCGCAAACTTCTGCGCCAGCTTCTGGCTCATCAGCTTTTCCGCGTAATCGCGGATCACGGTGTGCGGGTCGTACTCCGGATCGAGGCGCCGCGTGACGCCGTCGAGATGCAGCAGCGTCTTCGCCAGCATGGCCAGCTCTGCCGGCGCCTTCAGCTCGTTGTTGTTGGCGATGGAGATGACGTTGAAGATCAGTTGTCCGACATTGATCTGCCGCACGTCGACGTCGTGGAACGTGGCGACGACCGTGGAGATCTCGCGCACGAACTTCATCGCGTCGAACCCTTCCTGCACTTCGGAAACTCGAACGCACGCGTCCGCGACCTCGGCGCCGCGATTCGACGACATCCCCAGCAGCATCTTGATGATCTCGTCCTGAAACTCGCGGCTGATCCGGCTCACCATCCCGAAGTCGAGCAGCACCACCTCGGCCTGGTTGTCTTCGAGATCGCGCACGAAAACGTTGCCCGGATGCGGATCGGAATGCCAGATGCCGTCGACGCAGACCTGCTTCAGGTACGCGCGCGTCAGCGTCGCGGCAAGTTCGGCGTAGTCGTGATCGATGATCTGCAGCGGCGTCAGCTTCGACACCTTTCGTCCGCGCACGAGCTCCGTCGTCAGCACGCGCGAGGTGGTCATGTCGCCGATGACCGTCGGAATTGATATCTGCGGGAACTCAGCGAGATTGCGCCGGATGATCTCCGTGTTCCGGGCCTCCTGTTCATAGTTCAACTCGTTCAGTAGGGTGATGCGGGCCTGTTCGATCGCGCCGGTCAGGTTCATCTTCCGGCCGATGTCGCTGTGCTGCTCGATCGTGGTTGCGATCTCCGTGAAGACTTCGAGATCGTGACGAACCTGTTCGCGCACGTTCGGACGCTGCACTTTGACGACGACCTCGCGGCCGTCGCGAAGCACGGCGCGGTGAACCTGGCCGAGCGATGCAGCTGCGAGCGGAGTCGATTCGAAGGTTTCGAAGGCTTTCGAGATGCGAACCTTCAACTCTTCCTCGACGATCTTCTCCACCTCGGCGTAGGAGAACGGCTCAACGTCGTCCTGCAGCGATTCGAGCGCGGCGATGTACTCGGGCGGCACGATGTCGGGACGCGTCGAAAGGACCTGTCCGAACTTGACGTAGGTCGGGCCCATCCCTTTGAGCGCGTTTGCGAAAGCGACGGCGCGCCTGGCGACGTCGGGCTCCATCTCCGCCGAGGTGTCGTCGGAAGCGATGACAGTCTCCGGATCAAGCGACAGGCGGAAGTCTTTGCGGCCGTATTTTGTAAAGAGGACGAGCAGGTCGCGGTATGCGCCAATATTGCGTGTCTTCAGCACTCTGCGGATGAGTTTGCACGCCGCTTGCCGACATGACAGGCAGGAGTGCCTGTGCCACACCATGTTAGGATTCGCCGATTCCAATCAGGAGCTTTTAACGATGTCAATCCATAGAACTCTCTTTACCTCGGAGTCTGTCACCGAGGGGCACCCGGACAAGATTGCCGACCAGATTTCGGATGCCATTCTCGACGCCGTTCTTGCGGAGGATCCGACCGGACGCGTGGCGTGCGAAACGCTCGTGACCACTGGCCTGGCCATGATCTCAGGCGAGATCACCACCAAGACGTACGTCGATTTTCCGTCGATCGTGCGCAGCACCATCAAGGAGATCGGCTACACGCGCGCCAAGTACGGCTTCGACAGCGAGACGTGCGCGGTCGTGTCGTCGATCGATCCGCAATCGCCCGACATCGCGCAAGGCGTCGACACCGGCGGCGCGGGCGATCAGGGGCTGATGTTCGGTTTCGCCTGCCGCGAAACGCCGGAGCTGATGCCGCTGCCGATCATGCTCGCGCACCAGCTGGCGCGCCGCCTGTCGGAGGTGCGGAAGGCGAACGATCTCGACTTCCTCCGTCCCGACGGCAAGTCGCAGGTGACCATCGAGTACGAGGGGAAGCGTCCGGTGCGCGCCGCGGCGATCGTGATCTCGACCCAGCACTCGCCGAACGTGAGTCACGGCGATCTGAGCGACGCGATCATCGAGAAGGTGATCAAGCCGGTCGTTCCGGCGGAACTGCTCGACAGCAATACGAAGTTTCACATCAACCCGACCGGCCGTTTCGTCACGGGCGGGCCACAGGGCGATACGGGTCTGACCGGACGCAAGATCATCGTCGATACCTACGGCGGCCGCGGCCGTCACGGCGGCGGTGCGTTTTCGGGCAAAGACCCCACGAAGGTCGATCGCTCGGCGTGCTACATGGCCCGCTACATCGCCAAGAACATTGTGGCGTCCGGCCTCGCTGATGAAGTGGAAGTGCAGCTGGCCTACGCGATCGGCGTGGCCGATCCGGTGTCGGTCTACGTCGACACATTCGGCACGGAGCGCATCTCGCAGGAACGGATCGTCGATCTCGTCCGCGAGAACTTCATGATGACGCCGCGCGGCATCATCGACTCACTCAAGCTCCGCCGTCCGATTTTCAAGAAGACCGCCGCATACGGACACTTCGGACGCACCGAGCCGGAGTTCACCTGGGAAGCCACCGACAAAGCCGAAACGCTGCGCAGCGCTGCAGGCGTGGGCGCGGAAGCGGTCACCGTCTAAAAGAAATACACCACAGAGGCACAGAGGACACGGAGAGATCGCTCTGTGCTCCTGTGTCTCTGTGGTGATATCAATCTGCCCAAAAACACGAAGCGCGCCGACCCCTTGGGGATTATCGGCGCGCCTCAACTTCGCCAGCGTTTCCCGAATTGCTCGGGCCGAGTCGTTTATTAGCTCAAATCGTGCCACCTACTCCCACGATCCCATGTACTTGAGCAACTGATCGATCGACAGCAGCCGCTCGTCGCCGCTTACGTCGCGGAAGATGGAGTGGTACCAGCCTTTCACTTTCACCGGCGTGAGTAGTTCCTTTCCGATGCGAAGCGGACGTCCTTCGCCGAGTTTGAGGAAGACTTTCTCGTAGGCGGATCGCGTCAGCCGCTGCGACGGCGCGGAGGGCGGCGAGCCTCGCCGTTCGGTCGAACGGCGCGAACGTCCGCGGCGTTCCGGTTTCTCGCCGGACCACGGCGGGGCGAGCTTTTCGTCGACGTCCGCACTGCGCCGGCGGGGAGGGGAGGTTGCAGCATCGTCGTCGTGCATCAGCGCGGCGAAATTCTCCAGCTCTGGCAGCACTGAACCCCACCGAGTCGAGCGGCCGACGTCGTCGTACGCGGCAGGCCGGTCGTCGAGATCGAGCAGCGACGGCGTCTCGCCGCGCATCACCGACAGAAGCAATCGATAGCTGAACGGATCGGAAACGCGGCGGATGGCGTCGCGGAAGGCCATCACCGTCTCGTAGGCGATCTGCCGCAGAGACAGCAAGGCGCGGTCGGAGGCGGACCAGCATTCATCGTCGATATCAGCCGTGAACGGACTGCGCGGAAAGTGAAAATCGCGCAGGATCCAGCCGTTGCGCGTCGGATGCTTGCCGGGTTTCACACCAGTCAGCGCCGGGATTCCGTGTTCGCGCAGCACCTCCACGCGATACGACGGCCAGCTGATCGCTTCGCGCGCGATGCCGACGACGAGTGCGACCATCGCGGCCATCAATCCCGGATCGGGCGTGAAATCCATGGTCAGCTCGATCCGCTCGCGACGCGGACGGGCTCCGATGCCGGTCGATTTCCGGTTCGCGCCGGCCACGATGATCGGGACAGGCAGCAGGTTGATCAGCAGCATGGCCAGTTTCTGGACGTTCCGATCATGACTCCGCTCGTCGCGCGCAAGCTCGAACGAGATGTTGACGTGAAGGCTGAACGCCTGCAGCCGTACGCGCTTGCCGGTCTTTGCCTCCCATTTGTCGAGTTGATCGCGCACGAATCCGATCTGCTCCCAGAGGCTGCGCACGGCCCGGGCCGTACACTGCGGCGCAATCTCGATCACCGGCGTCACCACCTCGATCACGCCGCCATCGAAGTAGAGCGCGCCGCCGGTGGGGAGTTGCAGCGATTTGTTCGTGCGTCTCACCAGCGGGCGGTCAACGAATGCCGCCGGTGTCCGCCACACCTCCTCAGGTGTGCGCTCGACGTCATCGATGAAAACCTTGAACTCGGCCTCGAGCCCGATGACGGGCATCGCCAATTCGCTGGTGTAGGGGAACCTCTCGTCGTACGTCGCCATACCGCGGTCTTGCGGTAAGCACTGAGCAATTGAGGTGCCGCTACCGCACGACGTACTGGTAGTTCACTTCGACCTCGTGAACGACCTCAACCGGTTTGCCGTTCATCATCATTGGCCGGTATCGCCACCCTCGTATGGTGTTCAGCGTCTCCTCGTCGAACATCGGATCGATGGCGTGATTGAGGATGGCGATGTCGATGATCCGGCCATTTTTGCCGACCGTGTAGCGGACCACGCACGTCCCCTCGAGGCGGTTCTTCTTCGCTCCGTCCGGATAGTGAGGGAACTCGTGCTCGACCTCTTTGAGCGGCAGCTTGACGCTGCGGTCGACATAGACGCGTCCATCGTCGCCGAACGTGATGCCGCCAGGCGTGCCGAGGGTTTTGCTGGTGCCGCCGATCTGTCCGCCGGTCATGCCCTTCGGAGAGCCTTCCGCGTCTGCGACCGCGGCAGCGGCGACTGGCGCAGGCGCGGGCGGCGGCGGGACTACCGGCGGTGGCGGCACAACTTCGGGGATCGTGTCGGGGATGACCGTCGGCGCGACGATCTGCGTCGGGGGCGGGGGAGGCGCGAGCTTCGGCAGCGTCAGAAACGGCTTGGGTGGCGGGGCTTTGGGAGGCGGCGGAGGGGGCGGCGGTGGATCGGGCGCCTGCGTCAGGCTGTACGCGACGATCATCTTCGGCGACTGCGTCGGCAGCACGACGTTCCAGATCATGCTGGCCAGCGCGGCGCCGACCGCCAACACGTGCACCGCGATCGAGATGGGGAGCGTCTCGTAGAAAACGCGGCGGGTGCGCGGTACGAACGCTTCGGGCGCGACGGTCTCGAACATGAAAAGGAGTCCGAAAGGGTAGCATCACTTTTGGCACCCTCACGTCAAACTTCTGTGCGGTGGATGGCGATCGAACTCCGTCCATGCCATCATCAGCGTTCGTTTTTCGGGGAACGAAGAGAGATGGCGCGCTACATCCAGCGGATCACGCTGCTCGGCAGGCAGCGTTGGATCGGATGGGAGATCGACGGCGTGGGCACGGAGATTCCGGGCCTCGTGCTCGCCGACGATCTGCCGGAAGAAGACCTGCGCAGCCGCGGCGTGAAGGAGTTCCGTCCGCTGCCGTTCGAGACGTTCCTGGAGATGAATCCGCGCTCCGAGGAGCCGTACGAGGGGAAGTTGCTCGATGAGGATGTCGAGTTCCGCCTCGACGCTCTGCAGGTGGGACTGGAGCGCCTGCGCAGCCGCGGAAGCAACTCCGTTCCGCGCGCGGTGTTGATGCACATGTTCGGTGATGCGGTGCAACTCAACCACCCACGCGTGATCGAGCGCCTCCTGGCGTGGGAAGCGCGCGGGTCCGTGGAGTTCGTCGGTGAGGACGAGTGCTATTTGCGGATACTCGGGCCGTTGTGAAGGCGGTTCAAATTGCTTCGTGAAGCCGCGCGAAGTCTTCCAGCGATAGCCGTTCCGCACGAATATCGGCATCGATCCCTGCGCGCTCCATTGCCGCGACGATTTCCTCGCGGGTTCCGAACTCCGTCAAGTTGTTGACCAGTTTCTTGCGCCGCATCCGGAATGATGCGCTGATGAGCTGGATCAGAGATTCGGATGCGAACGGCTTCGGATCGGGATCGAGGACGACGACCGCGCTCCGCACTTTCGGCGGCGGGTAAAACGACTTCGGTTCGAGCGTCAGGAGAATGCGCGCCGAGGCGTAGAGGCGAACGAAGAGGGTGAGGTAGCCGTAGGCTTCGTCGCCGGGATTTGCGACGAGGCGATCCGCCACCTCTTTCTGCAGCATGAAGACGGCGCGGCGGCAGTTCGGGTCGGCCACGGCGCGGCGCAGGATCGGCGTTCCGGCGTTGTAGGGGAGATTGCCGACGGCACGATACGGCCGCGCCGGCAGTGATGCTTCCATGGCGTCGTCGTTGATGAGAGTGATGCGATCGCCGTACTGTTTCTTTAGCCGCTCTGAAAGCTCGGGATCGATCTCGATCGCGATGAGTTGATTGGGAAGCTCGGACAGTTTCTCGGTGAGCACTCCCTCGCCGGGGCCGATCTCGACGACGACGTCGTCCGGGGCGGGCTCGACCGCCTCGACGATGCGCGCCACCGCGCCGCGGTTGCGGAGAAAGTGCTGCCCCCACTTTTTCTTCGGATGGCTCATGAGAAGTTCAGCATGACACGAGGTTTGTCATCCTGAGCCGCCGAAGCCGTACAGCGCGAAGCGCGGAACGGCGAAGGACGGTCGAAGGACCCCTTCCTGCTAACCCGGGAAGGGCGGCGGCGAGTTGACGATGCAAGCACTCGGGGGGTCCTTCGACCGTCCTCCGCGACTTCGCCTTCGGCTACGTCGCTCCGGCGGCTCAGGATGACAGCATCACGATAAACTCCCTCGCCATGGACCAGGCCACCATCAATACCGACATCGCCGCGGCGCACGAGGTCATCGCGCGGCTGAGAACAGAGGTTGGCCGGGCGGTGATCGGGCAGGATGCGATCGTCGACCGGCTCGTCATCGCGCTGCT
>JAFAOU010000022.1 GCA_019247495.1 Acidobacteriota bacterium
AATGCTGATGACGCTCGTCTTCACCATCATCGCGGCGACGATCTTTGCCGCCGGCCGGCTCGCGCCGCGGTTGCGCCTTCTCCTCCTCGCCGCCACCGCGATCGTCGACCTCGGACTGCGCGTCACGTCCACCATGCCTCGCACCACGGCCGATTTCTACACGCCGCCACCCGCTGCCCGCGCGCTGGCCGCGAGCACAGATCCGGTCCGCATCTACAGTTACGCGGGACGGCTCCGCACAATCAAGGAGAGGAGGCCCCTGCCGTTCGGCGTGCAGCGTTGGATCGTGCGCAACGGCATGATCCCGTCGTCAGAGATGACGTGGGGCTTCGAAGGGATGCTCGACCTCGACGTAACGTCGACGCATCTGCTGCCAACGGCGAACTTCGAAAATCTCTTCAACGCCGCTCTGACCCATCCACGGCTCGCCCGCCGGCTCCCGCTCCTGCTGCAGATGAGCGGCGTCACGTACGTCGGATTTCAGAAGGATAACGACCCCGCCGTCCTCGCCGATCCGGCGCGCTTCGACACGATCGATCCGGTCGCATTCGTAGCCACCCGAAACGCCGGACCGTTCTACGTTGCCGACCGCCTTCTGTACGACACAGACGCCGGCCCCGTCGTCTCTTCGGACCAGCGCCTCTCGCCGCGAACGACGTTTACCGACATCGTCTTTCCGCCAGCTCCCGCGCGTGTCCTCGCCTCCCGCGTAACGCCGAATCGCGTCGCCGTGGATGTCGAAGCCAGCGGAAGGTCCTTCCTCTCGCTGGCCATCACGCGCCACAAGTACTGGAGTGCGATGATCGACGGAACGCCTGCAACGATCCATCCGGCGAACGTGGCCTTCCAGGGAGTGGTGATCGAGCCGGGACGGCATCACCTCGAGTTGGTTTACCGGAATCCCGTGATCGCCGTCTGTGGCTGGATCTCGATTGCCGCGCTTCTCACAACGATTGCCGTAGCCGCCGTTCCGCGCCGAACTCCTTCGCCTGCCGCGTGACGATTCGATCGGGCATACTGAGGCGTGTCACGGAAGGCAGACGTTGCGGCGCTGGCGGCAGTTGCGGTTGTCGTCGCGCTCGCCTTCGCGGACGTTCTCTTTTTCGGTAAGGCGTTCTACGCGCGCGACATCATCCGCGGCTTCTATCCCTCCTTCGCCGCGCTGCGCAGCGTGGTACGCGACGGAGCCTTTCCCTTCTGGAATCCGTACTTCTCGGGCGGTCAGCCGCTCGCCGCAAACCCAGCATACGCAGCGTTCTATCCGGTCCCGTGGCTGGCCTTCGCCTCGGATGGATACCAGGCGATCGCCGTCATCACCGTCCTTCACTATCTGATGGCGGCAGCGGGGATGTTCTGCCTGCTGCGCTCCCTGCGGCTGCATCCACTCGCGGCGTCGTTCGGCGCGATTTCGTTCGCGCTCGGCGGGACGCTGATGTCGCTGAACAACCTTCTGACCGTCCTCTACGCGATGAGCTGGATGCCGTGGCTGGCGTTCTTCACGCGGCGCTATTTTCGCGAGCGCCGCCGCGCCGACTTTGCGATGGCCGCACTCGTCCTAGGCCTGATCCTGCTCATCGGCGAGCAGTCGATGATCCTGCAATGCGGAGCGCTGGTGGCGGTCTACGCGATTTACCGGCGGCGCAATGCGCGGGCGATCGTCCCCGCCGCCGCGCTGTGTGCCGTCGCGCTGCTGGTCGGGCTGGCGCAAATCGTTCCGGCGCTCGATCACCAGCGCGATTCGAAGCGCGCGACGGCGATGACGTACGCCGACGCTACGATCTGGTCGCTCCCGGCAGCGCGTCCGCTGGAGCTGCTCGATCCCGCGGTGTTCAGCAACTTCGAACCAGACGCCATCTACTACTGGGTGGCGGAACATCCCTCGAAACTGCCGTGGCTTTTCAGCATCTATCCCGGTCTGCTGGCGTCGGCGCTGATCGTGGCCGGCCTCGTTCGCCGCATTCGCGGATGTGTATTCGTCAGTGCGGTATCGATCGTCAGCTACCTCGTCGCGATTGGCCGGCATGGGCCGATCTATCCACTGCTGTACAAATTCGGACTTCGCTCACTCCGCTATCCGGAGAAGTTCATCCTCACGGCGATCTTCGTCCTGACCGTCTTCGCGGCCATGGCCGCGGACGAGTTCCTCCGCGAGGCTCGTTTTCGCCGCACGACATTCATCGTCTCGGTCGTCCTGGCGGCATTTGCCGCAGCGGTGCTGGCCTTCGCATCGTCGCCGTTGTTCGGCCGCGTTTGGGGACCAAATTCGGACATCGCCCAAATCGAGATCGAGGCGTACGCGGGCGCGATGACGGCGCTCGTGACTGCAATCGGACTCATGCTGATTCTCGCGCTGCGAAACCGCCTCCGGCTTTGCCTTGGTCTCCTCGCTCTCTTTGTCCTGGCCGACCTCGGATCACGCGTCCGCACGGTTGCGCCTCGCATCGATGCGTCGCTGTATTCGCCTCCCCCTCTCGGACAAGCGCTGGCTGCCGGGCCGCAGCCGGTTCGGATCTTCAACGATGCGTCGTGGGAACTGTTCGCGCGCCCGGCGCCGATGGTGCAAGCCGATCAGGGCTGGCGAACCCGCAACGCTCTTCTGCCCGAGGCGCAAGCGTTGTGGGGAATCGAGTCGGCGCTCGAGGCCGATCTTGCCAACACCGATCTCGCGCCGTCCGTTGAATACGGGTCGTTGTTCTTCAATGCCCGCCGCCTCGGCCACCGCGACGCCGTGCAGCGTCTCCTCGCGCTCGCAGGCGTTACGCACCTGATCCTCGTTCGCGACATCTCCTCGGCCGATGACCCCGTACGCGTTCTCCGATTTCCCGCCATGCGCTACTACTTCGCCGATCAGCTCTTGCCGTCCGCTCGGATTTCCGCTCCCAACGCATCGCGCACCGCGGCGTTCATCGACTGGCCATTCGCGCCGGCGCCCGGCCGCGTGCTACGCGTAGCGGAACACGGCAATGCCATCGATATCGATGTCGAATCGGCAGGCAGCGCGGCGTTGATCATGAGCATCACGCGGCACAAATACTGGCGCGCCACGATCGACGGAGCGCCGGCATCGCTCTACGCCGCCAACGTCGCGTTCCAGGGCCTGACGATCCCGCGCGGACGCCACCACGTTTCCCTGCGCTATCGCAATCCGCTCATCGTGATCTGCGGGATCGTCTCGCTGCTCACCGTCGCCGCGCTGCTGGTCATCGCTGTTGGCGGCGGACTTCGTAGCAAAGAATCGCCGTCGCTGTCGCCACATTGAATGACCCGACATGCCCGCTCATCGGAATCGTGACGGTGCGGTCGCAGTGCTCGAGAACGTTGCGGCGAATCCCTTTGCCCTCGTTGCCGACCACCAGCGCGACCTTGCCGGTGAAATCGATCGCGTCGGGCCGCTCGCCGTTCTCCGCCGCGGCGTAAATCCAATAGCCGCTCTTCTTCAGCGTCTCGATGGCGCGCGAAAGGTTGGTCACCTGCGCCACCTGCACCCACTCGGATGCACCAGCCGATGCTTTCACCGCCACAGGCGTTAGCCCAACGCTGTCGTGCTCCGGGATGACGACGACATCGACGCCGAATCCATCCGCGACGCGAAGGATGGCGCCGAAGTTCTGCGGATCGGTGATCGAGTCGACGATGAGCACGAAGTTCGTCTCCTCCTTCTCCACGATCTCGTCGAAATCCGCATACGCCGTCTCCGACACCTCGGCCACCACCCCGTTGTGCACGCCGCGTCCGGCCAACCGGTCGATCTGATCGAGCGCCAGATTGCGCACCGCCACGCCGGCGCGCTTGGCCTCCCCCATCAACCGCTGATGCCGCGCCGTCTCCTCGCGCGCGACGCCGACGTACCGAATGCGCTCCGGATGCGAGCGGATGGCCTCGAGGATGGGATTGACGCCGTAGATGATCAGAACCGCAGTTTAACCACGGAGGCACAGAGAACACAGAGAGATTCCTCTGTGACCTCTGTGTCTCTGTGGTTCAACGCATTAATCGCTTCGCCATCAGAGGTCCTTCGTAGATGAATCCGGTGTACGCCTGCACGAGGTCCGCGCCGGCCGCAAATTTCGCGCGAACGTCGTCGGCAGTGAAGATGCCGCCGACGCCGATCAGCGGGTAGTTCGAACCCACGCGTTGCCGCACCTTCGCGAGAATGGCCGTCGACGGCTGCATCAGCGGCGCGCCGGAGAGGCCGCCGGTTTCGTTCGAAGCGAACGGACGTGCGATCGTCGTATTCGTGCAGATCATGCCGCGCGCGCGTTTCGCGCAGACGTCGCAGATTTCGCCGAGCATGACGTCGTCGATGTCGGGCGCGATTTTCACGATCGCGGGACCGACGGCGGCGAGGATGCGTTCGAGATGTTCGGGACGTTGAAGTTCGCGAAGCGACGGCGTGTTCGGCGATGACAGGTTGACGACGACTAGATCCGCGTACGGCGCGAGTTTCATCGCGCAGGCGCCGTAGTCGTCGGCGGCAGCGTCGAACGCGACATCGCGATTCTTTCCGATGTTGACGAAGAGCGGCACCGTCGGTATCCACGACTTCAGCCGCTCGGCGACCGCGTCCGCGCCGTCGTTGTTGAATCCGAGGCGGTTGATGAGCGCGTGGTGTTCGGGATAGCGAAAGAGTCGCGGACGCGGATTGCCGGGTTGCGGTCGAAGCGTGACGGTGCCCACTTCGACGAATCCGAATCCGAGAGCGGCCAGCATCGGCATCAGCAATCCGTTTTTGTCGAAGCCGGCGGCGATTCCGATCGGCGAAGGAAACGTCAGTCCCATCAACTCGCGTCGTGCGCTCGGCGGCGGCGCGCAGAAGCGCTCGATGGCGCGCAGGACGATCGGGATTTGTTGCAGCGCAATCATCTGCCGCACCGCCAGTTCGTGCGCGTCTTCGGCGTCGAGCTGGAAGAGCAGCTTGCGGATCAGCGAATACATCGTTCTGCACGCGCAAGCGGCGAGAGCACGCGCGAGTCCGATTCACTGGCGCGTTCGAGAAGAGGAATTGCGCGAACGAGCTCGGGGCCGTGATCCATGCCGGTGAGCATCAATCGCAGCGGCATGAAAAGCTCTTTGCCCTTACGTCCCGTCGCTTGCTTCAGGCGATCGTTCATCGCCTTGACCGCATCGGCATCGAGCGGTGCGCCGTGCTCGCGCAGATCGTTCGCAACCGCGACGGCAAATTCACGATCGATCTCCGGCGGCGTGTAGTCAGTCACGAAACGAATCATTTCTTTGAACTGCGGCAGGAGATGGACGGACGTCTTCACGACATCGATCGCCTCCTCCAGCCACGGCGCATCGAATCCGATCGCGTTCACGACCAGCGGCCGCAGCTCCGCGGCGGACATCGAATGGATGTACTGCCCGTTCAGCCACTCGAACTTCTGCGGATCAAAGACCGCCGGCGCCGAGTTGACGCGGTCGAGTGCGAAGTTAGCGATCGCGTAGTCGCGGTCGAAGACATCGCGCCCGTCCGGTGCGGACCAGCCGAGCAACGTCAGGTAGTTGACCATCGCCTCGGCGAGAAAGCCTGCTTCCGCGTACGCTGACACCGAGGTCGCGCCGTGGCGTTTCGAAAGCTTGGTCCGGTCCTGCCCGAGGATCAGCGAGACGTGCGCGAATTGCGGGATCGCCCACTCCATCGCGCGATAGATCAGCACCTGGCGATGCGTGTTCGTCAAATGCTCCTCGGCGCGGATGACGTTCGTGACCTCCATGTCGTGATCGTCGACGACCACGGAAAAGTTGTACGTCGGCAGGCCATCGGAGCGGACCAGGATGAAGTCGCCGAGCGACTCGCGCTTCCACGTCACCTCGCCGCGAATGGCATCGTCGATCGTGACGTCGCCATCGTCCGGAACGTGAAAGCGGACCGCGTGCGGGATGCTGTCGTCATCTCGGCGATTGATCCAGCAGGTCAGGTCGTAGTGCGGCGGCCTCGACTCCGCCTCGGCGACTTTTCGCTTGGCCTCGAGCTCTTCCTCGGTGCAATAACAGCGATACGCGATGCCGCGCGCGATCAACTCGCGCGCCACTTCGCCATAGCGTTCGACGCGTTCCGACTGCCGATACGGCGCATGCGGCCCGCCGATGTCGGGACCTTCGTCCCACATCAATCCAAGCCAGCGCAGATCGTCGAGCACCATCGCCTCGGATTCGAGAGTCGACCGCGCCTGGTCGGTGTCCTCGACGCGGATGATGAACGTGCCGCCGTGATGCTTCGCGAACAGCCAGTTGAAAATGGCCGTACGCGCGCCGCCGACATGGAGGTGGCCGGTGGGCGACGGGGCAAATCGGACGCGGATCATGCGGCGGTGACGATATCAAGCTCCGCGACGAGACTTCGCCTTTGCAGCCTTCTTCGCGCGGTCCTGTTTCACCCGCAGCGCAACGATTCTCTTGATCAAGCCGTAGGGAATCGGCTCATCGAGTGGAAATTGCAGATTGCCTTTCTCCCCCGCGTACCTTGCAAGTTCCTTCGTCAGTCTTGCGTCGCCTTTGACGGGCGGGTAGAAGCCGATGTGATGTTTGAACGCCGCGAAGTAGACCAGAATCCCGTTCTGCTTGAATGCCAGAATCCGATAGCTGATCGTCTCTTCGGCGTCGGGAGCAGCGTTGCTGATCACCGCCCGAATCTTCTGGAGAATCGCCTGCACTTCAGGCGAAAACCCAGCAATGTATTCGGCGATCGTCGTTGGCGTCGTGGCCATGATGTCTCCGGTTGATCAAAGCGAAATGCAGGTGATCGCCATCGCGCAAATGCCTTCGCCGCGCCCGATGAAACCGAGATGATCGGTCGTCGTCGCCTTGACGTTCACGTGGCCCGCAGGCAGATCTAACAATCTTGCGATTGACGCCTGGATTGCGTCGCGGAACGGAGCCAGCTTCGGCTTCTCCGCGATGATCGTCACGTCAACGTTGGCAATGTCCGCATCCATCTCGTCGACCACGCGCTTCGCTTCGCGCAGAAAGAGAGCGGAGTCCGCATCCTTCCAGCGCGCGTCATCCGACGGAAAGTACTGGCCGATGTCGCCGGCGCCGGCCGCGCCGAGGAGCGCGTCGGTGATGGCGTGGAGGACCGCGTCGGCGTCGGAGTGACCGGCCAAGCCGCCGGTGTCGCTGATGCGGATCCCGCCGAGGGTCAACGGACGCGTTTCGTCGAAGGCGTGAACGTCGATGCCCTGTCCGACGCGAATCATGCGTCGCCCTCGCCGCCCCATTCCGCCCAGATCCGTTCCGCCATCACCAGATCCTCGGGGCGCGTGATCTTGAAATTCATCGAGTCGCCGCGAACGAGATGAACGTGATGGCCGTACTTCGCCGCCAGTCCCGCTTCGTCGGTTGCGTCCGCGTCTTCGCGTGCTGCGCGGGCGAGGATGTCGCGCAGAACGTCCGAGCGAAAACACTGCGGAGTTTGTGCGGCAACGAGCACGCTGCGGTCGAGCGTTTTCGCGATCGCTTCGTTCGCAATCTGGTGCACGGTATCGGGCAGCGAGATGCCGGGAAACGCCGCGCCGTGCTCGCGCGCGGCATCGAGCGTGGCGTGGAAGGTATCGAGCGAAAAGAATGGACGGACGGCGTCGTGAATGGCGATGAGATCGAAGTCATCGTCGTTCTTGGAGGTCGCCGCTTCCAAGCCGCGCATCACCGACTGCAGCCGCGTATCACCGCCGGCCACGAAGGTCACGCGCTCGCCGGGCGACGACTTCACCGCGTCCACGAGCTTCTCCATCACCGGCACGATCACGCGCGTGACGACGGGATCGAACAGGAAACGCTCCACGGCGCGCTGCACAAGAGGCTTGCCGCCGAGCGGCTGGAACTGCTTCGGCACGTCGCCGCCGAAACGCGTTCCGCTTCCGGCCGCCGGGATAATGACGAGGACCCGCTCCGCGTCAGCCACTACACCGCCATGATGTCGACTTCTTTGCTCTTCAGAATGCTGCCGACTTCGTCGATGTGTTTGTCGGTCATCTTCTGGATCTCGTCGAGGGCGCGCTTCTCATCGTCCTCGGAAATCTCGTGGTCCTTGAGCATTCTCTTCAGCTTGTCGTTTCCGTCGCGGCGCACCTGGCGGATGGCCGTACGCGATTCCTCGGACATGTGATGCGCGCGTTTCACCAACTCCTTGCGCCGCTCCTCGGTGAGCTGCGGAATCGGGATGCGGATCACCTTGCCATCCGTGGCGGGATTGAGGCCGAGGTCCGAATTGCGGATCGCTTTCTCCACCACCGACACCATCGACTTGTCCCACGGCTCCGCCACGATGAGCGACGGCTCCGGAACTTTGAGCGACGCCACCTGCGCGATCGGCGTCGGCGTACCGTAGTAGTCGACCACGATGCCGTCGAGCATCGAGGCATTGGCGCGTCCGGTACGAAGCGTTTTGAACTCGCGATGCAGCGCGTCGAGCGCGCCGTGCATACGGTGCTGCACATCTTTGATTACGTCGTTGATCATGATTTCCTCGCGTCAAATCAATCGCTGACGATCGAGCCGATGTCCTCGCCGAGGAGGGCGCGGCGGATGTTGCCCGGCTCGATCAGCGAAAAAATATAGATCGGAATCGAGCTGCCGCGGGCCAGATCGATCGCGGTCGCGTCCATCACCTGCAGCCGGTCTGCCAGCACGCGCTGGTAGCTCGCATGCGGGATCTTCGTGGCGTTCGGATCTTTTTCAGGGTCCGCGGTGTAGATGCCGTCGACTTTCGTCGCTTTGAAAATGATCTCGCACTTCAACTCGCTCGCGCGCAGCGCGGCCGCGGAATCGGTGGTGAAGTACGGATTGCCGGTGCCGGCCGCGCAGATGACGATGCGCGACTTCTCCAGATGGCGGATAGCGCGCCGCCGGATGAACGGCTCGGCCACCTCGGCCATCGTGATCGCGGACGTCACCCGCGTCTGCGCGCCGCGCCGCTCCAGTGCATCCTGCATGGCGATGGCGTTGATGACCGTAGCCAGCATCCCCATGTGATCGCCCGCGACCCGATCGATCCCCTCGGTGGCCGCCGTGACGCCGCGAAAGATGTTCCCGCCGCCGATGACGATTGCGAGTTGGACACCGGCGCGATGGACCTCGACAATCTCGTCGGCAATGCGGGCAATCGTGTCCGGATCGATGCCGTTCCGGCGCCCTCCCATGAGCGCTTCACCGGAAAGTTTGAGAAGGATACGTTTGTAGCGCGGAGGCATTGGCGACGCTTTATACAATAGACACCGGTGGGTGGCCACCACTCCCTGTCGCACCACGAACGCTGGACACACACATTTTCATGGCTTCCAGCGTTTTACGAGTCGTGACCTAATGATCCGCGTGTCACGAGTGAGAAGAGCAAGGTCCATCACGCGGCAAGTCGATACGATCACACGATCAGCAGGATCCCGGTGAAACGTCTCGGGGAGGGCGGCGATGTCGGCGGCAATCGCCGGGGAAATCGGAAGGATTCGAACGGAGCGCGGATGCGCGGCGGCGGCGAGCCATTCGCCGAGCGGCACATCGAGCTCGAGACGGCCCAGTTCGACCAGCGTGGCCACTTCCCACAGGCTGATGTCCGAAAGGAACGGCCGCTGATCTGGCGGAAGCCGATCGAGCGCGGCGATCGCGGCTGCGCCGAGGCGACGATCCTGATCGACCCACCAGATCCACGCGTGAGTATCGAGCAGTAGGGTCATCGCAGCGCGTCGATCTCGTCCTCGTCCAATGCGGGCGCGAGGGGATCACCTTGCCAGCGTGCCTTACCCCGCATGCGCAACCACGGGCGACTGTCGACCTCGCCCGCCGGAACGAGGCATGCGACTACATGTCCACGCTTGGTGATCGTGATCGATTCTCCCCGCTCGTGCACTTCGTCGATGAGCGAGAGGCATCGTGCCTTGAATTCGGAGGCTGCGACTTTCATTTGACTAGTATAGATGACCAGTCAGTGAACGCCTCTCCACGCAAAAAGGGCGGCCAACCGGCCGCCCTGAATTTGCATTCGATGCAATGGTCTACTTGAGGAACGCGGCGACCTCAGAAGCGAAATCGTCGCCGCCCTTTTTCTCGATTCCTTCGCCGAGCTTGTAGCGCGTGAAGCGGGTCACCGTGTACGCGCAGCCCGACTCTTTGCCGGACGCGGCCAGGTAGTCGGTCACGGTCTGCTTGTCGTTGCGGATGTAGGGCTGCTCGAGCAGGCAGGCCTCGCCGTAGAACTTGTCCATCTTGCCGCTGACCATCTTCTCGACGATGTTCTCCGGCTTGCCGGATTTTGCGGCGGCGTCGCGGGCGATCTCGCGCTCGGTGTCCAGATCCTTCTGCGTGACCTCGTCGCGGCGGATGAAGCGCGGCTCCGCGGCGGCGATGTGCATGGCCACGTCCCTGGCGACGTCGTTCATCTTGTCGTTCTTCCCGCCGCTGGTGGCGACGAGCTCGACGAGCACGCCGATCTTGCCGCCGGCGTGGATGTACGACGACAGCACCGCGTTCGGCGCGGCCTCGTAGCGAGCGAAACGGCGGATGGAGATGTTCTCTTTGATCGCGCCGATCATGGCCAGCACGTGCTGACCGACGGTCTGATTCTCACCGTCGCCCGGCCACGGCTCGTTGTTGAGTGCTTCGACCGAGTCGGCTTTGCTGCCGGCGATCACTTTCGCGACAGCGTCGGCGAACTCGCGGAAGTTCTCGTTGCGGCCGACGAAGTCGGTCTCGCAATTCACTTCGACCAGCACGCCGGCGTTCTCGCCGACGTACGAGGTCACGGTGCCCTCGGCCGTCACGCGGCCGGACTTCTTGCCGGCGGCGGCCAACCCCTTCTTGCGAAGGATCTTGGTAGCCTCGTCCATGTTGCCCTTGGCCTCGACCAACGCGGATTTCACGTCCATCATGCCGGCGCCGGTTTGCTCGCGCAGCGCCTTCACCATCGCGGCGGTGATCTGCGGCTGGTCTTCTGCTCCTGATGCGATGCTAGTCATCTGAAATCTCCTCGATACAAGAGCGCCGTCTGCCGTTATCGGGCAGCCGGCGCTCCAAGTGGAAGTAGTCGTAACGAAAAACTAGGAAACGGCCGGAGCGCTGATCGCCTCCGGTTCGGCGGCCGGAATCGGAGCAGGAACCTCGGAAGGCTCGCCCTTGTCCTCGACGCCGATGAACTTCTCCTCGGCCAGGTTGTAGCCCTCGAGCACGGCGTCGGCGATCTTCTGCGTGAAGAGGCGGATGGCGCGGATCGCATCATCGTTGCCGGGAATCACGTAGTCGATGTCTTCCGGATCGCAGTTCGTGTCGACGATGGCCACTACCGGGATGCCGAGCTTCTTCGCTTCCTGGATGGCGATGTACTCCTTCTTCGGATCGATCACGAAGAGCGCGTCCGGAAGGCCGTCCATCTCGCGGATACCGATGAGATTCTTGAGGAGCTTCTCGCGCTCGCGGTCGAGGGCGGCGCGCTCCTTCTTCGACATGTCTTTCTCGGTGTCGCCGATGATCGTCTCGATTTCCTTGAGGCGCTCGATCGACTTGCGGACGGTGGTGAAGTTCGTGAGAGTGCCGCCCAGCCAGCGGTTGTTCACGTAGAACATGCCGCAGCGGTTGGCCTCTTCGAGAATGGCATCCTGCGCCTGGCGCTTCGTGCCTACAAACAGAATGCGTTTCCCCTGGGACGCGAGGTCCGAGATGAACGCGGAAGCTTCCTTAAAGAGCTTGAGCGTCTTCTGCAGGTCAATGATGTAGATCCCATTGCGCTTCCCGAAGATGTACTTCTTCATCTTGGGATTCCAGCGCTTGGTCTGATGACCGAAGTGAACGCCAGCTTCCAAAAGCTCTTTCATCGTAATAGAGACTGCCAAGCAAACCCTCCTTTTCGCTGTGACGTTTGAGTTGGACTGCGTGAGACAAAAAAGACAGGAGCGAAGGCCGCTCCTGTCTTCAGAAAAAACTCAAAATCGGGGAAGCCGGAACATCGGAAACTAGCGCTTGGAGAACTGAAAGCGAGCGCGCGCGCCTTTCTGGCCGTACTTCTTGCGCTCCTTCATTCTCGGGTCGCGAGTGAGCAGGCCGGCCTTCTTCAGACGCTTGCGCAGCTCCAGGTTGAAGATCTGCAGCGCGCGCGAGATGCCGTGACGGATCGCGCCCGCCTGGCCGCTCGGGCCGCCGCCGTCGACCGTGACCACGATGTCGAACTTGTCGGCCGTTTCCGTCAGCGAAAGCGGCTGCTTGATGATCATCTTCAGCACGTCATTGCCGAAGTACTCGTCGAGCGAGCGGTGATTGACCGTAATCGCCCCGCTACCCTGCCGGAGATGGACGCGCGCGGTCGACGTTTTGCGACGTCCCGTTCCGTAGTATTCAACCAGAGCCAATGAATCCTCCTAGACCTGTCAGGCGACTTCGAGCCGCTCGGGCTTCTGCGCTTCGTGTGGGTGAACCGTACCGCGATAGACCTTCAGCTTCTTGATCATCTTCCGGCCGAGCTTGTTCTTCGGCAGCATGCCCAGAACGGCGCGCTCGATCATCGACTCCGGTTTGTCGGAGCGGACGAAACGGGCTGCCTTCTCGCTGAGGCCGCCCGGATAGAGCGAGTGGTGACGGTAGATCTTGTCCGTCTCCTTCTTGCCCGTCAGGACGATCTTCTCGGCGTTGATGACGATGACGTGATCGCCGGTGTCGAGAAACGGCGTGTAGGTCGGCTTACTCTTGCCGGAAATGATCCGGGCGATTTCAGTCGAAATCCGGCCGAGGACTTTGCCCTCGGCGTCGATGATGAACCATTTCGGCTCGATGTCGCCCTGTTTGGGGAAATACGTACGCATGACTCTCCTGAACACACTTCGCAGCTAAGTTTTCGATCTTCGGAGGACCGGCGGCGCGGGTGAGAACTGCTCAGCGCCGAACGTCATTCAAAGACAACCACACACCTTCCCCGCGGAAGGGGGTGAAACGGTAACACTGCCGAACAGAGCCCGTCAACAACTTCATTCCCGGCCGGCAGGGGCGGGCAATTGGTCGTCCGCGAACCTTTCGGAAGCCATCGCCAGACCGTTGGAAGGCGAATGTTGAATGTTCAATGTTGAATGTTCAATGTTGATGGGAGAGATCCCCGAAACGGCGTCCCATTCAACACTCAACATTCAACATTGAACATTCAACATTCGTCCTTTTCTCTCCCGATCCAACCGCTTACGCCACCTTCAGCAGCCGCCGCAGTTTCTCGATCAGATCGCCGGCCTGGAACGGTTTGACCAGGTACTCCTCGGCGCCCAGCGCCTCGGCGCGTTTGCGGTCTTCTTCGCGCGACTCCGTCGAGATCACCATGATCGGGATCGTCCGATGTACCGGGTGATTTTTCAGGAAGGACACCAGCTCGAGGCCGTTGATATCCGGCATGTTGATGTCGGTCAGGATGGCGTCGAACTTGTGATGCGGGAGCGTCTTCAGCGCCTCGAAACCGCTGGCGGCCTCGACGATCTCCAGGTCGTAGGCTTCCGTACCGCCTTCGATGATTGTGGTCAGGTAGGCGCGCATCGAGCTCGAGTCTTCGACGACCAGGACTTTCAACGTCGGGCCTTCTCCGCCGCGAAGACCGCGTTGCCGAACGCGTAGCCGGCCTGGCTGAGGAAAATCTCGAGTCCTGTCATGGTGTCGATCGGAGCGCGGTGTGCGGCGTTGTCGCCGTACAGAATACCAATCGTCCGCTTCGAGTGCATGATCGGAAGTGCCACGACTTCGGTCGGCAGCACGCCACCCAGTTGATCGATGAGTTGGACGTTGGCGGCGGTGCGCCGCATCTTGCCGCGATGCGCGACGCCGGACGCCGCGACGTCGTCGAGAATCGACGGCTCCTTGCGCGGAATGCGCAGCGACTTCACGCGCGCCGGCATGTCCGCGGCGCCGAATCCGGAGATGCCGGTGAACTCCGAGTCGCCGGCGATGAAGAGCGCTCCTCGGTCGAGATACTCCGCCGAAAGCCGCAGGATCGTCGCGGACACTTCGCCGATGTCGTTCGGATTCGAAAGTTCGTTGATGAGCTGCTTGAGCAGACTGAAACTGCGATCGACGTTCTCTTTCTCCGCCGTCTCGTAGAAGCGCCGGCCGGCATCGGGATCGAGTCCGCCGGTGTAGCGCTCCCACTGCTGGAACGCTCGCTCGGCGAAGAGCACCAACTCATCCGCGAAGAGCGTCAGCTCTTCCTCGACCAGTCCCGGTTGCAGGCGCGCCGGAGAGGGCTTGGTCAGATACAGATCGGCGCCGCGCCGGAGCAGATCGTGACGCCGCCGCAGATCCGCTTCGGCATCGATGATCACCACCGGCAGCCGCGGATTTTTGCGCTTCAACTGCTGCAGCAGGACGTCGGAGTGATCGGTCAGTTCGAGGAAGGTGACGAAGAACGTGTTGGCGCGAATGTAGTCGCCGATCGCAATGCGCGCGTCGTCGATCGTTCCGAACTGCGCGATCTTCACGCGATTGCGGCCGAAGGCGCGACGCGCGGCGACGCGAATCAGCGGACTGCGTTCGAAGAGGACGACGTTGCGATACGTGGCGTCGGGCGATTCGACTTCGATCAATCCGCCGGCGACTTTGAACTGGCCGGACGACGTCCGCGGCTTCTGCGCAGGCTCCGGCGCCGGCGGCGCAGCAGTCGGTTCAAGCGCGGGAAACGGCTCATCATCCGGAACCGGAGTAAACGTCTGCTCCTCGCGCTCCTCGGGGGTCGGAAACGGCAGGATGTTGTCGTCGGGAACGAGCGTCAGCTCCGGCTCTTTCGCGTGGCCGAGCCCGAGGTCGAGTGTCGGCGGCGGGGCGCCGGCGGCGGAGCGCAGAAGCGCCTTCCCCACCTTCAGCGACTCTTCGAGACCGCGCAGCGGCTTGAGTTTCTCCCCATCCGCGGCGCCGACGATCCGCTGCGGCGGGAAGCCCCCTTCCTTCAAAATCGAATCGGCGTCGTACTCAACGTCGAGCGGACCGACGTGATCGCTGAGGATGAAGTTGAACTCCCCCTCGCGGCTCTGCAGCAGCGGCGCGACCACACCAACCACGCGTTCGTGAATCGCTTCGGCAAGGGCAGAAGCCGGGATGATGTTCATCTCCACCGCCGCGGTGCCGAGGGGGATGCCGCTCTCCTCCATCTTCCGCAGCCCGGGCGACGCGGCCTCGGGGATGGAGCCGCGGGCGACGAGATACGTCAGCAGGTCGGGATGCTCGGGCGACGACGCGTTCACCACCAGCCCCTGCCGGAACATCACCGTATGCCGTCCGCGATCGTCGACGATCTCCAGCACGCCGGTCCGGCGGCTGAGGTAGACGATCTGAACGATGTCGGTAAGGGATAGATCTTCGAGACGGCCGAGAAGACTCACGTGGCGAGATTGTAGCGTTTCAAAATACCGTCGAGGATGCCGTTGATGAACTGCGACGATTTGTCGTTGCCGAACTTCTTGGCAATCTCGATCGCTTCATCGATCACAACCAGTTTCGGCGTGTCGGTCTCGTGGAGAAATTCGTAAACAGACAGACGGATGATGTTGCGGTCGACGACGGCCATTCGCGAGAGGCGCCAGTTGTCGGCCTGCGCCTGGATCATGCCGTCGATGTCGGAGAGGTGATCTACGGTACCGCGAAAGATTTTCGCCGCGAATTCGCGCGTGTTCGGCTTCGACTTCTGCAGATCCTCGAACGTGTCGATGATCATGTCCGGAACGTTGCCGGAAAGGTCGTACTGATACAGCATCTGCACGGCCAGCTCCCGTGCTTTTCGACGCGCTCCCATTTACGTTCCCTCGCTGCGAAGCGCGCGCCACAGATTGGCCATTTCGATCGCCGCCAGCGCCGCTTCCCACCCTTTGTTGCCGCTGCCTGCTGACGATCGTTCCACAGCCTGCTCGAGCGTGTTGCACGTGATGACGCCGAAGGCGACCGGGAACTTTGCCTCGGTCGCGACGCGCGAGAGGTCGTTCGTGACCTGTGCGGAGATGAAATCGAAGTGGGGTGTGTCGCCGCGAAGAAGACAGCCGAGGGTAACGATCGCGTCGATGCCGCCAAGGTCGATCAGTTTCGCGGCGAGCGTCGGAATCTCAAATGCGCCGGGAACGCGATAGAGGGAAACCGCATCATCCGCAGCGCCGTGCCGCGACAGACAATCGAGTGCGCCGCGAAGGAGTCCATCGACGATCTCGTCGTTGAACCGGCAGGCGATCACGGCGACGCGCAAACCTTCAGCATTGTGATCACCTTCAAAAGAGCGAGGCATAGCGGCGGGGGATTATACGCGGCTGCTAAACTCGCTCCGTGACTGCGCTGCCGGAGACCGCGCGCCGGATTCCGGAGCTGGACGGCATACGCGGCGTCGCCATTCTGCTCGTGCTGGTCTGGCATCTCGTCTCGTGCATGATGGGATCGCCGCCGCCGCTGTTTCGTTTTCTGAACGCGTTCTGGTGCGGCGTCGATCTCTTCTTCGTCCTTTCGGGATTTCTGATCGGCGGCATTCTTCTCGATCATCGCGACGCGGCGAACTACTACAGCGTTTTCTACCGGCGGCGCGTCTGCCGCATTCTTCCGGTCTACTTCGTCTGGCTCGCTCTGTTTTTCGTCGTTCGCGCCGCGCGGCACTCCTTCGATCCCGGCACCGCGTCGTGGCTCTTCGATCACGCGATGCCCGCCTGGTCCTACGCGACCTTCACGCAGAATTTTTGTCAGGCGCACTTCGGCACGTTCGGCGCGACATGGATGTCCGCTACATGGTCGCTGGCCGTGGAGGAGCAGTTCTATCTCTTCCTTCCGTTCCTGATCCGCGTCACTCCCGTGAAACGTCTGCCGTGGATCCTCATCCCACTGATCGCCGCGGCGCCGCTCTGCCGCGCGCTTCTCTACGACCCCGCCACCGAAGGCATCACGGCCTACGTCACAGTTTTCTGCAGGACCGACGCGCTGTTGCTCGGAACGCTCTGCGCCTGGTTTGTCAGGCAGCAGGACGCAGTTGCGCGCATCAGTAAAGCGATGCCCGCATTGCGCGTCACTCTACTCAGCTGCGGCGGCTTCGTTCTGCTCACGGCGTACACGGGCGAGACTGCGGTGACGTGGATCTCGCGCTACACGCTGCTCGCACTCGCATTCGCAGCGTGGCTTCTCATCGCGCTGTACGACGACCGCTCGTTGCTCGCACGAGCGATGCGCGTGCGGCCTCTTCGGGCAATCGGAATCGTTGCCTACGGAACCTATCTCGTTCACAACGCGGTGAACGGCGTGTTCTGGTCCGCCTTGCGCGGCCATCCTCCGTACTTCGACCGGCTCAGCGACGTTTTTCTGACTCCGATCCCGCTCCTCGGATCACTCGCGATCGCAGCGGCGTCGTGGCGATACTTCGAGAAACCGATCGTGAGATTTGGTCAGCGGGCGCGCTTCGCTGGTTCGTAGCGCCGCCGGCTCGGCGGCTGGACCGCCAGCGGCTGGCTGGCGATTCTGGTTTGGTACGTGCCGTCGGGCCGGCGGCGCTACGACCTCACCGTCCGCTCGCGATCGCAGGCGCGGGGCGAACATCTTCGCGGTCGTTGTAGTAGTTCACCAGGCCCTGATAAATCGCCTCGGCCACGTGCTGGCGATACTTTTTCGTCTTCATCAGCGCGCGGTCTTTGTCGTTGCCGAGGTTGCAGATTTCGAGGAGAACGCGGGTGGGGATCAGGTTGTAGCGAATCACCGCGGGCACCCACTCGCGTCCGTTGCGGACCACGTTGTCGCGCACCGGATTGAACGGATGAATCTTCAATCCATCCTGATCGAACGCATCGATGATCGACTCCGCCAGATCGCGCGACAACCCCTCGGACGTCAGCGACTCCTTCTCCGAATGGCGCACGACCGGACTCTCGCGCACCTCGGCGCGCGCGAGGTAGACCTGCTCGCTCTTCTCGTACGAGCCGGTGACGTAGCGCTGGCCGGGGATGTAGGCCATCGCGCCACGCAACGACGGATGCAGCGAGTCGGCGTGAATAGAGAGGAAGACGACTTTCTCGCGCGCCACGCTCGCCTTCATCGCGCGGCGGAAGATCGAGTTCGCAAGGTACCAGCGCAGATTGACGCCGACGGCCGGATCGCCGATCACGTACTTCGGAGAAGTGAGGACGATGTGATCCGTTGCCTCTTCGAGCTCGTCATCGTCAGGAATGTCGTAGCCGGCTTGCGCAGACTTCGTCGTCGCCGCCACCGTCGCTCCCGATTTCTTTTCGAGGATGTGCTTGAGCCGGCACATGACGTCGTACACGTAGTTCGATTCCCACACATCGTCGTACGTCGCGCCGACGTCGCGACCTCCATGACCGGCGTCGAGGATCACGCGAACGCCCGCGAGACCTTTCGCGCGCGGACGCACGGCAAGCTTCGCGCTGGCGCGCTTCACCTCTTCGTTGGCAACACGCGTGGGATCGTCGGCCGGCAAGTACTCCGGCAGCAGCAGCGCCATCGGAATCTTCACGCGATAGCCGATCGGAATCCGCGCGACGTCGTCGATGCCGTTGAACTTCACGATCCGATCGAGCACGTCGCCGACGTCTTTCGAATACACCCGGCCGGTGAAGCGAATCGCCACCGACGAATAGAGCGCCTCGCCCTTCTGCAATCGATAGATCGCAAACGGTTCGGCGGAGGTTCGGTCGTACGTCAGCGACGGCTGGCCGGGAACGGCCACTGCTTCAGGTAGCGAAACTGCTGCCGCAGCATGACCATCCGCGCCCGTACGCTCTTCCGGATCGTCCTCCGATTTCCGAACCTCGGCTGTCTTCGGTGCATTACGTTCCTCCATTTCGCCGCGGCGGAATGCCGCAACGAGCAGCTCCTTCGGGATGAGGATCACGTCACCTTTACGGGTCGAGAGTCCCTGCGACGGATTGGCGGCGCGGATCGCAGCGTAGTTATCGCCGCGGCCGGTAAACCACTCGGCGATGTTCCAGAGCGATTCGCCTTCGATGCCGTTGCTGCCGACGACGACATGACGCCGGCCCGCGGCGACATCGCTGTCGAACGGAAAGAGCGCCGCGGCGACGTCGCGCTGCAGGTTGGGACGGAGGAGACTGAACGGAATGCGGACGCGCTGCTCGGTGGTGAGGTTGCCGCCGGCGTGATTGAAGGCGGCGATCTCGTTCCAGCGATCGCCGTCGCCGGTGACGCGCTTGGCCAGCCGGCTCCACGCATCGCCTTCATGCGGCGTGACGACAACGTCGATGGTGTAATCGGCCGTCAGAGACGCACGCACCTCGGGCGTAATCGTTTTTGAAGGAGAGACGGCCAGAACTACCGCCGGAAGAAGCGCTCCAAGGAGGCCCACCCACCACTTACGCACGAGGGAAAGTGTAGCAGAGAGAGTCAAAGACGAAATGTTGAATGTGGAATGTTCAATGTTGAATGGAACGCCGGCGGGTCCACAACTTTCTCCGGACGTTACCTGTCTCGAAACCGTATTCACAATATGCGCAAGCTACTCCTCGCAATTCTGCTGTTTCAGGCAATCAACGTATTCGGCCAGACGGTCAGCGCCGAGATCGACTCAGGACCGCTTCCGTTCACAAACCTCGGCACCATCTTCCCGGCCCCCGCGGTAGCGATGGCAAAAGATCGCACCGGCCTGGCGATCGCGTGGCTGATGCCAAGCACGGTCGGCGATCGAATCTCCGTCGTTCGACTCGATGCCACCGGCCACTTCACGGGCCAGGTTCAAAGCATTCCCGCGTTGTCCGATTCGATCCACGTCGTCGCTCCTTCGATCGCGGCGTTACCACAAGGCGACGGCTTCACGCTCGCCTGGCTGGAAACGTCGAGCACCGCCTCCTCGGTCACGAGAGCCGCGTACTGCCGGCTCGATCACGACCTGCATCCGTCCACGACGTCGATGCTCACGATCGTACCGTCGGCGTCTACCGGTCCGGCCGTCGTTCGCGCTGGAAAAACCACGTGGATCTCCGCCGGCGCCTCGGTATGGGAACTCCGCGATGACGGTTCGCTTGGCGCACCGCTCGATGCCGGCGTCGCCGCGACCGATATGACGGTCGCCACCGATTTTCCGCAGATCGTTGGGTTAGGTCACCTCATCAGCGGCGAGGTCGCATGCCCGGTGGCGTGTCGTCTGCCGAGGACCTTCTGCGCCTGCCCGTTGACGCAACTGAAGACGGCTTCACTGCGGTTCGTCTCGCTCTACAGCATCAGCGGCGCGAAGAGCTTCGAATTCGAAAGCGACGCCGCGCCGGCGATCGGCGGCGACGGGCGCGACGTCGCGCTCGTCTGGTTCAATAATGAGCACGGAAAGGGCGGCTCCATCGTGATGACGCGCCTTCTCCCTCCGTCATTCACCGATTTTCCGACTGCCGTCAACCAATCTCACGTCATCGGCAGCTTCGGCCCTGACACCGGCCCGACGCGTCCGGACATCGCAAGCGACGGCGAACGCTACGTGGTGGTCTGGCGGACGCAAACGACCGGCCGCGCGCACGACATCGTCGGCGCGTCGATTGATCGCGCCGGCAACATCATCCCGCTGTCGATTGCCACATCGGCTGCCGACGAACGGGATCCATCGGTCTTTGCCATGGGCGACGGAAGGTTTCTCGTCGCCTATGAAAAAGTGATCGGCGACGAGCGTCATATCGCCGGCCGCTTCGTCGCGTTCGATGCGCGTGGGCGCGCCGTGCGGTGAGCGACTCCTAAAGTTTTAGTTGACAAACGTCAGCCGCGAGCCGATCGTGTCTCCTAACGTTTTAGGAGACACGATGCCGCGACGCAAACGGAACGATCAACTCACCCCCGTCGAGCTCGAAATCATGCAGGTGTTGTGGGAGGACGGGCCGGCTTCGGTGTCCGAGGCGCAGGAACGTCTGGGTGGAAAACTCGCGTACACCACCGTGCAGACGATGCTCAACGTCCTCGTGCGCAAGGGCAAAGCGAGCCGCACGCTGATCGAGCGCGCCTATCGCTACCGCGCCGCGGTCTCGCGCGAAAAAGCTCTCGGCGCGACGTTGCGCGACGTCGTCCAGCGCATCTTCGGAGGCTCGGCTGAGGCGCTGGTGATGAGTCTCGTCGAAACGAAACAGTTGACGCCGGAGACGCTGCGGCGGCTTCACAAAATGGTCGAGGAGGAAACGCATGGATCGCGTCGCTGAAGGAGTCGTGACATTCATCGTCAACGCCGCCTGGCAGTCGTCGCTGATCGCGCTGATCGGAATCGGAGCAGCGCGGCTTCTGCGCCGCGCGCCGGCGCGGTTGCGATTCCTGCTCGTCGCGCTGACGCTGATCGCCGCGGTTGCTGCGCCGCTGATGACGCTCGTACCTCGGCATGAGGCGCGAACGACGCGCGTGGTCTCAATCTCGAACGAAAGCGGCGATACCGTGGCTGTCCAGCACGCGCCCGCCGCATCGATACGGCCGTCGCTGAATCGAAGATCGGCCGGAATCATCACGACTCTCTACTTCGCGGGTCTGCTGCTCGCGGCGGCGCGTCTCCTCGTGGCCGCGTGGCGCACGCGGCGTTTGCTGGCGCATTCGCAGCCATTCGCAGACGGCATTCGCACCTCTGACGACGTCGCCTCGCCCGTCACGATCGGTGCGACGATCCTCATCCCCCGCTCGCTCGCCGGCAGTGATCTCCTCGATGCCGCCATCGCGCACGAACGCGCGCACGTGCGCCGGCGCGACTTCACGGTGAACGCGTTCCTGCAACTGGCCGCGCTTCCGCTGTGGTTCCATCCGGCCGCGATTTTTCTTCGTCGCGACATCGCGGAGTTGCGCGAGCTGGCCTGCGACGAGGAAGCGGCAGCGAAATCGTCGCCGCGCGCGTATGCCGCAGCGCTGGTCCGCATCGCCTCGATGACCGCGCGCCGCGATTTCGCCCTCGGGATGTCCTCGACGTCGATCGAACGCCGCGTGTCGCTGCTTCGCCAGCCGCGGCCGCGAAGCCGCGTCGCGTCTGTGATCGCAATCGTCGCCATCGTCGTCGTTCCGGTCGCACTTTTCGCCGCGTGCTCCCGAACGTCGATCGCTCCAGCCATCGCCGGACCGAGACTCGACGGCAACTGGACGCTCGTCGCCGCGCAAAGTGATTTCCGGATGATGGTGCCCCACGCGTATGACGCCTACACGCAGTCAATCGTGCAGGACGCGCGCGGTGTCCGGGTCCGGCAGCATCGTGTCGCCGGCGGACGCGCCGAGGATCATGCCTGGCGCGTCGTCACCGACGGCAAATGGCGCGCGGTCGAAGGCATGGCGCAGACGAACGGCCGTGCTACCTGGAGCAACGGGCGGCTGACGCTCTGCATGAAAGGCCCGGGGCCGCACAGCGAGACGGCCGTGGCCTGGATTTCCGGCGGACGCCTGATGTGCGACGGCGACACGGAACGCGGACACTTTCACGCGGTCTTTCAACAGGAGGATTGATGCGCATCGCATTCGCTGCACTGGTTCTGATCTTCGCCACCGCGCAGCCGAACGATTTGCCCGTCGAGCAGACCAAGAAGAACATCAAGGTGCTGCAAGGCCTCCCTTCCTCGCAACTCATCCCGGTCATGGCCTTCATGTCCAACTCCCTCGGCGTGACCTGCGCGCACTGCCACACGAAAGCGTGGGAGTCCGACGAGAAGCCAGCCAAGGAGGTTGCGCGAACGATGATGGCGATGACGCGCGCCATCAACGAGCAGCAGTTCGGCGGCAAGCTCACCGTCACCTGCAACACGTGCCACCAGGGCCGAGTGAAACCGATCGCGACACCCGACATTGCGAATGCGGGATGGAACGTTCGTCCCGGGGCGCCGGTGAAGGCGTCCGTCGTGGCGGAGGATGCGATCAGCCGTTTCCCGAAGACGTCTGCCGAGGTCAAGCGGCGGGTTGTTCGAGGACGCGTCGAGCGCTACAACGGACGCGATGAGCCGGTCAGCGGCCCATTCACTCTGACAATCGACGGAAACAAGACCACCTACGACACCGAGCTTTCGCATCCGCCCGAAGCGTCGCGCGCCCTGGCGATCTACCTGCTCGCTCCTCCCGGGATCGAGAAGCTTCGCGGCGAGCGCTGGCTCATCGACGGCGACCTCGTCGCGCGGACCCGCGAGACGCCAACGCCGTTCGGCAACCTGCCAGATCAGATCGACTACGCCGACTACCGAAATGCCAACGGCGTACGGCTGCCGTTCCGTGCGCAATGGTCGCGCGCGGACTACCGGGTGACGTTCACGGTGACGAGTATTGAGTAGTGCGGCCGTCTCGGCTGCATCCGGCGGGCGTCCTCGCCCGGCGTGGTTTCCGGGATTCAATCGCAAGATTGGTGATGACTTCAGAAACCGCCGCCGGGCGAGACGCCGCGGCGGATGCAGACGCGGACGTCCGCACTACGCCGGCGGCGCTTCGCGCCAGTAGTTGGTTTCGCGTTCGAAGAAGTTGGCGGCGCGGAAGAGGGCGCGTTCGGCGAAGTGCGGGGACATGATCTGCAGCGATAGCGGCAAATGGTCGCGTGAAAAACCGGACGGGATGGCGATAGCGGGGATGCCGACCAGGTTCGCCGGCGCGGTGAAGATGTCGGAGAGGTACATCGCCAGCGGATCGTCGGTCTTGGCGCCGATCGGGAACGCCGGTTCGGGCGTGGTCGGTGTCAACAGGAAGTCGCAGCGCGAAAAGGCGGCGTCGAAATCGGCGCGCAGTTTGGCGCGCACGGCCTGGGCGCGGCCGTAGTAGGCGTCGTAGTAGCCGGATGACAGCGCGAACGTGCCGAGCATGATGCGGCGCTTCACTTCGTCGCCGAAGCCTTCGCCGCGCGATTCGAAGTAGACCTCGCGCAGCGACTTCGCGCGATCGCTGCGATGCCCGTACCGTATCCCATCGAACCGCGACAGATTCGCGCTGGCCTCGGCATTGGCGATGATGTAGTAGATGGCGATTGCGTAGCCGATCGCCGGAACGCTGACTTCTTCGATCACCGCGCCGCCGCCGCGAAGGACTGCAAGCGCATCGTCGAAATTCGCGCGGACTTCTCCATCCAACTGCGCAACGGCTTCGCGGACGACGCCGAAGCGGAGTCCGCGAACGCCGGCGTCGAGATCGGCGGTGTAGTCGTCAACAGCGTTCATCGCCGACGTCGAGTCGAGCGGATCGTGGCCCGCGATCATGCCGAGGAGATCGGCGCATTCGCGGACGGTCTTGGTGATGATGCCGATCTGATCGACGCTCGACCCGAACGCCACCAGGCCGTTGCGGCTGATGCGGCCGTAGGTCGGCTTGAGTCCAACCACGCCGCAGAGCGCGGCTGGCTGGCGCACCGAGCCTCCGGTTTCGGAGCCGAGGGCGGCGGGGACCATGCGCGCGGCGACGGCGACGGCGGAACCGCCGGACGAGCCGCCCGGAACGCGCGACGGATCCCACGGATTGCGCGCCGGACCAAACGCCGAATGCTCGGTCGACGAGCCCATCGCGAATTCGTCGAGATTCGTTTTGCCAGCGATGCGGCAACCGTTCGCACGCAACCGCGCGACGGGTGTGGCGTCGAACGGAGAACGGAAATCGCCGAGGATTCGCGACGCGCAGGTCGTCGGCATGTCGGTGGTGACGATGTTGTCCTTCACCGCGACAGGCATTCCGTCACCGCCGTTTCGCGCGACGTGAAGGAACGCGTTCAACTTCGGATTGAGCCGATCGATCGCGGCGAGCGACGCCGCGCGCAACTCCTCGCCGCTCGCCTGCGCTTTCGCTTCGTGCCACGGCAGGTTCAGAAGATCAGTCACCGATCACCTTCGGGACGATGAAGTGGCCGTCGTCGCTGAACGCCGGAGCATTCGCGGCGACGGCCGCGCGATCGACGGGCGGACGCGGCACGTCGTCGCGCAGCGGCGTCGACTCCGCGGCGGCGGTCCACTCGAATCCGCCGACATCGACCTCGCGGAGCTGGTCGATGTACGAAAGGATCTTCGTCATCTCCCCCGCCATCCGCTCGAGCGCCGGATCGTCGAACTCGAGGTGCGCGAGATCGGCGATCCGCTTCGCTTCATCGCGATCGATTTTCATCGGCCGCGAAGTGTATCGCGGCGCTGCTCGACTCCTTCACCGGCCAGAGCGGTGAACGTTTCGTCCGAACGAAGACCGAGCCATGGATCGTCGCTGGGCGTTTTGAAGACCTCGCTGTAAACGTGTCCGTTCAGTTCTGCCAAGGCGACGTCCGGCTTATCGACGAAGAATCGGTGGATCTGCGGCCGCAGAACGTACTCGTTCTGCAGAGTATCGAGGGCGAGCGTCCGTCGAAATGATTCGATGACGCGTGCGAGCGCAGCTGGCGACTCGTGCAACGGCGCGCGTTTCTCGCGGATCAAGCTCATTGCGCTTTCGTCGATCGCGGAGAAATGCTCATCAGGCTTGAACCTCTCGGCCACGGTTTGGGCCTTGCGGACGATGGAGTTCGTGCCGAATGAGATGCTCTTGAACATCGGCTCTTCGCCGCCTTCCTTGGAGAACGTGAGGGCCGTCGCTTCCCAGGCATAGGCCGGATGCTGGAGCCGGGCACGCCGTGCAGCCGCCGCGGTTTCGGGACCGTCGAATCGCCCCGCGGTCTCCGAGGCGCTGCGGGCACGGAGAGCGTGATACATGAGCAGACGCCGGTCGCGGTCAATTGCCGGTGAATGTGTCCAGCGGTCGTGCAGCCAGACCATCTCGTGGAGTTGTGCGAGGAACGCGTTGGGCGCATACAGACCAGGAAGCGCGTCGAGCGGCCGCCCGGTTTCGTCCAGCAGATAGTGAATGCTGTTGCCGGTGATCGTTCGGTGCAGAACGCGGCCGTCGCCGAAGTCGATCGTCACGGAGGGCACCGGCCGCTCGGAGCTCCAGTGCAGGACGAAGTTGCCGCGAAGGTAGGCGGCGATCTCACGATTCGGATAGAGCACGGTGCGGAAGTAGCGGCTATTCGCGCAGCTCATCTCCATGCCGAGATCGCCGAGAAGGCGGAGCGAGAGGATCGGACGATGCGTGGCCGCGGCCATCCGCTTCGCTTCGTCCAGATCGGTAAACCAATAAAGACCAGACCAAAGGCAATCGGCCTGACGGCACACGCGATCGAGCGCCGCCCGGAAGCGTTCCTCGGATTGCGCATCGCGCGCGACGGACGCATGAGCGGCGAGCATTGCGTCGACCGACGGCTGACCGCCTTTTCGCAATGCGGCAACGGCGGGACCGGCGATGGCGGGATCGGAACTGAAGGCGCGCAAAATCAGCGGATCGGGAGCGCGCGCGGCAAGAGCAACAGACAGCAGGAGCACGGAAGTAGCGAGCATCAGAATTTCTCCTTCGCTTGCGACTGCGCCGGCGCGTCGTTCAGTAGCTAAGACGCAACGGCTGCGCCGCGCGTCACACGCGCGGCACTGTTTTCGCTTCGTGCGCTGCATGCCGCTGCGTGTAATGACCTACAACATCAAAGGTCATGGCGCGCTGCTGCGTCGTCGGCACATCGAGCGGATCTCTCAGGTGATCAACGAAACGAAGCCGGACATCGTCGGCGTGCAGGAAATGCATCGCGGGACGTGGAAGGTGCGTTTTCGCGATCAGGCGTCGGAGCTGGAGCGGCTCACCGGCATGCAACTTTTCTTCGGGCGCGCGATGGGCAACGGCCGCAGCGAATACGGCAACGCGGTGCTGACGCGCGGGACGATCGTCGACACGCATATCGATCCACTGCCGGGCAAGGGTGAGCCGCGATCGATGCTCGGCGCGACGATCGACGTCGATGGCTTCCGGCTCGTCGCATATGTCACCCATCTCGCGGCTTGGGCGCGATTCGGATCGCGCACGCGGCTGCTGCAGGCCGAGGAGGTTGCGCGGGTCGTGGCGAAGTCGAAGTTGCCGTTCGTGTTGATGGGCGACTTCAACACCAGTCCGAGCAGCAGCGAGCTGCGGGCGTTTCACGACGGCACGATCGTCACGTCGTGCTTTGCCGAGAAGATCGTCACGCACCGCGCGACCAAGCAGTGCCTCGACTACATCTTCACCGACCCGGCCTGGGTGATCCGCGACGCGCGCGTCATCGATCGCGGGCCGTCCGACCACTGGCCGCTCCTCGCTGCGGTCGAGCGGAACGGCTGACGATGCACGTGCATCGCGTTCGGCGTGTAGTTTTTATCCGCAGAGGGACGCAGATGTTACGCAGATGAGAGTCAGGCGCGGAGCTTGTCGAGAATCTCGCGCTCGGTCGGGAAACGGCCTTCGTCCCGTTTCGAGAAGACCGGCTTCCCGTCGACGCTGACGATGAAGATTCCTCCGCTGCCGCGGACGATCTCGCTGTCGATGCCGAATTCGCGCTTGATCTCAGCCGCCAGACTGGAGGCTCGGGGGAGATAGTTTCAAACGCCGCAGTAGTCGATTCGAACGTGCATAGTCAGTAGATTAGTGGATTCGTCGATCAGTAGATCAGAGGGTTAGCAGGTCAGGAGATCAGCGTGGGCGGTGCCTGATCTACTAATCCACTAATCACTAATCTACTACGTCGTTTTCACCAGTATCGCCGTCACGTTGTCGAGGCCGCCGCGGGCGTTGGCTGTAGCGATCAACTCTTTACAAGCCTGCTCGAGATCGTTGGCGTTCTCGGTGACGAGCTTCAGGATCTCTTCTTCGGGAACCATGCCAGTGAGGCCGTCGGAGCAGAGGAGGTAGACGTCGCCGGGCTGGCTGTCGATCTCCGATGCATCGGGGTTGACCGCCAGCGCGCCGCCCAGGGCGCGGGTAATCACGTTGCGGAGGGGATGCTTCTCCGCTTCCGCTTCCGTCAGCATTCCGGCCTGCACCTGCTCGTAGACCCAGGAGTGATCGTTGGTGATGCGCGAGATTTTTCCGTTGCGGATCATGTAGGCGCGCGAGTCGCCGACGTGCGCAACCGAAATCTTGCCGTCGTCGGCCATGCACGCGACCACCGTGGTACCCATGCCGCGCAGCTTGGCGTCTTTGCGCATCGCTTCGAGGACGCGCGTGTTGGCCATGCGCAGCGCGGCCATCAGGCGGTTCGTGGTGCGCGTGTAGTGCTCGTCGTAGGCGTGCGGCCAGGTGCCGTCGTCCTCTTTCGTGTGTACGATGAACTCGGAAATGGAATCGACGGCGATGCGCGAAGCGATCTCGCCGGCGGCGTGGCCGCCCATGCCGTCGGCGACCAGGAAAAGCTTCGCCTCATCCGCAACGAGGAAGGTGTCCTCGTTGTGCTGGCGCTGCCGTCCGACATCGGTGAGGCCGTATGCCTTCACGTCCATTCCCACTCAGCCCTTTTTGAAAAGGGTAAACCCCTTTCCGCCTTCCTTGGTTTCGGTGCGCTGCCGTAATTCGGAGAGTGCCGTACGGATTTCAATATTGTCGGCGTCCCACTGTAACGCTTCCTCGAGGTATCTCTCTGCCTTTGCGGCGAGGCCGGCGCGTTTGCAGATGAGACCCGCATCCTTTAGATAGACCGCGTTCATCGGCTCGCGCTGCACTGCGGTTTCGATGGCCTGTACCGCCTGGCGCGCGTACGACGGAATGCGCGAGGCCGCCTGCGCGAGGTAGTGGAAGGCTTTGCCGTCCTGCGGATTGTGTTTGGCGGCCATGTCGAAGTTTTCGTAAGCACTACGATAGTCGCCATCCCGGTACGCTTTGACACCGATCGATAAATACGCCTTGCCGACCTGCGCGAAATCGGCCGGTCCGCCGGCGCGCGCGGGCGAGGCGATCTCGGCATCATGCTGCTTTCTTCGCGCCGGATTTGTGAGCACGTTCACTGCCTCGGTGAGCGTCTGGAACTTGCGCTCTGCTTCTGCTTTGTCGGGGCCGGAGTAGCGGTCGGGATGCTGCTCGCGCGCGAGGCGGCGGAACCGGTCCCGAATCTCCGGCTCGGAGGCGGAGCGATCGACGCCGAGCACTTCGTAGTAGTTGACCTTCATTCAGGCTTTGTGGCTTCGCTGCAGGAACATCTTCCGGGCCAGACTACGGACCGTGTCGCTCACGCCCTTGTCGTCTTTCAAGCCCTTCAAGTCGCGCAAGGTTAATCGATTGATCAGCGACAGGACAACCCCCACGGGACACTTCGGATTGCGGGCCAGACTCAGAGCGATGCTGTATTTGGAAGACCATTCGCGCTTCATGCTGATGATGCGGAGGACCTCTTCCTCGACGTTGCGCATCGTGGCGATGCTTTCAACTTCGAGCTCGCTCATGCGCGGGTTGCGCATGACGGCGCTGCACACGAGCTTGTTGTGATCGCGGACGAGGATGACCCGCTCGGTCTTGCCGCCTTTGAATGCGAGCTTGACCTTGTCGGAGACGCTCATCGTCAGGATCTGCGAGAAGATGGACAGTTTTTTTTCGTCTTCCTTCTCCGACTCCATGAGCGCCGGCGGCGGCGCATCACCCGGCTCCGACGCGGCCTTTTCGAGCAGATCGGCGATCGGCTCCTCGGACAACGTCAACATCGGCTGGTCGTCATCGACTTCAACCGGCTCCTGCGCGGCCGCTCGTGCCTTCTTGTCGAAGAACTCCTCGCGCGTTTCCATGACCCGGCGGCGAACGTCGGCGGTCACCGCCGGGTTCGCGAGGAGCGCGTCGAGGATTTCCGGCGCGCGAAGGATGCGGGCCTGGTTGATGACCACGATCTCCTGCACGGCGGCATCGGCGACGGCGGCCACCTCGGCGACGAGCGCGTCGGGCAGCGCGCGATTGCGGATCAGCGCTTCGAGGATGAATGGATCGTCCGTCGCGCGCATCAGCAACGCCAGATGCTCGGCAGGCGCGGTTTCATTCGAGGCGAATCCGTGAAGGCTGCGCGATGGAATATCGGTCAGCGATGTCTTCGCGGCCGTTGCGATCTCGCCATCCGGCGAAGTCGTGAGAAAGGCCAGTACGGCGATCAGGTCGTCCTGCGGCAACGGGAGAAAGCCGCGGGCGATGGTCTCGACCACTTCGCGCGGGTATTGGCCTGATCCGATCCGCTCGATGATGCCGGCGCCGGAAAGTTCGGCGGGAACGTCGCTCATTGCTGCGCCGGGGCGGATGGCGTCTGCAGTTTCTGCAGCGCCGCGCGATCGAGGATGACGTCGTGCAGCACCTGTCCATCGTGGCCGAGGGATGGAACGGGCACATCGTTCAGCGTCATCGCGACGCCGGCGGCGTTGCCGATCGTTTTGAATCGGAAGCCGTCTTTCGCTTCGACGGTGCGATGAAAGCCGCGGTGAAGTTCGTCGTTGATCAGGCGCTCGCCGTCTGAGTCGAGCGTAATCCACGAGGTCCGCGTGATCTCGATGCTCAGGATCAGTTTGGCGGGAAGCGCGGGCGGCGGCTGCGCCGGCGTGCTCGCGGTCTGCACCGGCGCGGGCGCGGGCGAAGCAACCGGAGCCGGCGGAATAGCAGCTTTTGTTTCGGCGGCGAGGCGCTCCTCGTTCGCGCGCGTTTCGCGGCGGTGTTTGAGCGCCCAGTAGCTGACGCCGGCCAGCGCGATGACGACGATGAGGAGAATGTAGACGTTGCGGTCGACGCGGGCGTACGCCGGCGGGATGCCTTTGGGCGGCAGCTTCTTGCGCTCGGGAGGCGGTGCCTGCGGCGTGGTGAGACGCTCGAGATGCGCGGACTGCTCGATGCGGTCGTCGCCGACGGCCGCGAAGTTGTAGCGGTTGACCATCTCGTCCGAGTTCAATCCGAGGTAGCGCGCGTATTCGCGGACGAACCCGCGCGTGAAGACCGGCGCCGGCAACGTCTTGTGATCGTTGCGCTCGATGGCATCGAGAAACCGTTTGCTGATCTTCGTGGAGTCAGCGATTTCCTTGAGCGAAATGCCGCGGATTTCACGCTCGCGCCGGAGCTCGTCTCCGAACGATGCGAGCTCGGATGATGGTGGCTGGATTTCCTGGTCCGGCATCGGCGTCGGGCCATTTTAGTCAATTCGTTCCGTCGCGCGTGTGAAAAGGGCCGGCTCGTTGCGCTCGATGCAGCGGCGAAGGTACGTCGACGTCGCCGGATCGTCGTGAATGACGCGCAGATCGCGCCGCGAAAGAAACCGTAGCTGGGATGCCGCGACAGATCTCGGCGTCGACGGATTCACCGCCAGCGCCCGTCGAATTGCGGACCGATACGACCACTTCGGATCCGCGGCCAGGAGCCGGAGTTTTTCGGCCGAGGCGGAATCGGAATCGGCGAGCAGCAGCAGATCCTCCTCGCGAACGAGTTGATTGATCAGCAGCGACGCGAAGACGTTCGGATCGGGATCGAAGAGGAGCACCTTGATCAACGCCGCACTGCAGCGTTTTGCCGCCGCGATTTTTTCGCCGAGGGCGAGCTTCGGCAGGCGCGCTAGGAGTTGCGTATCGATCGAACGGCGCACCTGCGCCGGGACCTTCACATCGACCGACAGCCGCAGGAGATCGGGCCAATGGAGGTAGTGCACCAGCTTGACCGCATGCGTCAGCGGCGTGGCGCGGTGTTGCACGAGACGCAAACGGACGGAGTAGAACGCGGTCAGCCGCGGGTTGCGCGCGAGAGCACTGCAAATGGCGGCCGTGCAATGCCGATTGTCGAGCAGCGCCAGCGCTTCGTCCTCCAGCAGCGACGTGCCGTTCGCAGCGACGAAGCCGGCCAACTCGGTCGATGAGAAGCGGCGGATTGCCTCGATGGCGTCGGAAGAAACCATGTCCGAAGAGCGCTCAACGGGCATGCTACTCTGCGCCGCATGCGCGAACGACGGTCCGCCGCGCGTGTGACAACCGGTCACTCGCGATACTGGCTCATCGCCGCGATGATGCTAGGCGCCGGCATCGTTTTCATCCCGATTCTCTACACCGGCGGCGCGCTCGAGACGTTCCGCCTACCGAAGGAAATGGCCTTCCGCGCGGAGGCCATCGCGCTGGCGCTGACGGGAGTATTCGCCGCGACCGCGCCGCACACGCGTTGGCGCGACGCGCTCAAAACGCTTCCTCGCCGCGAGTGGCTTCTCCTCGGCGCGATCGCGGTCTGGTGCATCGTGACGACGCTGACGTCGTCGAACCGCCCGTTGAGCGAGGCCAGTCTGGTCACGGTTGCCGCCGCGCTGGTCGTGTACACCGCCACGCGGCTGATCGCGCCGGCGCTGCGGATTCCGGTGCTCTTCGTCGTCTTCGCCGGCGCGTTCGCGAATGCGGTCGTGGTCACGCTGCAGGAGTTGCGGATCTGGAATCCCTTCGTCTTTCCGCCGGACCTCCTCGGGCATCTGCAGAGCGTGGGGCTGCTTGGGAATCCGAACGACGTCGGTACGCTGCTGGTTGGTCCTGCCGTGGTCGCGCTCGTCGCCGCAGCCGCGGTGCGGGGCTGGCAGCGCATGCTCTTCGGAGCGGCGGCAGTGCTGCTTTTTGCCGGCATCGCCATGAGCCAGACGCGATCGGCGATGATTGCGTTCGTGGCCGGAACGATCGTAGCGGCGCTGTTACGTCCGTGGCGTCAGTCGCTGGCTGTGGCCGCGTTGCTGGCGATCTTTCTTGTCGTGGCGCTCCGTCCGTCGGGCAGTTTCGGGGGCCGCTTCACGCGCCTCGTGGCCGCGGCCAGGACGCACGACTATCCGGTTCTTTTCTCGGAGCGCGCGGTGCCGTTTCTGAGCGCCCTGGAAATGATACGTGCGAACCCTGGTGTGGGCGTCGGACCGGGCTGTTTCAAATATCACTTCATGCCGACCCGGCTGGCAATGGAGCAGCGTTATCCGGCGTCGTGGACACGCGGCTGGCCGATGAATTTCGGCGAGACGCACAACGATCACCTGCAGGTCGCGGCGGAAACGGGGGTGCCGGGGTACGCGCTGCTCGCCGGCGCGATTGCACTGCTGGCCATTCCGTCACGGTCACCGCGGGACAAGGCCCTTCCGCGAACGGCGGAGCAGACGATGGGGCGAGCCATCCGCGCTCCGCTGGCGGCGACGTTCTTCGTGATCGCACTCGCGCAGTTTCCGATGCAGATCGCGGCGCCGCGCCTGATGTTCCTCACGCTGGGAGCGATCGCCATCTCCTGGGACCGGCCCGATGCGTAACCCCCTCGTGCGCGCTGTCTGCCGCCTCGCCGCGACCGCCGCCGCGGCAGCGGCGTTCTATCTGTACTCGTGGATGCCGGAGCATGCCGACCACGTGCTCAAATCATTGCAGACGCGAACGCAGACGGCGCTGGATGCGTCCGGCGACCGCGCCATCTTTGCTGCTCGCGACAACATCGCGCTCCTGCAGACGATCGCTGACGTAAGCCAGCTTTCCGTCGATTACCACCTCATCTACGCGGCCAACGACCGCATCCTCGGCCGCAACGACGAAGCGATCGAGCACTACACGGCGGCATTGGCGGCCGACCACCGTCCCGAAATCTACTTCGATCGCGGCATCACCTACCTCGAAGAGAGGAAGCTCGAACCGGCGACCGCGGACATCGCCATGGCCGCTCGTTTCAATCCGGGTTACATCGACGATGTCGACTTCGGAATGCGGGACCGCGTCACGGCGATGATTAAGGGCCTACCGTATAATCCGCCGTCGCGCTGAGAGCCCGCGCGCGCTGGGAGACACATTGAGAGTTCTGATCACCGGAGGATCCGGCTTCATCGGATCGCATCTCGCCGACACATACCTCAGCCGCGGGGATGAGGTTTTCGTCATTGATGACTTGTCGACGGGCAGCATCGAAAACATCGCCCACCTCAAGGCGAACGCCCGTTTCCACTACACCATCGACACGGTTCAAAACACGCCGTTGCTGGCGGAGCTGGCCGATGGGTGCGACGTCATCATCCATCTGGCCGCGGCCGTCGGCGTGAAGCTGATCGTCGAGAGTCCGGTGAGGACGATCGAAACGAACGTGCGCGGCACCGAGGTGGTGCTGGCAGTAGCCAACAAGAAGAAGAAGCGAGTGCTCATCGCGTCGACCTCCGAGGTTTATGGATTGAGCACCGATGTGCCGTTCCGCGAAGACGGCAACCTGGTCATGGGAGCAACGACGAAGGGGCGCTGGAGCTACGCCTGCTCCAAAGCCATCGACGAGTTCCTCGCGCTCGCCTACTGGCGCGAAAAGAAACTGCCGACGACCGTCGTGCGGCTCTTCAACACCGTCGGTCCGCGGCAGACCGGCCAGTACGGAATGGTCATCCCCACGTTCGTCAAACAGGCGCTGGCAGGCCGGCCGATCACCGTCTACGGCAGCGGCGAGCAGACGCGTTGCTTCGCGTACGTCGGCGACGTCGTAAAGGCGCTGGCGGCGCTCATCGACCATGAGGAAGCGATCGGAGAGGTGTTCAACATCGGATCCAGCGAAGAAGTGTCGATCAATACTCTGGCGGAGCGGATCCGCACGCTGACCGGCTCCCACTCAGAAATCGTGCATATCCCGTATAGCGAGGCATACGAGGAAGGCTTCGAGGACATGCCGCGGCGCGTTCCCGACACTTCGAAGATTTTCTCGCTGCTGAACTTCAAGCCGGAGACGACGCTGGACAGCATCCTGAAGAGCGTGATCGCCTACCATTCCGGCCGGCAGGGAAGCTGACCGCCAGCCCGTTTGCGCGCGACGCAAACGACAGATGGCCTCGGTTGCAATTCCGAGTAGTATCGAATAACTTACGCTTTCCCTGTCATGCCTGAGTCATTTTCGTTCACGATTGCCGTATCTGTCGTCACTGTAAGCGCCTTTGCCGCGGCCGCAGTTGTAACGCCGGTTGTCCGCGCGGTGGCGCGGCGTTTCGGCGCGGTGGCCGTGCCGCGCTCCGACCGTTGGCACCGCAGCCCGACCGCGATGATGGGCGGGATCGCCATCTTCATTGCGGTCATGGCAACTGTGCCGGTGCTGGTGCAGCCGTCGCGCGCACGCTGGGTGGTTCTCGGCGCGAGCACGCTGCTCTTCGTCATCGGACTGGTGGACGATTTTCTGAAGATCAAGCCATATCAGAAGCTGATCGGGCAGCTCGCTGGCGCAGGCATCGTGATGTATTTCGGGCTCGTGCTGCCGTGGACGGAGTCGGCGGCGTTGAACATGCTGATCACGCTGGTCTGGCTGATCGGCATCACGAATGCCGTGAACATGCTGGACAACATGGACGGCCTGTCCGCCGGAATCGCGGCAATCGCAGCGCTCTTCCTCGGGCTGAATTTCGCCATCAACGGCCAGCTCAACGAAGCGCTGATGCTGGCCGGCTTCGGCGGCGCACTCCTCGGCTTTCTCATCTACAACCACAACCCGGCCTCGATCTTCATGGGTGACTGCGGTTCGATGTTCATCGGCTTTTTTCTGTCGAGCTGCGCGCTGCTGAGCGGTACCGGCGGCGGCCGCTCCCGCAGTCTGCTGGCCGTCCTGGCCGTACCGGTGCTCGTGCTTTGCGTACCGATCTTCGACACGACGTTCGTCACGCTCATGCGGAAACTCAGCGGACGTTCCGCGTCGCAGGGCGGGCGCGATCACACCTCGCACCGGCTCGTGGCGCTCGGCATGTCGGAGAAAAACGCCGTCTGGATGCTTTACGCGCTGGCCGTCTCCGCAGGCGTGCTGGCACTGCTGGCGCGCCGCGCGTCGCTGGACGTGAGCCTGGCGGCAATTGCCACGTTCACGATCATCCTCACCTTCCTCGGCATCCATCTCGGGCGCGTCCGCGTCTATTCGGAGGACGAGATCGCGGCGGCGCGCAGCAAACCACTGGTGGCGTTCCTCATCAATCTCTCGCACAAGCGCCGCATCTTCGAGGTGCTTCTCGACGTGGTGTTGATTTCCGGGGCGTACTACCTCGCCTACGCCATCAAGTTCGGGCCGCTGAACGCCTCGAGGGAATGGCAGTTGTTCCTCCGGACTCTGCCGATCGTCGTCCTGGTGAAAATACTCAGTTTCCTCGCCGCCGGCGTGTACCGCGGCATCTGGCGCTACGCGAGTGTCAGCACCGTGATCAACTTCGGGCGCGCCGTCGCTCTCAGCTCGGTCGCAACCGTGCTGACGATCGTCTTCGCGTTTCGTTTTGAAGGATTCTCGCGGACGATCTTCATCCTCGATGCACTGATCCTGCTTCTGGTCGTGACGGCGAGCCGCTTCGCATTCCGGCTTCTCCGCGGCATCGTTCGGAATGGAACGTCCACCGGACGGCCGGTCGTGATCTACGGCGCCGGCGACGGAGGAGAGCTCGTGTACCGGGAGTTACTCAACAATCCGGCGCTGCAGTACGTGCCCGTTGCGTTCGTCGACGACGATCCGGCGAAGTCAGGACGCCTCATCCATGGCGTTCGCGTCTATTCGGCCACGACGTCGCTGGCCGGCCTTTGCCGGAAGCTGCATGCGAAGGAAGTCCTGATCTCGACCGAGAAAATCACCGGAGAGCGGCTCACTGCCATCGTTGGCGAATGCGCCGCCGCGGGGCTGCTCGCGCGCCGCGCCTGTATGTCGTTCGAGGCGCTGCGTCCCGCGGATTTTGGCTGGGTCGTTCCTGATCGGGACGATCTGCCGGTGGGTCTGCCGCTCGTTTCGCGGCTCGGCGATCCGGCGCTCCTGCGTGACTTCACCCATCGCCACGCGGACAATTGATTCTTCGTGAAGATCATTTACACGATCACGCGCATGGTCATCGGCGGCGCGCAGGAGACGGCCAAGCACACAGCCGAATACTTTCACCAGCAAGGTCACGAGGTCCTCTTCGTCACCGGAGCTGAGGCCGGCCGCGAGGGATACTACGAAGTCGCCGCGCCGACGCTGATCATGCCCTCGCTCGTGCGCGCCATCCGGCCGCGACAGGATCTGCGAGCGCTGATCAGCCTCTATCGTCTCTTCCGGCGGCACAAGCCCGACATCGTCCACGCCCGAACCGCGAAGGCGCGCTTTCTTACCGCATTTGCGGCGCGGCTGGCTGGGGTGAAGGTGGTCGTACAGACAATGCACGGCTGGTCGTTCAACATGCAGGTCGACAGCAACCGTTGGCTCTACGTCCTGGCGGAGAAGATCGCCACGAGGTTCTACGACTGGACGATCATGGTCGCGGAGCCGGACATCGAGACGGGACGCCGCATCGGCGTGCTGCAGAAGAACATCAGCCTCATTCGCTCCGGTGTGAACGTCGACCGCATGCACAACATCGATACGGCCGCCGCCGCCCGCCTGCGCGCGGAGCTGGCGCCGAACGGGGAGACGATCTTTGCGCTTGTCGGCCGTCTCTCGATGCCCAAAACGCCGCACATCGCCGTGGAAGCGTTGGCGCTGGTGATGAAGCGGTACGCGAACGTCCGTCTGGTCATCGTCGGCGACGGCGCGCAGCGGGAGTCGGTCGAAGCATTGATCGAGCGCCTGGGGCTTGGCTCGCACGTGGTGATGCTCGGCTTGCGCCGCGACGGTGCGGAGATCGTCGCGGCATCGGACTTCGTTCTGCACTCGTCCGAGCACGAAGGCCTTCCGAAGACGATTCTCGAAGGGATGGCCGCGGGGAAGCCGGTGATCGGTACGAATGTCGATGGCGTCCCCATCGTGCTGCAGCACGAGGTAAACGGATTGCTCGTGGAAAAGAACGATCCGGCCGCGATGGCGGCGGCGATGCAGCGCCTGATCGCTGACGACGCGTTATGCGCGCGCCTCGTCGTCAATGCGAACAAACGGTTATACGACTTCTCGCTCGCCAAGACGATCCTCGACACCGAGGCGCTGTATCGCGAACTGCTGGCCGCGAAGCGCTGAGATCAGACGGGCGCCGCTTCGCCGAGAGCCGGGCCAGGTTCCACGACGGTCACTCGTTTGATCGGGCGTGAACCTGCAGCCGCAACCGGCAGCAAAGCCAGACCGATGAGGAACATGTCGCGGTGACGGAACAGCGTGCCGAAGTTGCTGACCGTGTATGCGAGCGAGCAGCCGACAGTGATGGTGACGAAAAAGATCATCCAGAAGATCGGCGCCCGCAAGGTGCGCCGGCGCGCCGCGCGGATCACGGAGATGACGGCGAAGGCGAAGACGATGTCGAAGACGATGGTGTCCACTTCGACGAATAGCCAGAGCCCGCGGCCGCCGCGCACGTCGAGCACGCCGATTTGGCGCGCCAGCCACTGAGGAAGCAGTACGGCGGCCATCCCCGCCAGCAGCCGTCCGACCGTCGAACCGGGCATCATGACTGTGTCCGCCGAGACTGCAGTGCCTTCTGAGGAGTTCTTGGGCTCCACGGCGACGGGACTGCCGGCGACAACCGGCGTCGTCGCTGCGGCTGGCGGCGAGGTTGCGGCCGTGGCTGCGGTGGTGGTGGCTGTGGCTGGGTTGCGTTTTCGATGATGTGCCGGTTCGGCAGTCGCCCGCCGTGCAGCCGTTCTGGCCCGCCAGGCGGCGAGCTCGGCCGGACCGGCGGTCGAGTTAGATACCGCCGGAGGCAAGCGTGTCGCGGCAACGCGGGTCTCTTCCGCTCCGATGTGGTGGTCCAGCTTCCGGATCGCACCGCCCGCCCCGATCAGCGTCGCGCCCCCGGACCGATCGAAATCGCTCCGCGCCTTCACGATCAGGCCAACCAGCGTTTTCGGCAATACGGCAGCCTTATGAATATTCCGCACCGCCGCGCGTACCGATTCCGGGACATAGCGGCTGCCCCCGGCGAAGAACGCCGCCGCGAGCAACACGAAGACGAGCAGCGCAATCGCCCCAGCGATGAGACGCCGCCGCGCCGGGATTATCGCCAGCAGAAGAAACGGCAGCGACGAAAGTAGCACCATGAAGGCGAAGTACCAGCGGATGCCGGAAATCCCGTAGAGCATCGCTGCCATTGCGGCCGGCCACAGCAGCAGACCTCTGGCAGGAGGCATCGGAGCGGTCGTGTCACGCCAGAGTTGTTGCCACATCCGCGCGCTGCAAAAAAACGCGATGATCAGGAAAAAGAACACCACATCCTTCATCGGCTGGAGCGACCAGACCACAACCGACGGCGCAAGGCTCAGCACTGCGATCGCAAAGACGGCGAAACGGTGCTGGTCCGGACTGTCGAAGGAAAGAATGATGCGGCAGCTCGCAAGGTACGCCACAACATTGAGAAGAATCGCCACGGAGCTGACGGTGCCGAACAGCAGGATCGCCACCGCCAGAACCTGCAGGAAAAACGGGGACGGCAAGCCCTTGTCCAGATGGACGATCGCCATCGGGCCGCGCGCTGCAGCCGCCGCTGAGAAGTCAAAGTACATCGCCGCATCGACGCCGAAGAACCAGAGGCCGCGCCCCAGTTGAAGTGAACGGGCCACCGGCAACTCGAGGTACGAGATCCAGAACCCCAGCAGACCACCGACAGCCCGTACGAGCGTTCCAACGGTTACGAGCCAGAAAATCGGACGGCTCACTGCCGTCACGCGGCGCCAGAGCCAAAAGATGAAAACACCAGCAACGAGGGCGAGAAGGAATTGAAGGATTGCAGCGGCCATAAGGTCAGAACTCGATCGACGAGTGAATCAACAGAAGCTACCACATGCCTCACGGTAGCCAGCATCACGGCGGGCTCATCGTGACGCGCGTTTTCCTATGGGTAAGCAGCGAACTTCGTTTGACTGCTCTTCATTCCGATTGCGCCAGAGTTGCGTAAAGTTCCTCGTACGCATCGGTTGCGCGCCCGATGCTGAAAAAGGTGGAGATGCGTTGCCGCGCTCGCCTGCCGAGTTCCAGCTTCTCCGATGGTCCCATTTCCAGCAGCTCCTGCCACGCGCCAGCGAGCATCGCTGGCTGTCGCGGCGGGACGACGCGCCCCGAATCGCCGATGATCCAGCGCGCATCCCCGGCGTCGGTCACGACGCACGGCACCCCACACGCCATCGCCTCAGCCACAACGTTCGGAAACCCTTCGGCGACCGACGTCAATGACGCGATGTCGAGCGACGCCGTAATCCGGGCGATGTCATCGCGCTCGCCGAGGAGGTGCATGTTTGTTCCGAGTTGTCGTTCCTCGATCCAGGTCGCCAGCGTTTGATTCGAATTCGCGGTGCCGTTGCCGGCGAGCAGAAAGTGCACGTCGGGCCGCTTATCAACGAGCAGCCGGGCTGCTTCGACGAATGTGCGGTGGTCCTTGAGCGGATCCCATCGCGCGATGAGACCGACCAGCGGCGCGGCGGAGTGGAGGCCCAGTTCATTGCGTACGCTGGCCGCAGCCTGTGCATCGACGCGGAACTCATCGAGGTCGAATCCGTTCGGGATAAGCGACCAGCGGCGCGGTGTGTAGCCACACGCGGCGTGATAGTCGAGCCCCGACTGCGAATTCACGACGACCGCGTCAGGACGCCCCGACAGTAGTGCGAGGAGACTGACAACCTTCAACGGATGCTGAGAGCTGGTATCGATCGCTGCTTCCGAACAGCGGATGTTCCAGACGAGCTTCGCCGCCCGCGCCAGCGGGACTGCGAGGGTCGCCAGCACGTCGGCGTGGTACATCCAGCTCTGGACGACATCAGGCTGCAGCCGGCGAAGATGGCGTGCGAGCGAAAAAATCGAGAGCGGGTTGGGGAAGCCGCCGCGCCGCAGGCCAAGGTCCAGCACCTCGACGCCGAGTGCGGCAATCCGCGGCGCCATGACGCCGTCGCCGGCCAGAGCGATGACGGTGCTCTCAAATCGTTCGCGATCGGTATTCGACAGGAGGCGAAAAAGAGCGGTTTCGGCACCACCCAGCGTGAGGGCGGTGATCACGTGCACGACGCGGACGGGACGGTTGCTATCGATCAAGAAAATTCAAAATAGCAAAAAAGCGGCGCGCCGAGGCGCGCCGCTTCAGGAAGACCAAGGTGAGGAGCGTTACTTGCCGAGCACGCTAGTGATCGCGTTGCCCGTGACGTCCGTGCCGTTGCCACCGATTGCGTTGTTCGTGAAGCCGGTGACCGTACCGCCGTTCGAGACGCCGACCGCGTTGCTCGCGATCTGATTTCCCGATAGGAACATCGTCCCGCCGAGCGCCACCGTCAGTCCGGCAGTGTTGCTGAAGGTGACCATGGAGTCCGACAGATTGAGACGCGTTCCATTCGCTACCGACGCGCCGGTGGTGTTTCCGGCGAGGACTGTATTCGAAACCGACGCGGTCGAGTTATTGGTCACGGAAATGCCGGTCGTGGTCTGTTTGATCGACGAGTTGGCGACCTGCAGGTTGATCGAACCGGCGCCCGTCGGAACAACGGCAACGCCTTCGTTGACGATGTTGCGGATGATGCAGTTGTCCACGAACACCCGCGTCAGGCCAAGCGTGTTCTCGAGCGAGATGCCGCGATTGAAACCGAAGATCTGGCAGTTCTCAACGTGAAGCGCCTTCGGCGCGAAGCCTGAGGACGACACGAGGCGGATGCCATTCAAGCCGCCCGTCGACGAGCTCGACGTGGCGCCGTTGATTGAGATGTTGCGAATGGTGACCACGTCGTTGTTGGATCCGACGTTGATCAGGAAGCCATTCGTGAGGGATGCAAGAGACGAGGCCATCGTCCCATTGCCGTCGATCGTAATGGCCTTGGTGATGGTCAAAGTGCCGAACCCACCCGGATCCAGCACATCGATCTCGCCGCCCGCCGCGGTCTTCGAAATCGCACCAGCGAACGTTTTGCAGGGCGCCGTACGGCTGCAGGGGTTGACGTCGTCGCCGACGCCGGACACCCACGTGCGAGTGGCTTGGGCATGGGCCACAGACGTGATGCCGACGACCAGGATACAAGCTAAAAGAAGACGGGACTTTGAGACAGAATGCATACGCTTTCTCCTTTGATGTTGGTTGATCCGGAGTTTTGGCTCGGACAGGTTGTGGGTAACGACTGGCAGTATATGTCCCTTACAAGCGTCTGGGAAGTGACCCCGCTCACCTTCCGAAAAAAAGTTCAGGATGGCAGGCGTAACTGTCGTTACGGCAAACCGTCAGCCGCTGATGCCTGACGGATCTTCGGCTCCCGCAACCTCAGATAATAATACCCGCCGGCCAGGACTCCATACACGGCGCCAAACGCCGCCGCTGACTCTCCGACGATCAGAATGCGCCGCACGAACGACAGCGGCATCGCATACGCCGCGATCGGGACGCGGGCCACGAAAAGCGCCGCCACGGCAGCCGCGGAGCCGAAGATGAGGTGCGGTACTTCCCGGGCCAGGGTCCGCAACTCCTTCACGCTCAAAAGCGCCGTGAGCGTCACCAGCGAGAAAACGATGTAACCAAACGAGGTAGCAAGCGCCGCTCCGGCCACGTCGTATCGCTTCATGAGCAGTACATTAAGACCGAATTTCAAAAGCAGCGCGGCCGGGGCAGCGATCGCCAGAAACCATGTCTTCCCGGCCGCAACGAACGCCCGTCCCGTCAATCCGGCTACGGCGAAGAACGGGAGTCCAACCATGTATGCCGAGAACGCCGACGACACGCGCGCCACATCATGCGGGCTGAATCCTCCTCGGCGGAGAGCGATGTCGACGAGCGGGACGGACAGACCTCCGGCGAAAATCGCGGCGGGGATGAACACCATCAGTGCAGCCCGCACGTTCGTGAGATAGACCTTGACGAAGTCCGGCCGCCCCACCGCTGCGGAGAGATACGGGAGTGCGACGAACGTGATCGGCACGAGGAAGACCATGCAGATGACGTTGTTCAGTTTTTCCGCGTAGGCCAGCGTTGAGATGCTGCCGGCGCCGAGGCGGGACGACATCGCCCGGTCGATGAAGGCGTGCAGCGAACCTGTTGCGATCGTCACCGTCATCGGCGCGCCGACGACGACCATCAGCCGCATCGATGGCGATCGCATGTCACTCCATCGCGCGCCGAAAGGATTGATGAAGCCGGCACTCACCCACAGCACGGCCGCGTAGAGAAAGTAGCCGGCCACCGTCGACCAGAGCAGCGCGGTCATCCCCCAGCGCACGCCGAAGATGATACCGAGGCATTGCGCAGCCGGGACGATCATCACCGAAGCGCGGGCGACAGCGAAATGCCTCTGCGCCGCAAGCACTCCCGTCAGACAAAACGCCACGCCGTACAAGAGTGGAACGGCCGCAAGGATCCGCAGATCGCCGCGCGCCATCGCCGCCTGGGCCGGCGAAAAACCAGGCGAGACGGCGGCCACGACGACGCGCTGAAAGAGGAGGAGTCCGATCCCCGCCAGAACACCGGCGACGAGCGTCAGCGCGAGCACGGTAGCCGCGAAGCGGTCCGGAGCTTCTGCCCTGCAATACGCCGGAACCAGCGGATCAGCTACGGCGCTCTGGTAGACGATGGGGAGGTAGGACGCCAGGAGAAAGGCGACATAGAACGCGTCGAGCTGTGCGCTGGTGCCGAAGCGCCAGGCCATGGCGGTCTGCGCGCCGACTCCTGCAGCGACGCCGAGCGCGGAGAGCACTCCAACGGTCAGCCAGTTGCGCAGATACGATGTTTCGGCCATCCGTGCTTACCTGCCGCGCAGCAACCGCCGGCAGAACCGGGCCGTGCGCGATCGAAGTCCTTCAGAAACAGCGAGCGCGATCGCCAGCCATGGAAGCGCCGTCAGCGCAGGCCAGCCCAGTAGCCGCGCGCCGTCGCGGAACCCACGCCATTTCTCAACGCGCGACGGGAGCGACTGATCGACTGCGGCCGCAATGCTTCGCCATTGACGGCGGAACAGGCGGCCGATGTGCGGCCGCAACACCGCCGCCATCCGCCGTGGAACACCGCCTGCGTTCCAGAGCGTCCGCCAGATGAGCAGCCGCTGCAGGACGAGCACCGGATATTTTGCAAAGCGGACCTCGCCGACCATCGTGGCGTTGCCACGGACGCATGGCGTGTCGACGACCGAAAAGGTTTCCGTCTCGGCGACCGCGAGGAGGACCGCCACCCAGTTCGAGTAGTTGGGCGCACCGAACGACGACGCCGGAGCGAGCAGGCGCCGCCAGACCGCGGCGCGTAGCGGCGCGGAAGCCAGAAAGCCGGCAGCCATCAGGAACGCCGCTCCCTCTTTCGTCAGCGCGCCAACCCGCCTGATGCCTCCCACCTCGGCGATCGCATCCCATTCGCCGATTCCCTTGGTGCGCAGAAGCAGGAGGTCGTCTGCCTCTCCATCAACCGCTGCGAGCACGGTCCGCAACGCGCCGTCGAAGAGAAGGTCGTCGTCGCCGAGGCACCACACCCACCGCGCGCGCGCCACGCTCACGAGAAAGTGGATGTTCGGAATGGGGCCGATGTTGCGCTCCTGCCGGTACGCTTCAAACGCGAGATGCGGATGCTGCCCGGCACATTCGCCGATGACTGATTCCGTTTCGTCGGTTGAGTAGTTGTTCGACACGACGATCAGCACCCGGTCGCTCAGACCTTCTGCTTCTTGCGCCAGTTGCGCGAGGAGCGCCGCCAGTTGTCCGGCACGGTTGTATGTGGGGATGGCGATCGCAAGATCGAACTCCGCCCGCGTGGCCGCGGACGTCCGCAAATACGGTTGCAACTGATGGGAGCCTTCGTCTGGAGAGCCCGCGATGACCTCGGGCGCGGGATCGAGCGACAACTAGGTCCCCTCCATCTCGAGCGGCGTTGCCTGCGGCTCCATCTCTGTAATGGGTCGTCCGAAGGCAAGCTTCGGATACGCATTCGTGTAGGTGTCGATCATGACCTGAAGCAAAGCCGGACCGTCCGAACCGTTGACCCATGACAGCGCGGCGTCGATGTCTCCATCGCGATCGATGGTCTTCGCCGGAATCTCGTACGCGCCCGCGACACGCTCAAAATCGGGCGCCGTATAGCCCCACAACGTCGACTGATAGCGCTCGTGGAAGTAGCTTTGCTGGAACTGCCGCACCATGCCGTGGCAGCCGTTGTTGAGAAGAATCATCTTCAGCGGCAGGCCGTTGCGGCGAACGGTTTCGAGCTCCTGGATGTTCAACTGGAAACCGCCGTCGCCGGCAATGAGCACGACCGGCTGACCGGGCACCGCGAAACAGGCGCCGATCGCGGCCGGCAATCCGAAGCCCATCGCTCCCATCCCTCCCGACGTGAGGAAGCGCTGCTCAGGCCCAAGCTCGAGAGATTGCGCGGCCCACATCTGATGCTGACCGACGTCGGCAACATATGCTGCCGTCGATTTCGCGGACTGCGAGAGCTGGTGCAGGAAGACGTTCGGATTGATGCCTTTCAGGTCCGGCGACTCGGCCGTGTCAGGCCATTGCGCCCGCAACGCCGCGATCTCGCGAGTCCACTCCTCGGGCGCGACGATTCCGTGCGCCGAGGCGCGGCGCGCCATGGCCAGCAGAAACGGCTGCAGTTCCGATTCGATGGCGGTACAGCCGGTGACGCGGTTGTTCATCTCGCCCGGCTGGCAGTCGACGTGAAAAATCCGCCGTCCTGCGCGGAATCCTTCGGTGTCGGCGCCGGTCTGCCGGACGTCGAGTCGGCTGCCGAGGACGAGCATGACGTCTGATCGCGCGATCGCGAGGTTCGCCCAGCGGTTTCCATACGACCCGATAAGACCCGCGCGCAGTGGATGCGCGAACGGCAGCGCATCCACTGCCATGAGCGAGTTGACGACCGGCACGTGGACGTCTTGAAGCAGGATGCGCAACGCCCGGGCGGCGCGTCCGGAACGGATGCCGCCGCCTACGAGGATCAGCGGACGTTCGGCGCGGCGCAACGCATCGAGCGCCTCGCGCACGAGCGCTTCATCCGGGTCGGCGCCGGCGGGCGGACGAACGGGCTCGATGCGCTTCGGTTCAATATCGACGCGCTGCACGTCCATGGGGATGTCGAGGAGCACGGGACCGGGACGGCCGGAGAGCGCGGTCAGGACAGCGCGTTCGAAAATCGCCGGAACTTCGTCCGCATCGTCGATGAGCATCGACGCTTTCGTGATCGGCGCCGCGATCGAGGTGATGTCCGTTTCCTGGAATCCGAGCTGACGGATGGCTTTATCGCGTTTCTGTTCGGACCGATTCACCTGGCCGGTCAGGAAGAGCGCCGGCGTGGAGTCGAAGTAGCAACTGCCGATGCCCGTGAGGAGGTTCGTGGCGCCGGGACCGCTCGTGGCCAGTGCCACGCCGGGAATGCCGGTCATGCGCGCATAGCCTTCCGCGGCGAACGCGGCCGCCTGCTCGTGATGCACGCTCACGACGCGCGGCGCACCGTTGACGTGCATCGAATCGAGCAGGTGCGTAATCATCCCGCCCACGACCTCGAAGACCTGCGGGATGCCCTGCGCCGCCAGAAACCGCGCGATGTAATCGGATGTCTTCATGAACTCACGCCGTTCCGAGGAGGCTCCGCAGGTTCTTGCAGATGTAGTCCACTTCTTCGCGGCGCAGACGATGACCGCTGGGAAGGTTGATGCCCTGGTCTCCGATGCGCTTTGCCATCGGCTGCGGCGCCTGCTCGCGCGGCCACACCGGATACTGGCTGATCGCGGGGAAGACCGGCCGCGTGTCGACATTGCGTTTCTTCAGCTCCTCGCGCAGACCTTCGCGCGTGATGCCGGCGTTCTCGTCGATAAGGATGCTGGTCATCCAATAAATGCTGCGCGCCCACGCCGCTTCGTAATTCAGCGTGATGTGGCGAACTCCAGCCAACCCCTCTTCATACCAGCCGAAGATCTTCCGTTTCGCTTCGATGAGCTCGTCCACTCGCTCGATCTGACCGAGGCCGAGCGCCGCCTGGATGTTCGACATCTTGTACTTCCAGCCCGTCTTGTTGATCCAGAACATCCGGTCGAGGTCGCGGCCCTGATCCCAGAGCGAGTGGACGCGATCGTAAAGTTCAGTGTCGTTGGTGACCAGGATGCCACCTTCCCCGGTGACCGCGAGCTTCGCTCCCTGGAAACTGAATGCGGCGATGTTGCCGAAGGTACCCACCTTGCGCCCTTCGAACTCGGCCCCGATCGCCGGCGCACCGTCTTCGAGCACGAGCAGCTTGTGCTTGGCCGCGATGGCCATGATCTCGTCCATCTTCGCCGGATGACCGTAGAGGTGAACGGGGATGATGGCCTTCGTCCGCTCGGTGACGGCGGCTGCGAGCGACCTCGGATCCATGCACCAGGAGCCGGCTTGGACATCGACAAAGACAGGCGTGGCGCCGGTGTACACGATCGCGTTGGCCGTGGCCACCCACGTAATGTCCGGGACGATGACTTCGTCGCCCGGTCCGACGCCGAGACCCAGCAGCGCCAGGTGCAGCGCGCCCGTGCAGCTCGAGGTGCTGATCGCGTGCTTCATGCCGAGGTAGCCGGCGAAGCTCTGCTCGAACTTTCTGATGTACTTGCTCCACTGCGTGTTCCAGCCGTTGCGCGCGGCGTCGAGCGCGTAGCTCGTCTCACGCGAGGAAATGGTCGGCCCCGCGGTGAGGATCATGCGCGAGCCATCGAAGGTGCGTTTCGGCGCGTAGTCCATGCGCAGGAAGTAATGGTCGGCCTTTGCACCGTCGCTGATCTCATCGTAGAACACGGCCGGACCGTCGACGCGGCGGGAAAGCGGAATGCGGATGCCATCGGTGAAGCCGAGCTGTCGATAGAACGCGATGGCGTGCTCGTTGTCGTGAAATACGCGCAGGAAGATCCCGGACGGTCCGATGACGTCGCTTGCCCACGTCAGCAGTGCATCCATGGCCTTGGTCATCAGGCCCGGGCTGGTGCCGCGCACGCCGCGCACGACGTTGTCGATCTCCATCTCGCCGTTGTCGTTGAGACAGTTTGCGTAGCCGAGGTGGCCGACCGGCTTGCCCTGGCGATCGATGACCAGGAAGAGGAGACGGTCTTCCACGTCGAGTAACCGGGAGCGCAGCCACGAGGCAGTGCCGGCGTCGGTGACGGGGAACTGACTGGGAAAGGCGGCCGAATTCTCGGTCCGCCACTGCGAGAAGAGGCTGATCAGCGCCGCATCGCCCGTGTGCAGTTCGCAGACGGGAAGCAGATAGCCGGCACCGTCGGCGAGAGGAATCGATTTCGCGAAGAGGTCGTCGAGCGCAGACGTGCTCTTCAGAAATGGGAAGTGTTTGCGGACCGCGGCCTGATAGACGGCGACTCTACGATCGTTGAGAGAGGCTGCCCTCGACGGCGCCTCCGGCAGCGTGATGCTCATTCAATCCTCCAGAATCTCGTGCATGGTTTCGATGACATAGGCAAGCGAGGCGTCGCTCAGACCGGGATAGGTTCCGATCCAGAAGACGTTTTTCATGACGAAGTCGGACATAGGCAGCTCACCGACGGTGCGGAAGACGCTCTCGCGATAGGCGGGCTGGCGCACGAGATTGCCGGCGAAGAGCAGCCGCGTGGCCACGCGCTTTGCCTCGAGCGCGCCGGCGACGGCGTCGCGCGTGAGACCTGATTCCGGCCGCACGGCAATCGGAAATCCGAACCAGCTCGGCTCTGATCCTTCCGTGGCTTCCGGCAGCAGGAGTTGCGACAGATCGGCCAGGCCGCGATGCAGCGTTTCGAAATTCTTCCTACGCGCCTCGATGAAGCGCGGAAGCTTCCGCAGTTGCGCAACGCCGACGGCCGCCTGCATGTCGGTGACCTTGAGGTTGTAACCGATGTGCGAGTAGGTGTACTTGTGGTCATAGCCGTGCGGGAGATCGCCGAGCTGCCAGTCGAAGCGCTTGCCGCAGGTGTTGTCTTTCCCCGGATCGCACCAGCAGTCGCGGCCCCAGTCGCGGAACGACTCCACGATCGTGCGTAGCCTGGGATCGCTGACGAGGACCGCTCCCCCTTCGCCCATGGTGATGTGATGCGCGGGGTAGAAACTAACCGTGGCGAGGTCGCCGAACGTGCCGACGCGCTTTCCGTCGAAGGAGGCGCCGACGGCGTCGCAGCAGTCCTCGATGAGCCAAAGGTTGTGCTTGCGCGCAAATGCGGCCACCGCGCCGGCGTTGAATGGATTGCCGAGCGTGTGCGCGAGGATAACCGCGCGCGTTCGATCCGAAAGCGCGGCTTCGAGCTGCGCGACGTCGACGTTGTAGGCCGGCACTTCGACGTCCACGAAGACGGGCACGAGGCGGTTCTGAAAAATCGGATTGACGGTCGTCGGAAAACCGGCCGCTAACGTGATGACTTCATCGCCGGGCAGCAGACGGCGCGGGCCGAGCGCCGGCGAGGTCAGCGCGGTCACCGCAAGCAGATTCGCGGAGGAACCGGAATTGACGAGTACCGCCGAGCGCACGCCGCAGAATTGCGCGAACTCTTTCTCGAACTGCGCGGCATAGCGGCCCGTCGTGAGCCAAAAGTCGAGCGAAGAGTCGACCAGCGTGCGCAATTCGTCGGCGTCGAACACCCGCCCTGACACCGGAACGGCGGTCTCGCCCGGAACGAACGTTCGCGGAGCGAAGGCTTCGTCGTGATACTCCGTCACGAGGTCGAGAATGCGGGCACGTAGCTCGTCGGCGCGTGAGGTCATTGCGCTCCCAGGAAGCTGCGGTACCAGTCGATGGTCCGCGCAAGACCTTGCTCGAGCGTGAAGACCGGCGACCACGCCAATTGTTCGCGCGCTTTCGCGGCGCTCAGGTACTGGTGGCGGATCTCGTTCGTAGCTTCGTTGCGGACCTCGGGTTCGAGACTGCTGCCCATGAGACGCAGGATGTCGTTCGTGAGATCGAGCACCGTAACCTGCAGCTCGTTCGAGAAGTTGAAGGCATGTCCGGCCAGGCTTCGATCGGCAGCCAGCCGCTCCGCCACCAGCATGTACGCCGCTGCGCCGTCTTCGACATAGAAGTAGTCGCGGATCGACTGACCGTCCGAACGGATAACCGGCCGCTGATTGCGCAGGACTGAGCGCACCGTGCCGGGCACAATGCGATTCCAGTTCAGATCGCCGCCGCCGTAGAAGTTTCCGCAGCGGGTGGTGACGACAGGCAGGTCATACGAGACGGCATACGTCTGGGCGATGAGGTCCGCGCACGATTTGCTGACGTCGTACGGATGCTTCCCCTGCAGCGGTGTGGTCTCGTCGTACGGCAAAACGTCCTGATCGCCATACGCCTTGTCCGATGAGGCCATGACGATCTGCCGCACTTTCGGCGCCCGGCGGCATGCTTCGAGGAGCACCCAGGTGCCGCGAATGTTCGTTTCGAACGTCGACGTGGGATTGCGGTTGGCGATGCCCACGATGGTCTGCGCGGCGAGGTGCATGACCGTGTCGATTTCGTACTCGCCGATGACCCGCTCCATCAGCGCGGCATCGCAGATGTCGCCGCGGACGACTTTGACGTTGGCGAGCACGCCTGAAGCGACCACTTCCGATTGCGGAACCCAGTCGCGCACGAGGCAGACGACATCGGCGCCGGCGTCAGCGAGCCGCCGCACTAGCCAGCTTCCGACCAGTCCCGTCCCCCCGGTAACGAAGGTGGTCCGGTCGCGCCAGAACTCACTAGACATCCGCGAGCACCTTCTCAGCACCCTGCTGTTCCGCGTCTTGCTGCTGCTTCCCCCAAACCGCCCACGGCGCTTCGTTCCGCGACCACAGCTCGTTCAAGTAGAGGTATTCGCGGTACGTGTCCATGGCGTAGAAAAAGCCGTCGTGCTGGTACGCAACGAGCTCTCCGTCGCGGGCCAGCTTTTCCAGCGGCTCGCGCTCGAGGATGCAATTCGGATCGATGTCGAGGTAGTCGAAGACGCGCCGCTCGAAGACGAAGAAGCCGGCGTTGATCCACCCCTTGACGTTCGGCTTTTCGGCGAAGTCGAGGACGCGGCTGTCCGCTCCCAGCTCGATGACGCCGAAGCGGGAAACCGGACGCACGGTGGTGAGCGTGGCAAGCCTGCCGTGCGATCTGTGAAATGCCAGCAGGCGGGTGATGTCGACGTCGCTCACGCCGTCCCCATACGTGGCCATGAAGGTGTCGCCGCTGACGTGGCGCTGCACCATCTTCATGCGTGCGCCGGTCATCGTGTTGAGGCCGGTATCGGCCAGCGTGACTTTGTAGTCCTGCTCGTGGTGGGCATCGTGATACGTGATGCGATGGTTCTGCCCCAGGCAGATCGTGAAGTCGTTGTTCATCGCCTCATAGTTGAGGAAGTACTCCTTGAACGCGCTGGCGCGGTAACCGAGGCAGAGGACGAAATCGCGGATTCCATGGTGGGCGTACGACTTCATGATGTGCCAAAGGATGGGCCGCCCGCCCACTTCGACGAGCGGCTTGGGACGGAACTCGGTCTCTTCGCGAAGACGCGTTCCCTGGCCGCCGCAAAGGATCACTACATGCACGGAAACCTCCTCACATCGTCCATTACGCCGGCTGCTCCGTCGCGCTGTTCTCCTCGCCGTCGAAGCTCTTGATCTCGCGCCGCAATGCCTCGATCTGATCGAGGAGGATGTCGTGCTCGGTGATCTTCCAGCGGAGGAATTCGTACGTGAGCTGGATCTTGGCTTCGATGCCCTTGGGCGTGAGGACGTACATGTATGCCGACTTGTTCCGGCTATTTTTGAAGGCGTCGGCTTTGACCAGTCCCTTGGCCGTGAGAGCGCGTACGCAGTAGTTGATCTTGCCGACGCTGACCCCGAGCTCGCGCGCGAGATCGCGCTGGCTGGCGTCAGGATGCTGCTCCAGGTACTTCAGCAGACCGTAGCGGACTTCGTCGGGAATGCGGCGCTCGTTCATCGGTTGAACGCGGATTAGATCAGAAAGCGTTGCTGCGTTCAACCGTTAAACGCAACCTCGCTTTCACAACCGCAGGGACGACGCGATCGGCTCTACCTCGCTGCCCGCACCGATCGTCTCGAGGATCACCAACCGTCCACCGGACCGCCGGAAGAGCGTGCCGTGCTCCTCCGTACCCGTATCTCTGGAAATCAGGAGCAATCCGCTTTCGGCGAGGTTGGCGCAGATGGACCCCAGCGCACGCTCGATCTCCGCCGCTGAGAAGTACGAAAGGTTCAACAGATTCGAGACGCGAACGGCCGTCGCCGTCACGGGCAGCGGCTCGAACATGTCGTGACGGAGGAAGGCGACGTTCGGATGCCGCGCAGTGAGATCCAGAAAGCGCGGATTCAGCAAGCGGATTCGCGTCTGCTCGCCCGAGCATGGAAATCGTACAACTCTGCGGCTGACCAGACCGCGATAGATCGGGTTGGCGCCTGCAACATCGGCGTACCAAAGAAGCCGCGGCGTGACTTCCACAATCGGCTGACCGGCCGGCGAAAAAAACGCCAGGCCGTTCCGGTGACTACAGATCAATATCGAGTCATTGAGATCGGCAGCGATAAACCGCTGGACATGAGGTCGAATCCGCTCGAAAAGATCGACCGACGTGCTGCCGTCCGAAGCTCCGAGATCGACGACGACGTGATCGTTTCCAACAAGGTGCGATTCAAACGCTGCTGCCGAACGGTCCAACCTGGCCGCGGCAGTCGTCTTGAATGTTTTCCCGAATTTCAGCGCCGAAATGCACATCGAGTATTCCGCCGCAATCGCTGCCTGCTCCTCGGGCGGCACGCGCTTGTACTGATCGGCTAGAAACGTCAAACGGGACGGATCACCACTGGCCGAGACGGGAGCGAGAAGGCGGCGCAATGCATGCGGAACCGCCGTAGGGTTCAATCGAATGGGAAGCCTCATCAGGCGATGCCGATCTGTCGCGAGGCCGCATCATATACCACCGCCGCCCGGACCGGCGCCGCCACGCGGGCGATGCCGTCATCGGCCGGGGAAGTCTTATGCGGCCATTATCCGAATCACGCCGTCGTCCATAATGAAAATTCCTACCGCGGCCCCGTCATGCGCCAGCCCACGTCCACAATGGTTGGCAAATATTTGCCGCCGATCTGTGTCGGGCCGTTCATGAACCAGACGTAGTTTTCACCGCTGCCGTAATAACGCCATACCAGATCGTTGCTGCCATTATTGTCGAGGTCTGCAATGGCGCCCACTTCCCATTTCGTATCAGCAATGGTCGGTAAGTACTGACCCGGAACGCGGACGGTGCCGCGCATGAACCAGACGTAATTCTGGCCCGTGCCAAAATAGCGCCAGACAATGTCCGGCGTACCGTCGCGGTTCAAGTCGCCTACGGCCTGCATGCGCCAGAGAGTATCGGAGATAGTGGGTAAAGCGATCACATTGAGAATACTCGTTCCATTCATGAGCCAGATCCGGTCTTCACCAGTGCTCTTGTTCCGCCAGGCAATGTCCGGCGATCCGTTGCCGTCGAAATCGCCCACTCCACCAATGACCCAGTTCACATCCGGCTCGCTCGGAAGATACGCGCCGCCGTTCTGGGTCGCCCCGTTCATGTACCAGACAAAAATCTCGCCCGTACCGTAATACCGCCAGAGGATGTCCGGAGAGCCGTCGCGATTGAAATCGCCGACGCCTTCCATGTGCCAGTTGCTGTCCGCGATAGCGGGCAAATACTGGCCGCCGATCTGGGTCGAGCCGGACATGAACCATACGTAGTTCTGGCCCGTCGCGTAGCGCCAGAGGATGTCCGGCGAACCGTTGCGGTCAAAGTCGGATTTGATGACACCAGCCGAGGTGGGCGGAGGCACGGTAGCGGTTACGCTGACGGTCGCGGTGGCGCTATTGACCGATCCGCAGGCGTTGCTGACGCGCACCCAGAAAGACGTGGTGGCCGAAGGAGCCACTGTCAGCTCATTGGTAGTGGCGCCCGAAATGGGAACGGAAGTGTTGCCTGACGTCCCCTGGAACCACTGGTACCCCGTCGGGCTGCCCGACGCGAGAACGGCAATCGTCCCCTGGCCTCCGACGATGGTGCCCGAGCCCGGTTGCGCCCGGATCGTCGGTGCCGCGCAGTTGTTCTGGACAGTGACCGTAGCGGTAGCGCTGTTTGCAGAACCGCACGCATTGCTCACGCGCACCCAGTAGGACGTCGTCGACGCTGGCGTGACGGTGAGAGAAGGACCGGTTGCACCGGCAATCGGCGAAGCAGTATTGGGAGAAGCGCCGACATACCATTGATAGGACGGGCTCGTCCCGGACGCACCAACGCTCAGCGTCGCCGCCCCCCCCGCGTTGATGACCACCGACTGCGGTTGTGCAGTGATGGCGGGAGCCGTACAGCCACCCGCCGGCGCACACACATTGCCCGGATAAACCGCCTGCACCGCGTGCTGGTCCCAGACCTGGAGCGCGGCATTGATGCCGGTGGAGATGAACGACTTCATGATCGCCTGCTGCGAACATTCGAGAGAGGGATCGGACGTACAGGCCGCGGCGCTGTCGCGGGTTTGATCGGCGTGGCGAAAGCCGAGTGTGTGTCCGACCTCGTGCGTCACGGCGCTGTTCCAGTCGCCGTTGTTGAAGAGCAGCGTGCAGTTGGCGATGCCGCGGTTCATCTCCACATCGCCTTCGGTGTTGGTGGCAAACGTCTCGCCGTTCACGACATTCGTGCCCGACGCGGTCGTGACACCGCCGACGCCGAGCGTGCCGCTGTAGCTGTTCCCGGAACACGAGAATGGCGCGACACCCCAGCTGCTCAGGTCTCGTTCGAACAGGATGGTGTTGGCTCCATCGGCAGCGTGCAAGCCTTGCGTGTGGGTTGTATCCGTGCCGGCGTAGACGTAGTTCACGTTCGAGCCGCAGTCGTTGTCCCACGACGCGAAGGCTGCATTGATCGCGGTCACTCCGCCGCCGGGCGCTCCCGGCTCCTGAGTCGCGCCGCTGAACCATGTCACCGGGTTCGGGAACGTGGCCCAACGCCCGCCTCGGGTACCGCTGATCAACATCGTGTACGACGTGGCCGTGTAGGGCGCTACCAGCGGGACGATGCCTAACGTTCCCAGAGATTTCGCGGCAGGCTTCCCGAACGATTCCGCCGCCGGGCCTCCGACGGCGAAGTAGTCTTCTTTCGATACGATGCCGCGACTCTCATTGCGGATGAACTGCAGGAATCCGGCAGCGTCGCGCATCCGCTCGCGATGCGGGGTCAGGTCGGGGTCCCATCCGGTGATCTCGCCTGCGTCGCGCAGCAGCAATGGCGTACCGCTCTCCGCGTGAAAGCTGAACTTGCCCAGCGCGATTTCGGTGACGACCCATCGGCTTCCGCCGATTCGTGTGAGGAAGAGCAGGGTGCGCTCGCTGCTGTTGAAACGCGGTACGCCCGGGATCAACTGCGCCTCACCGGCGTATTCACCGCCCGGCTCGACGACCGTAAGCGACATTGGGATGCGTTGGCCCTTCAGGACCTCTTCGACGCGGACAGGCGTAACCGTTTCGATGCCGCCGTCATCGCTTCGTTGCGTGAAAGAGGCAAGCGGCGTGGCGATGACGATGGCGTCGGCTCGGCGGATCATCTCCCGGTCGGGCGGCACGACGAACGTGGCGGCAAAGACGGCCGGTGTGAGGGAAACGAAGGTAATCAGAACTGCAGCGAAGTGGCGGATGGCTTTCATAGAATCCTCTGGGCGGATGACAGTTATTCATGTTTGACGCCAGGGCATCCTGCGGCACAGATAACTTTCATGGTGTGACGGATGACCTTCGCTTGCGGAGAGAGCGGTGGCACGAAGGTTTCAATGCGCTTCGGCGAACAGGAGACTTCCCATGCGCCCCGCCCTCTTCGCTTCCCTCCTTCTCATCCTCGTTTCCGCTCCGATGACCGCCGATTGTCCGTGCATCCCACTTACTCACGTCTGGGTCGTAAAGACCTGCAATGATTGGAACTGTGCTTCGACCGAGCTCGCGGTTGCGAACGGTGATCCGCAGGTGATTGCGGTCCCGGTCGGCATGAACGATTCGCGCTGGCTGGTCGTCAGGCGATTCACCGCCGGCGCCGCCGTCGACGTCAATGATGATTCGTTCCAGTTAAAGCAGTTCGACGGAATGGACGGAGCGGTGAAGCACTACTCCGGGATGACGCGCGACTATCACCCGATGCTGATGACCGCCCCCGACGGACAGGTCCTGGTACTCTCTACGAAGCAGCCGGAACCGAGAGGGCGGGCGGTAGCTCACTGACCGGCTGCACCGCCTCGCCGCGCCGGGCATCGAGCCACGCCTGGAACATGAGCACGGTCCATACGTAGTTTTGCCACTCGCCGCGTCCCGTATTGTGTTCCGTCCACTTCGCGCGGATCGCCGCCACATCGAAGAAACCATCCTCGCGCAGGCGTCGCTCATCGAGCAGCGATTCAGCCCAGCCGCGTAGCGGACCGCGCAGCCAGTGATCGATCGGCATCCCGAAGCCCATCTTCGGGCGATCAATAAGAGAATCCGGGATGTAGCGCGCCAGGAGATTCTTGAGGATCCACTTGCCGCCGCCATGACGCAGCTTCATGTTCAGCGGGAGCCGCCACGCAAACTCGATCAGGCGATGATCGAGCAGTGGTTCGCGCGCCTCCAGGCTCACGGCCATGCTGGCGCGGTCAACCTTCACGAGGATGTCGTCGGGGAGGTAGGAGATCTGATCGAAGAACATCATCTGCTCGATCATGTCTGTCAGACGAGGCCACTCCGACGGCGTTGTGATTCCGATCGGCAGATTGCGGGCGGCGAGCACCGAGTTGGTCCACTGCGTGACGATCTCGTAGTAGAGGCTGTCAGACGTGACCGAGGTCATGGCCCGGGCAAACTTATGAATCCGTTCGCCGGCGCGATCGCGCCGCAGCGCGGTGGGAACGAAACGGCGTTTGGGAGAGAGCACCGTGTTCCAGACCGTCATCGGTACCGCACGTAGCGCGGCGCTTGCTGCTCGACGCGTGACTCGCGGAACGCGGTCGACCTTGTCCCACAACTTGCGGCCAAGGAAATAGCGGTGATATCCGCCAAAGAACTCGTCGCCGCCGTCGCCGGAAAGACTGACCGTCACCTTCTCCCTCGCCAGACGGGAGACGAGAAACGTCGGGATTTGCGAGGAGTCTGCGAACGGCTCGTCGTAGATGTCAGGCAAGCGCGGAATGACGTCCAACGCGTCGGACGCTGTGACATAGAGCTCGGTGTGATCAGTTCCGAGGTGCTTGGCGACGGCAGCGGCATACGTCGCTTCGTCATACTCCGCCTCGCGAAAACCGATGGTGAACGTCTTTACGGGCGCGCTGCTCTGCGCTTGCATGACCGAGGCGACGAGGGATGAGTCGACGCCGCCCGAGAGGAACACGCCCAACGGCACATCAGAGATCATCCGCAGCTTGACCGACTCGGCCAGGATGCGCTGGAGCTCGTCCGTCGCTTCTTCGTGGTTGCCCGCGAAACGGTCCGCCGTTGCGCGCGCAATCACATCGCGCAGCGACCAGTACGCGCGCTCGTTGTACGCGCCGTCAGCGTCGATCGTGACGATCGTGCCCGGGCGCACTTTCCACACGTTCTCGTAGATCGTGTACGGCGCGGGAACGTATGCATACTTCATGTACAGCCCGAGCGCGTCGCGATTGACGGCGTGCGGGAACTCCTCGGCCACCGTCATCGCCTTCAATTCGGAGCCGAACAGGAGCGCGTCCGCGGTGGGTGCGAAGTAGAGCGGCTTCACGCCCATGCGGTCGCGCACGAGGTGCAGCTTCCGCTCGTTCGCATCCCACAGCGCGAAGGCGAACATTCCGACGAAGCGTTGTACGGCCGCTTCGAGACCCCACGCCTCGAACGCCGCCAACAGGACTTCCGTGTCGGAGTGGCCGCGCCACGAGGGTGCGTTGCCAGTTTCGATCAGTTCACGCCGGATCGACTCATAGTTGTACGCCTCACCGTTGAACACCATCGTGTAGCGGCCGCTCGCTGACTGCATTGGCTGATGGCCTGCCGGACTGGTATCGATGATGGAAAGGCGCCGGAAACCGAGGGCGATCCCGGCAAGAGGATCGTGCCAGACGCCGGCATCATCCGGCCCGCGGTGAACGAGACGCGACGACATCCGCTGCGCCGTTTCACCGGCTCTTCCGCCGCGCCGTCTCCAGATTCCCGCGATGCCACACATGACCGGAATGATAGACGTTGATTCACTTCACCCGAGAGCTTTGACGGCGCCCCATCGCGACCCAGAACGGCGCGCGCGGACTGAAGACGATGTCAACCAATCCGGCGTCACGCATCATGGACTCGATCTCGGCGCGCGTGAAGCGCTGCTCGAGGCGGGTTCCGAAACGGTCGAGTGCATCCGTACGCATCATGTAGAAGGACCGGTTGCGATAGTAGGCCAGCGGGAACGACTCGACCCGAATCCCGATCCGTTCCGCAACACTGGCAAGCCGCGACAGCGGCCAGTAAACCGTGGCCGCGAAAAACTGGCTGACGGCGTAGCGAATCGCCTTCGGAGAACGGGAAACGGTGTGGCGAATGACCTCGCTCAGTTGCCAGAGCCGCTGGTACCACGCCGGCCGGTTATCGAATCGATAGTAGAGGTAGACCAGAAATGGAGCGCCAGGACGTACCTTACGAACGCAGGCTCGCAACGCCGCGCCTGTATCCGGAATGTGGTGCAGCACGCCAAGCGAATAGGCGAAATCGGCGCTGGCGTCAGGCACGGGCAATTCGTCGATCGCGGCAACTGCGACTTCGGCATTCTCCACGCCTGCAAGCATTCGCTTCGCGACGTCGGCCGCGGCCCGGCTGGCATCGAAGCAGAGGAGCCGGCCAACGCGCGGTGCGACGAGCCGCGCCCATCGCCCACTGCCACAACCGAGATCCAGCCCGACCGCGGCTGGCGGCAGCTCATGCCACGGAAAGATGCCGAAGTACTCCTCGAAGCGCTGCTGCGTTTCGAGTTCCGGGACTTCGCTTTGATCGAATCGGCTCCATTCATCGCCGAAACCGTCCACGACGGCATCATCGACATTGCGCATCAGCGATTCGCCTCGTACCAGGCGATCGTCTTCGCCATTCCTTCTTTCATCGACGTTGTAGCGCGAAAGCCGAACTCGGCGGCGGCGCGGGAGACGTCGAGCCTGCGCCGCGGCTGTCCATTCGGCTTCGTTGCATCCCAGACGATTTCGCCGCGGAATCCAATCTTCTCGGCGATGGTCTGCGCCAGATCGCGGATGGAGATCTCTTCGCCGCTTCCGACGTTCACGGGATCACCTTTCTCGTACTTCTCCGAAGCGACGACGACGCCCGCCGCGGCGTCTTCGACGTAGAGAAACTCGCGCGTCGGCGAACCATCACCCCACAGCACGACCTTCTGCTCTCCCCGTTCCCGCGCTTCGATGAACTTGCGGATCATCGCGGGGATGACGTGGCTCGTCTCGAGGTCGAAGTTGTCGCGCGGTCCGTACAGATTCACCGGCAGGAGGAAGATGCCGTTGAAGCCGTACTCCTGCCGGTACGCCTGCAGTTGTACGAGCAACATCTTCTTCGCCAGTCCATACGGCGCATTCGTCTCCTCGGGATATCCATTCCACAACTCCTCTTCGCGGAACGGAATCGGCGTGTGCTTCGGATACGCGCAGATGGTGCCGAGGCAGACGAACTTCTCAACTCCCGCGAGGCGCGACTCTTCGATGAGGTGCAATCCCATCACGGCGTTGTCGTAGAAAAAACGGCCCGGATGCGAACGATTCGCGCCGATGCCGCCGACCACGGCCGCGGCGTGGATGACGAGATTCGGACGATGCTCGCCGAGGTACGCGCGAACGGCGGCCGCGTCGCGAAGGTCGAGTTCCGTTGCGCGCGGCGTGAGGATCGCGGCCGGATTGCGCCGCTGCAACTCGGCGGCGATGAATCCGCCGAGGAAACCGCCGCCGCCGGTGAGCAGGATTCGGCGATCGTTCCAAAAGGTGGCCATCGTCACTTCGCGCCGAGACGCGCCTCGGTGGCGGCGAGCTCGAGATCGGCGTCGACCATCAGATCGACGAGCTCCGCAAACGCCGTCCTCGGAGACCAGCCAAGCTTCTCCTTCGCCTTGCTGGCATCGCCGAGGAGCAGCTCGACCTCGGTCGGACGAAAGTAGCGCGGATCGATTTCGACACGAACGTTGCCCGTCGCTTTGTCGGTGCCGCGTTCGTCGACGCCGCTTCCTTCCCACGACAGTTCGACGCCGGTGCGGGCGAAGGCGCGGTCGCACAGCTCGCGGACGGTGTGCGTCTCGCCGGTGGCGATGACGAAATCGTCCGGCTCATCGCATTGCAGCATCAACCACATCGCCTCGACGTAATCCTTCGCATAACCCCAGTCGCGCCGGGCATCGAGATTGCCGAGGTAGAGACGATCCTGCAAGCCGAGCTTGATGCGGCTCGCGCCCCGCGTGACTTTGCGCGTCACGAACGTCTCGCCTCGACGCGGCGACTCATGGTTGAAGAGAATGCCGTTGACGGCGAAGAGGCCGTACGCCTCGCGATAGTTCACCGTCATCCAATACGCATACAACTTGGCCGCGCCGTACGGGCTGCGCGGATAAAACGGCGTCTGCTCGTTCTGCGGCGACACATCCACCTTGCCAAACATCTCGGATGACGACGCCTGGTAAATCCGCGGCCGGATCTGCAGCTCGCGGATCGCTTCGAGCAGCCGCGCGGCGCCGAGCCCGGTCACCTCGCCAGTGTATTCAGGCGTATCGAACGAGACCTTGACGTGACTTTGCGCGCCGAGGTTGTAGATCTCGCCCGGGTTGACGACGCGAAGGATGCGGTTGAGCGACGAGCTGTCATTGAGATCGCCGTAGTGAAGGATGAGCTGCCGCTGCTGCTCGTGCGGATCCTGGTAGATCGCATCGATGCGGCCCGTGTTGAACGACGACGAACGGCGCACGATGCCGTGCACCACGTAGCCCTTCGCGATCAGCAACTCGGCGAGGTACGAGCCGTCCTGGCCGGTGATGCCGGTGATGAGCGCGGTTTTCGGCATCTCAGGCCCGCACGACGTTGATGCCGGCATCGCGCGGAACGACGTTGCGCGTGTCGATGACCAGCTTCGCCGACGCGTAGAGCTTCGGATCGGCGAATTGCGAATGCGCAGTGGAGATCAGCACCGCGTCGTACTTCGCGAATTCTTCCGGCGTGCACGGGACGGAACTGAGGTGGATATCGTGCTTGCGTCCGCGCCGCGCAACAGGAACGAAGGGATCGCAGTAGGAAACGATGGCGCCGCGCTGCTGCAGCAGTTCGATCAATTCAAACGAGGGCGACTCGCGATCGTCATCGATGTCCGCTTTGTACGAGAGTCCGAGCACGAGCACCTTCGCGCCAACGATGCTCTTGCCGCTCTGGTTCACGGCCTCGGTGGTGCGGTCGATGACGTAGCGCGGCATGGAGGTGTTGATCTCGCCGGCGAGCTCGATGAAGCGCGCCCACGTGCCGTACTCCGCCGCCTTCCAGGCCAAGTAGAACGGATCGAGCGGAATGCAATGGCCGCCCAGTCCCGGACCGGGATAAAACGGCATGAAGCCGAACGGCTTTGTCTTGGCGGCGTCGATCACTTCCCATACGTCGATGCCCATGCGGTCGAACACGACTTTCATCTCGTTGACGAGCGCGATGTTGACGGCGCGGAAGATGTTCTCCAGCAGCTTGGCCGACTCCGCCACTTCCGCGCTGGAAACGGTGACGACGCGATCGATGACCGAGGCATAGAGCGCCTGCGCGGCGGTGAGCGACGGAGCATCGATGGCGCCGACGATCTTCGGAATCGTGCGCGTGTTGAAGTGCTCGTTGCCGGGATCCTCGCGCTCGGGCGAGAACGCGAGGAAGTAGTCGCGCCCGCAGACCACGCCTTTTTCTTCGAAGCGCGTCAGCAGCTCTTCACGCGTAGTGCCGGGATACGTGGTCGACTCCAACACGATCAACTGCCCCGGCCGGATCCTCTCCGCAATCGCCTCGGCGGTCATGCGGATGTATTTCAGATCGGGCTCGCGATGCACACCGAGAGGCGTCGGAACGCAGATGATGACCGCGTCGCATTCAGCGAGCCGGTCGAAATTCGTCGTGGCGATGACGCGGTCGGTGCCGAAGGCTTTGCTGATCCGATCGACGCCGATGTGCTTGATGTACGACTCGCCGCGGTTCAGCGCCGAGGTCTTGTTGGAATCGACGTCGAAGCCGATGACCGGGAAGCCTTCCTCTTCGAAGAGCAGCACCAGCGGGAGACCGACGTATCCGAGTCCGATCACGCCGACGACAGCGGCGCGCGTGCGGACGGCTTCCAGAAATGTATCGAGCGTCTGCGTATCGACTGTTGGAGCGGTCACGTTAGGGGCACCTGAAAGTAGTCTTTGTACCACGTTACAAATCGCGCAATCCCCTCGCCGATCGTGACCGAGGGATGGAAGCCGACGGCCTTCTCCAGCTCGCTGACATCGGCGCGTGTGGAGACGACGTCGCCCGGCTGCATCGGCAGAAGATCGAGCGTCGCTTTGCGGCCGAGGGCCTCTTCGAGCGCGGCAATGTAGTCGAGGAGAAGCACGGGGCGGTTGTTGCCGATGTTGAAGACGCGGTACGGCGCATAGCTCCGCGCCGGATCGGGTTCATCGCCACTCCACGCGGGATCGGGCTCAGCGCGCTGGTCAAGCACGCGCACGACGCCTTCCACGATGTCGTCGATGAAGGTGAAGTCGCGGATCATCCGCCCTTCGTTGAAGACCGGAATCGGCTCGCCGGCGAGAATGCCACGTGTGAAACGGAAGAGGGCCATGTCCGGCCGGCCCCACGGTCCGTACACCGTGAAAAATCGAAGGCCGGTGGAGGCGACGCCGAAGAGGTGCGCATAGGTGTGCGCCATCAGCTCGTTCGCTTTTTTCGTCGCGGCGTAGAGCGAAACGGGATGATCGATGTTGTCGTGTTCGGAGAACGGCTGCTTCGTATTCGCGCCGTAGACGGAGCTCGATGATGCGTAGACGAGATGTTCGACGGCGTGATGGCGGCATCCCTCGAGGATGTTCAAAAAGCCGGTGATGTTGCTCTCGGTGTACGCGTGCGGATTGGTGAGCGAATAGCGGACCCCGGCCTGCGCTGCTAAATGAACGACGCGCTGCGGCTTGTGGCGCGCGAACAGCTCTTCGATCGCGGCGCGATCGGCGATATCGGCGTGGACGAACTCAAAGCGCTCGAACTTGCGCAGGATGTCGAGCCGCGCGTGCTTCAGCGCCGGATCGTAGTAGTCGTTGAGGTTGTCGATCCCGACGACCTCGTCGCCGCGTTCGAGCAACCGCTTCGACACATGAAAGCCGATGAAGCCGGCCGCGCCCGTGACGAAAATCAAAGTGTGAACCCAGCCTTCCGCCCGTCATCGAAGAACATCTTCACGGTGTCGAGCGAGTAGTCGCCTAGGTCTTTCCCGATCAGCGGCAGCTTCTTGAGGATGTCGTTGGTGACGGTGATGATGTGGCAGCCGATGGCATCGGCCTGGATGATGTTCAGCAGTTCGCGCGGGCTGGCCCAGATCAGTTCCGACTGCGGCGCCGCCGTCAGGATGTCGACGCACTCGGTCATGATCGGAACAGGATCGCGGCCCGTGTCGGCGATGCGTCCGGCGAAGACGGAGACGCACGACGGCGCGCCGTCCTTCACCGCATCGACGACGTTGCGCACCTGGTCGATGGTCATGATGGCGGTGATGTTCAGCTTGACGCCTTCGTTCGCAAGGCGCCGCACCAGATCGTAGGCAGGCTCGCGCCGCGTGTTCGTCACCGGGATTTTTACGTAGACGTTGTCGCCCCAGGTAGCGATCTCGCGCGCCTGACGTTCCATCTCGTCGAACTCGTCGGAGAACACTTCGAAGGAGATCGGCCGGTCGGGAATCACGCCGACGATGTCGCGGGCGAAGGCGCGGTAGTCGGTCAGCCCGACTTTGTGCATCAGCGTCGGATTGGTGGTGAAGCCTTTGATGTACGGCTTCGCGTACATCTCCAGCATGCCGGCCTTCTCGGCGCCGTCGGCGAAGATTTTGACCTTGAGATCTTCCAGTCGTGTCATCACTGATTCTCGATTATCCAGTCGGCGGCGGCCGCAAGCGACGGCACGCGCACGAACGATCCGGCCGGCTGCTCCTCGGCGTAGCCGTGATCGACGAAAAGGCAACGGCAGCCGGCGCGCTGACCTGCTTCGATGTCCCGCCAGCGGTCGCCGACCATGAAGGAGCGATTGAGCTCGAGACCGTGGCGTTGCGCAGCGTCGATCAATGCGCCCGGCTTCGGCTTGCGGCAGCCGCAGGCGTCGCCGTCGTCGTGGTAGCAGGTCACGACGTCGTCAACCGCCAGGTCCGACATGAGACGCACATGCATCGCTTCAATCGCTTCGCGCGTCTGCGTTCCGCGCGCGACGTCGGGCTGATTCGTGACCACGATCAGGCGGAAGCCGGCGTCGCGAAGTTTGTGCAACGCATTCGGAACTCCGGGCAGCACTTCCAGATCCTCGACCGTGGCGGGCGGATGCGGCTTTCCATCGCGCACGACGGCGCGATTGATGACTCCGTCGCGATCGAGAAACACGGCTTTCATCACTTCGTCGATTCCCACTTCGTCTCGGAAACTTTCAGCGCCGGGTGCGATACCAGGAGGTGCCACACCACCGCTTGAAACGCTTCTGTATGCGGCGTGACATTTTGCGGATTGACGGTGGGGATGATCACGCAGGCGTCGGCGACCGTCGCCGTGTAGCCTCCGTCGCGCCCGACGATGCCGCAGACTTTCGCCCCGACCTCTTTTCCGTATTCCAGCGCCGCAACAAGGTTGGGGCTGACGTTCTTCTCGCGATTTCCCCCGCCGACCGAAAAGATAAAGAGCATGTCCGATGGCGTGAGCCGGCTGACCTTCAGCCATTCGATGAATACGGACGCCCATCCCTCGTCGTTGGTGCGCGCTGTCAGCTCGCTGACGTTGTCCGTCGGCGCATACGCTTCGATCCCGCAGATTTTGCGGAAGTCGTTGACGGCATGGGAGCAATTCGCCGCGCTGCCGCCGACGCCGAGAAGGAAAAGCCGTCCGCGGCGCTCCCGAAGTTCGGCGAGCAGGACGGCGGTCCGCTCGATCGCATCCGCATCGAGTTTGTCGATGATCGCGGACGCTTCGCGAAGGTGTTGTTCGGTGTAGCTCATCGGCGCGGGGCATTACACCACAGAGGCACAGAAGACACAGAGGAGGTCTTCTCTGTGCCCTCTGTGTGTCTGTGGTTCAAAGCCTTTACGACATCAACACCTTCGTCCCTTCGAAATCGAACCGGAACCGCACTTCCTCCAACCCTGCGTCCGTCATCGCACGCCGCAGCGATTTGCGGTCTTCGGCGTAGAACAACAGGAATCCGCCGCCGCCGGCGCCGACCAGCTTGCCGCCGATGGCACCGTTGCGGCGTCCGAGCTCGTACCACTCGTCGATCTTCGGATTGCTCATCCCGTGCGAGCGCCGCTTCTTGTGCTCCCAATGCTCGTGCATCAACTCGCCGAACTCGTGGCACCGCCCCGCTTCCAGCGCGGCCTGACTGCGGTATCCAAGATCTTTGACGTAGTGGAGGTTCTCGATCATCTCGTTGTCGTCGGCTTCGGAGCGCGCCTTCTGATCTTTCAGCAGACTGCCGGCGCTTCGCGAGAAGCCGGTGAAGAAAAGGAGGAGGTTGTCCTCCAGCTCGAACATCGTATCCATCGCCAGCGTCAGCGGCCGCGCCGATACCGAGCCGTCGGGATTGAAATCGAAGCAGGTCACGCCGCCATACGCGGCGATGTACTGATCCTGTTTGCCGACCGGCTCGTGCAGCCGCTCGATCTCGATCTCGCACGCCAGCCGGGCCACTTCGCTCGAATGCAGCAGGCGGCGGCGATGCGCGTACAACGCTTTGACCAGCGCGGTGGTGAAACTGCCGGACGATCCGAGTCCGGTCCCCGAGGGGATTTCGGCGAGCGTAGTGATCTCGATCTGCGGCGTGCGCAGGTTCATCATCCGCAACGCTTCGCGAAGAATGGGGTGACGCACTTCATCGACGGTGTCGACATTTTCGATGTCGGAGTACTTGAGCCGGATGCCTGCGCCGAACGGTCGGTTGACGGTGACGTAGACGTAACGATCAATTGCCGCCGCAATGAGAAACCCGCCGAATTTTTCGTAGTACGACGGCAGGTCTGTCCCTCCGCCGCCGAGGCTGATGCGAAGCGGGCTGCGCGTGATGATCATCGCCCGCGCTCCGCAGCGAACCAGTCGAACGTTTCCTTCAACCCCTCGGACAACGCTTTCCGCTCGGGCAGATTCGCGAGCGTGCGCAACTGGCTGCCATCGAGAACGCTGCGCAGTTGTTCGCCTTCCTTCGGCGGCGCATGCTGTGCGCGCGTCTCAACGCCGGCGATCGACGCCAGTGAGTCGTACAAATCGTTGATCGTCGTCTCGACGCCCGTTCCGACGTTGTACTCCCCCTGCCATTCGGCGTCCGAGGCGGCGAGGTTGGCAGCCACGACGTCATCGACGTAGACGAAGTCGCGCGTCTGTTCGCCGCTGCCGTTGATCGTGGCCTGCTGTTTATCGAGCAGCTTCGCCGCGAAGATCGCCACGACGCCGGCTTCGCCATGCGCGTTCTGCCGCGGACCGTAGACATTGGCGTAACGCAGTGCGACTGACGAAAGTCCGCGCACGACCCGGTAGTAATTCAGATAGCGCTCGACCGCCAGCTTCGCGCAGCCGTAGGGCGACAGCGGATTCAGCGGATGCGATTCCGTCTGCGGCACTTCCACCGGCTCGCCGTAAATCGCACCGCCGGTCGAAGCGAAAATAACGCGCTTCACCGCCGCATCGACCGCCGCTTCGAGGAGCCGCAGCGTCCCGATCACGTTTACGTCGGCATCGGCGGCGGGATCCTCGACCGACTTGCGCACATCCATCTGCGCCGCGTGATGGTTGATGACGTCCGGCTTCAGCGCGCGGATCAGGTCGGCCGCGGCGCGGTCGCGAATGTCGATCTCGTGCAACGCCGCGCGCGGATCGACATTGCGGCGCTTGCCGGTCGAGAGGTTGTCGATGATCGTCACGTACCACCCGCGCGCGAGATACGCGTCGGCGATATTCGACCCGATGAAGCCCGCGCCGCCGGTGACGACGACGTGCTTCGTCATGACACAGTCGCCGCACGCGCGGCACGTTGCGCGTGTTCATCGAGAAGGCTGAGCAGGTACTTGCCGTACGTGCTCTTCGCCAGCCGTTCCGCCGAGGCGCGCAACTGAGCGTCATCGATCAGCCCGAGGTAGTGCGCGACCTCCTCGGGGCATGCGATCTTCAGCCCCTGCCGCAACTCGATCGTCTCGACGTAGTTCGCCGCCTGCAGCAGCGACTCCTGCGTGCCGGTGTCGAACCATGCGAATCCGCGCCCAAGCTGTTCGACGCGCAATTCGCCGAGCTCGAGATAGACGCGATTGAGGTCCGTGATCTCCAGCTCTCCGCGCGGCGACGGCTTCAAATTCGCCGCGAAATCGCACACGCGGTCATCGTAAAAATAGAGTCCCGTGACCGCGAAGTTCGAGCGCGGCTTCGACGGCTTCTCTTCGATACTGATGGCGTGTCCGCGCTCATCGAATTCGGCTACGCCGTAGCGCTCCGGATCGGGAACGCGGTACGCGAAAACAGTCGCGCCGCTCTCGGCCGAGGCCGCGCGCCGAAGCGAATCCGGCAGGCCGTGTCCATAAAAGATGTTGTCGCCGAGGATGAGACAACTCGGTTCGCCGGCCACGAAATCGCGTCCGATCAGAAACGCCTGCGCCAGCCCACCAGGATGCGGCTGCGCGGCGTAGTTGATCGTGATTCCCCACTGCGAGCCGCTGCCGAGCAGCTTCTGAAATCCCGCCTGGTCCTCCGGCGTCGTGATGATCAGAAACTCGGTGATGCCGGCCAGCATCAGCGTGGTCAGCGGGTAATAGATCATCGGTTTGTCGTAAACCGGCAGCAGCTGTTTCGACATCGCCGACGTCATCGGATACAGCCGCGTGCCCGAGCCGCCCGCGAGAATGATTCCCTTGTTCAAACGTCCTCCGTTTCGGCCGCATATGGTGTCACACGTTCGTGTTTCCCTCGGCGCGCGATGAGGCCGACGAGCGCGCCGAAAAGGAACCCGCCTACGTGCGCCCACCACGCGACGCCGGCCACTTCCTGCGTCCGATGCGCGGCCGCAAACGAGAGGAAACCGTTGAAAAACTGCATCGCGAACCAGATCGGCAGAAAAATGACCGCGCGCAATTCGATCATCGCCCAGTACACGACAAGCGGCAGCAGCGTGACGATGCGTGCCTTCGGCCGCAGCACCAGGAACGCGCCGAGGATCCCGGCGATGCTGCCAGACGCGCCAATCGAAGGCACGGTCGAATGCGGAAAAAGCAGCGTGTGGGTAAGGCTGCCGATCGCGCCGCAGACGATGAAGAAGATGCCGTACCGGACATGCCCGAGCGCGTCCTCGACCGCGCCGCCAAACACCCAGAGGTAGATCATGTTGCCGATGAGGTGCACGAATCCGCCGTGCAGAAACAGCGACGTGACCAGCGTGACGCAGACTTCCAGCATCGAGTAGCCATACGCCGCCGGATTCGTCAACCGTGCGGGGATGAATCCGAAGAGGTTGATGACCGATTCCGTGCGATCACCCAGAAAAATCTGCGTTAGAAACACGATCCCATTCGCAATGACGAGCCCGCGATTGACGGTCGGCGTCGTGCGCGGCGGAAGGGTGTGGCGGATGGGGATCATCGGTTCGTCACCAGTTCGTCTTGAGCAGCTGGCGGATTCATCGCGTTAGCGATTCGCAAGGAGCCGTTCATACTCGTCGTGCGGACCAATCCAGAACCAAACCACTGAGTCGGGCCGTTCCAACACGCCGACGGCACGGTAATCCCGTCCAATCCGCACGGCGACAAACCGGCCACCTGTATGAACTCTCTTGAAGTGCAGTCCGGGATGTCTCGGATCTTCGCGAAACAAACGGTACGCAGCACGCGCATGGTCCTGTACGTCGTGAGGCAATGCCGCGAGCCTCTTCCGGAAGGACGGCGCCAGGCTGGATTTCACAGCGTGTCAGGATCGAGCGGCTCAGTAAGCCCGTTTGCGTGTGCGCGCAACGCCTCGTCTGCCATCTGTTCGATTGCTCCCGACGCCGGCTGGTCAAACAGCGCATCCCAACGCCGTTCTGCTTCAATCTCTGCGAGGAGCCACGCGCCGATGGCCTCCTGATCCGCGTCAGGCAACGTGGCCGCTTCCGCGATCGCCTTCTCCATGAGTTTGCCCATCGCGCGAATTGTAGCCTCTCACCCCAACCCGTTCCCGATCTCCCGCACCACTTCGGCCATCTGATCCTTCGTCAGCTCCGGAAAAATCGGGATGGCTAGCGTCGTCGCCGCGGCCGCGTCGGAATGCGGGAAATGCTCGCTCGCTGACGGAACGTCCGTGAAGCACTCCTGCTGCGGCAGCGTCAGCGGGTAATAAACCTCGCATCCAATGCCGGCGCTCTTCAGATGATTGAGCACGCGGTCGCGCGCAGCATTGTCAGCAAAGCGAACGATGTACTGGTTGTAAATGTGCCGCCGCTTCGGCAGCTCGCGCGGCAGCACTATGCGGTCGCCAAAGTTCGTTTCAGCGAAAAGCTCCGCATAGATCGCCGCGTTGCGCCGACGCCCTTCCGACCATGCATCGAGATGCGGCAGTTTGATGTGAAGGATGGCCGCTTGCAGCGCGTCGATCCGGAAGTTGCCGCCGACATAGCGGTGGTAGTACTTCGGCCGCATCCCGTGGACGCGGAAGTCGATGAGCTTTTCGTACGTCTCGTGGTCCTCGCACGTCACCGCACCCGCATCGCCAAACGCGCCGAGGTTCTTGGAGGGGAAAAACGAAAACGCGCCGATCGTGCCGAGCACGCCCGCGCGACGCCCGTCGTACTCCGCACCGACGGCCTGCGCCGCATCCTCGACGACAGCGAGATTGTGCTTCGTGGCGATACGGTTGATCTCGTCCATCGCCGCGCATTGGCCGTACAGATGCACCGGCATGATCGCCTTCGTGCAGGAGGTGATGCGCGACTCGATCTGCTTCGGATCGATGTTGTAGTCGGCCAGATCGATATCGACGAACACAGGCGTGGCGCCGAGGCGGTCGACCACGCCGGCCGTGGCGAAGAACGAATACGCGGGAACGATGACTTCGTCGCCGGGACCCACGCCGAGGACCATCAGCGCGATCAGCAGCGCGTCGGTACCCGACGAAAGTCCGACCGCGTACTTGCTCTGGCAATACGCGGCGAAGTCGCGCTCGAACGCATCGACGCGCGGCCCGAGGATGAAGTACTGCGACTCATAGACCTCGTTCGTCACGCGAAGCACTTCATCGCGAATCGTCGCGTACTGCTGTTTCAAATCGAGAAGCGGAATGGACATGGCGGCGGAGTATATCGGCGACTGTCATCCTGAGCCGCCGGAGCCGAGGAGCGCGAAGCGCGGATCGGCGCAGGACGGTCGAAGGACCCCCTCCGTGCTTGCCTCGTGCAAGAGCCACCGCCCTTCCCGGTTAGCAGGGACGGGATCCTTCGACCGTCCTCCGGCGTTACGCGCTTCGCGCTCCAGCGCCTGCGGCGGCTCAGGATGACAGCCCAACGTTCTCCCTCTCACTCGCGTATCTAAGCCGCCAAACGCACACGATTGCGGCCGCACGGCGCGGCTGCGCGTGTGCGTTTTTCGTGTCTATTTATCGGAATCTTTTCACATGCTGTGATCGCATAAATTTCTAGACACTCTTTTTCGTGTCCGCGTATCACCGGTCAACACAACGAAGGAGAATCTGAAATGAAAATCACACGCATCCTCGCCGCAACATTCGCTGTACTTCTTCCGCTCGCCGTCAGCGCTACCACGCTCGTCATCCCCGCATCCGGCACCGGTCCGGGCGCGAACGACAGCCACTGGCAGACCGAACTCACGCTTCACAACCTGAGCGCCAGCCCGGTTGCCGCCACCCTCACCTTCCACGACGCGCTCGGCAGCGCCGGCACGTCGAGCATCAGCGTCGCACCGCGTGCGACCGTCGCCATCGCCGACGTCGTAGCCAGCCGCTTCGGCCGCCAGGCCGCCACCGGCGCGATCGAAGTGACGTTCGACAGCGCGTTCGCGCAAAAGCTCACCGTCAGCTCCCGCACGTTCAACAAGTCCGCGACCGGCGAGTTCGGCCAGGACATCCCCGCGGTCGATCAGTCCACACTCGCCGACGCCGGCAGCACGATCGTCCTCAGCGGTCCGTCATCCACCACCGATGCGCGCTTCAACTTCGGCGTCTACGCGGACAGCGCCGCCACCATTCAGTGGGACCTCATCCGAGCGGACGGTACGATTGCCGCGTCGAAGGAGATTTCGTACGCCGCCGGAACCCAGACGCAATACAACACCGGCCTGTCGACGCTCTTCAACGCCGCTTCGCAGGACAACGACACGGTCCACGCGATCGTGACCAGTGGCCGCGCCGTGGCCTACGGCAGCGTCATCAACAACAAGTCAGGCGATCCGTCCTACGTCCCCGGGCTCATCGCCCTCCCCGACACGCGCCTCAACTTCCTCGGCGTCGCCTTCGGCGACAGCACGAGCGTCAACGTCCCCGACGCCAACCACGACGGCGTTCTCGACCGATCCCTCGATGTGCAGTCCGGCTCCTGGCCGATCGCCTTCCGAATCGTCGTCAACTCCACGACGCCGGCAACCTTCGAGTTGCTCAACGCGCCGGCGCAGCTCCGCTTCTACGACGCAAACGGCGGCCTGACCTTCTGGCCCGACGCCTCCTCCTCCGGCAAGACGCTGAACGTGAAAGTCCGGGTCACCGCCGACGGAGTGACGGAGATCATCACGATCCCCTTCACCATCCACTAAGTACACAACGCTGAATTGAGTAGGGGGCGGGATTCACAGATCCCGCCTCCCTCTCACACCACCGGACGTACGGACCCGTATCCGGCGGTTCAGTGAGCGCGGTTAAGTTGCAACCATCGATCGTGGAGCCTAATCAGGCCCTGCTCGGTGAGCCATGCGG